>CALFXO010000081.1 GCA_937958025.1 uncultured Syntrophobacteraceae bacterium
CCGGAAGCCGTCTCCACATGCCGAGCCTACGGAATGGAGCCGGCGGCCCCATGCGTATTCAGATCTAGCTCAGGACGCGCGCAAACACACAACCCGCCGCCGGATGGGAGTCGACTACTCTTTCATCAGCATCACGCTGGTGGCTTTGATCAGAACGTTCAGCTCGTCGCCCACCTTGATTTCGAGGTCTTTGACGGCGTCCACCGTGATGATGGAAGTGATCTTGTTGCCGCCGCCGATGTCAAGAAGCACCTTTGATGCAACCATGCCTTCCTTGACCTCGAGGACCTTGCCTTTGATGACGTTCCGCGTGCTCAATTTCATAATGAATCCCCCTATTATTGATTGTGTTGAGCCGACGCCTTTGAACCCAAAACAGCGTTGTAAAACTCTAACACATCACGCTCTTGGCAACAACAAGTAAGCAATTTCAGTTCCATCCTTTCTAGAAAGAACGCCGCACAGCTCCCCCTATAGAAGATCGTTGAGAAAATGATCGAATCTATTCGATCGAAATGGTATGAGAAAACAACATACCGGAGAAACGGCGCGGCAGCGGTGCAACTTCCCATGTGAGTTCACCTTCGTCTGGGATGCCTCTCCGCCCCGGTTTTTGTCGGTTATTGGAGAGGATAGCCAATGAGCCATAGAATTCAGTTATGGAATGATCACCCAGGATGCAATCCGTTCGGGACAGGATAAATTACGACAATCCTCTTTCGCGCCCTTTTGCCTGTTCTCCAATATTTTAGCTTTTATTTGAATGCGGAACATGTTATAAAAAGCACAAGCTATCATTCCAAAGGACAGCAACATTGGGCGGCCCGCGAAGGGCCTCACGCTCCTCCATCTCCTGCTCTTCAATGCGACGTCCGCCACCAGCCATCATTTACAAGGAATGCAAATGAGAAAGACAGGCTTTCTCTACGACGAACGATTCCTTCTGCACTCGACCGGCCCCAACCATCCCGAGAGCCCCGAGCGGCTGCTCGCGGCGCTTCGCGGCCTGCAAGAGGCCGGGCTCTTGCCCCACCTCATTCCCATCAAGACCAAACCTGCCCCGCTCAAGTGGATCGAGGCGGTGCACGCTCCAAAGCACATCATGCGCTTTGAAGAGGCGTGCATGCTGGAACTCGGCGAATACGAACACTCGGACAATATCATCTGCAAGGAAACCTATGACGTCGCCCTCCTTGCAGTGGGCGGGGTGCTCGAAGCGGTGCGCATGCTGATGCAGGGAGAAATAGACAACGCCTTCTGCGCGATCCGTCCTCCGGGGCATCACGCCGAAATGGCCAAGGCCCTTGGGTTTTGCTACTTCAACAATGTCGCCATCGCCGCCCGCAACCTCCAGAGGGAATGGGGCGTCGGCAAGGTTGCCATCGTCGACTTCGACGTCCACCACGGGAACGGGACCCAGCACATCTTTGAATACGACCCCACGGTGCTCTTCTATTCCATTCACGAGCACCCAACATTCTGCTTCCCCGGCACGGGCCGGGAATTCGAGCGGGGATACGACGAAGGGCTCGGCTTCACGGTGAATTCCCCCGTCCTGCCGGGCCAGGGCGACCAGGAATACAAGGAGTGTATTGAACGGGACATGCTCCCGGCCCTCGAGAGCTTCAAACCGGAAGTCATCCTCGTCTCCGCGGGTTTCGACGCCCATAAGGACGACGACATGGCGGACATCTATCTTTCGACGGACTGTTTTTCGTGGATCATGCAAACGATAATGGACGCCGCGGATGCTTATGCGGGCGGGCGCGTCATCTCCGTGCTGGAAGGCGGGTACTGCCTGGAGCGTCTGCCGGAGTTGATCGCAAACCACGTAAGAATACTGCTCGGCCTGTAACTTTCGTCCTGAACGGCGAAAGCTTATCCCTTCTGACGGAGGCTGCATATGTTTATCGATAAATCCATGACCCGCAAGGTCATCACCGTCCACCCGGAAACCAGCATTCTCGAAGCACGCGACATAATGATAGACCGCCGCATCCGGCATATCCCCGTCGTGGATGAAGACAACACGCTCCTCGGCATCGTGACGGACCGGGACCTCCGCACGGCCCTCCCCTCCCCTCTCCTCATGGACCCGGAGACGAACCAATTGCGGGAGCGGATAGCACGCCTTAAAATCAGGGATATCATGACGAAGGACGTTGTAACGATCTCCCCCACCGGCACATTGGAAGACGCCCTCCTCCTGATGCAGAAAATGCGCGTCGGAGCGTTTCCGGTAGTCGACCGGCAGAAGAAGCTTATCGGGATCATCTCGACCCGCGACCTTCTCCGCGCCTTCATAAACGTCCTCGGACTCGAGGAGCCCGGGACCCTCCTCGGAATCCTCGCCGAAGACAAGCTCGGTCAGATGAAACGGATCGTCGACGCCATCAGCGAGGAGAAAGTCTCTTTTGGAAGCATCCTGGTGGCAAGGCACTGGGAGGAAGGCAAGCGAGCGGTCTTCCCGTACCTCCTCACCAACAACGTCGCCCCCATAAAGAAAAAGCTCGAGATGCTGGGCTTCGAGTTGCTCAACCCTATGGAATGGTATATCGACCAACTCCCGAAAGCCAAGGACAAATAGCGCGCGAAAAGGCATGGCGAACTGGCCCGTAGAAGGCGAGCATCCCTTTTGAAGCGCGCTATTGCTCTGCGGCTGAGAACCGCTCCGGAAGATAGATCACGTAGTGTTTGGAGAGAATGTCGAACTGCCTGCCGGTTTCCACTTCGATAGCGTCGAAGAGGTTCATGAGAGAATCGGCGGTGGACAGGTAGTGGAAGAAAAGGCTCGGATTGTACAAGCCGGGATCGAGGGGCAGCAGGAAATGGAGGGCATTGCCCCCCCACACGACGCCGAGACTCTCCCGCTCCTCCAAAATGTTCTGATAAAAGCGCCGCAGCAGATCGGACCGCAGCACTGGCGACGGCACATTAGTGACGCATTCCATGAGGCCCGCAAGGCGATAGATGCGCCGCATGGCGGTCTCGTCGGACCTGTGGCGAAAAAGAGCCGCGACGGTGTAGTGGTAGCCTTCATCCAGCCGGACGTGATTGGGGACAGACTGCAGGACATGCCCTTGACCAGGCTCGAGAAGCGCCTTTTCCCGCCGCTCCTCGTATCGGAGGGATTCCTCCTTCCGGCAAAGCGCCGCATGCGCGCTCTGCCATTCCCCACGGCGGAACTCCAGGGGGTAGGCGACTATGAGGTTGCTTTCCCTGCGATGAAACCTGGATGTCAGGTCGATCAGATCGCCCATAACGCCTCTCGCATGTTCGCGCCAACAGCGCGCGCCGTGCCCTTCTCCTCGCCGAAGCGGGCCGTCAGGGAGCGTATGGGCTCAAATCTTCAACGTACTGGGTGATGGGCTTGAATCCCACCGCCCGGAACGCCGCAACGGCGCGCTCCAGGAACGCTCCTTCCACTCTCACAATCAACTGACTCAGCCCTTCATAGTTCTTGAGCGGAACGATTACGACGCTATTGATGCCCACGCCCTCGCGGTGCAGAATCTGCCCGACTTCCGCGAGCACTCCGGCCCGATCCCGAACCAGGAGCGATAGTCTTGCACTGTCGTCGCTCATGCCGAGGATCTCCAGCAGCGATTCCATAAGGTCCGATGTAGTGATGATCCCAACCAGTCGGTCCCCGTCCACCACCGGAAGCGACCCCACCCGGTTGTCATGAAGGATTCGCGCGGCCCGTTCAATCGTCATGTCGGGAGTCGCCGTGATGACCTTGCGCACCATCACGCTTTCCACCTTCAACTCCTGAAGCACGTACATCAACTCGTAGACGCTCAGGGTGCTCGCCGGAGATGCCCATGCCTGCTTGACGTCGCGGTCCGTGACAATCCCGAGCAAATGCGCCTTGCCGTCCGTAACCGGCAGGTGAGCGATATTATTCGCCTGCATTATCTCGCGGGCTTTTAACACCGGGGTGTCGGGCGCCGCCGTAACGAGCTTCGTTTTCATTATCCAACCGACGTACATCGCTTCCTCCTCGCTCCGGCGCACGGGCCCGATTCACAGCCTGAGGCCCGCTCCACGGCTAACTGATGAAAACGTGACGGTAAAAATCCGTGCTTTCTATCACCATGCCCGCCCCACGCACGATGGCCGTCAGAGGATCGTCCGAGATGTTCACCTTAAGGCCGGTGATTTCATTGAGCAGCACGTCAAGCCCCCGGAGAAGCGCCCCGCCCCCGGCCAGCCAGAAGCCGTGTTCATGGATATCCGCGGCGAGATCGGGCGGCGTCTTTTCCAGAGCGCGCTTAACCCCTTCGACAATCACCATGATCGGGTCCCGGATGGCCCCCCGGATCTCCTCGTCGGTCACGGTGAAGGTGCGCGGAATGCCCGTGAGAATCTCCTTACCCGTAATGTCGATGCTGGAAGGCTCCCCAGTCGGCGCGGCGGAGCCTATGCGGATTTTAATATTTTCGGCGAGGACCTCGCTTATGATCATCTGCCGCTCGCGCTGAATATAGCGGAGGATCGCTTCGTTGGCCTCATCGCCCGCCACCCGGACGGATTCGCTGTAGGCCACCGCGAACATCGAAATCACGGCCACTTCCGTAGTGCCGCCGCCGATATCGACGATCATGTTTCCCACCGGCTGATCGATCGGCAACCCGGTGCCTATCGCCGCCGCCATGGGCTCCTCGATAAGATGCACCTGACGGGCGCCGGCAGCCTCCGCGGCCTCTATCACCGCCCGCTTCTCCACCGAGGTGATCCCCGTCGGAACGGCAACCACCAGCCTAGGACGGATAAGCTGTCTATGCCGCAGCACCTTGCGCAGGAAGTCCTTAATCATGACCGCCGTCACCTCGAAGTCCGCGATCACGCCATCCTTTAAGGGACGAATAGTGGAAATGCGCTGCCCGTGGCGCCCCATGATGTTCCGCGCTTCATGCCCTACGGCGATCACTTCGTGGGTTTCATGGTTGAGCGCAACTACGGATGGCTCGTTCAGGACCACCCCTTTTCCCCGATGGTATATCAGAGTGTTGGCCGTTCCAAGATCCATGGCGAGATCTTTGGAAAACATATTCAGAAGCCGTCCAAGCATGTGCAGCCTTTCCTTGTCCTATATTCAGCGCGCCGAGAGCTTTTGTGCTACAAATGAAAACAACCGCAAATGACGCGGGGAGCGCTCCCACCGCCGCGGTCGTCGGAAGGGTTTAGCAAACGACGCCAACCGCAATCCATGTTCGATCGGCACCGAGTCTAACGACAATGCCTGTATAGGTCAATGATTTTATCTTCTTTTTTCACTGAACGAATGGGCGGACGCAAAGAGCCGCTGGTAGACCAGGGGCCACAATTCTTCGCATGTCGTAGCGTCGTGGGGAAACGCCGCCCAACCGGCGTGAATCCTGAGCTTCATGTTGCCAAGCCTCCGCAGCGATTTGTACTCCCCGGGGTCCGTCACACACTGAAGGAGCACCTCGACATCCTTGCGGGCCGCCTCCGGGAACAGCAATCCGAAGCGGTTTTCCGAAACCTGCCCCACCACAACCTCTTCTGGAAGCATTTCATACAACTCGCCCGCAATCGTCTTTTGCAGGCGGTGCACCTCCCTCGGCGGCGCCTTTGAATAAAACACATGCCACGGATCGATCTGCACCACCGCGAGCGTAAAGGACTTGCTGCTCCTCATCGAGGAAGCGAGCGAGGCTTCCACCCACTGCTCGAACGCCAGAGCATTGTAGAGCTTCGTCGAAAGGTCGTAAACCTGCAAGTCCTCGCAAAGCTCTCTCCAATGCAGCCGGTCGAAGACAAGTTGCATTGCATGGAGCACACGGGCCACGGCGTGTTGGTCCTCCTGGTTCCACTGGAGAGACCGGCGGTCGAGGAAGGCGAGGACCAGGAAACGTTCCGGTGAAAGTTGCACGGGGATGCCGAGGAAAACCCCCTGGTGCGGGAGACTTTCCCCCTGATAGAACAGAAAGTGGTCAGGAGAATCGGGATTGAGCTTGGGAATGGAAAGCGTGCGCTCGTTCTTGAAAACCCACCCGAGCAGGCCGCGATCCACGGGAAATGACTGGTTTTGTATGCCGCGGGGAACGGAGGATGTGAAGGCGATGAGACGGAAAACATTCTCGCCTGGCTCCTTGAGGGCCATGAAGGCGTTCTCCACCCCCAGGAATCGTGCGCACTCGTTCACCATTTCCTGCGCGCACTCCTCGATGGAGCCCTCGCTACGCCCCGCTTCATCCACGCGGCGCCAAAGGTCCAGCATCCGCTCGGAGCCTTCCTGACGGCTCACGCATTCCTGTTGGTCCAAAAGATCGTTCAGCACGTTAGCGGCTTCCCGGATGCACTTGCGTTGCTTGTCGCTGAACCCCCAGCTGTATTTGGTGTCCACATAGAGCACCCCCGCCCCGTCTCCCACCGGAACGGCGCAAATCCCCTTGAGCAGGGATTCGCCCGGCCCGTAAAGCGGAACAAGGCCCGAAACCTCCTCCACCTCGATCTTGTCCATGTGGATCGTCTGGCCAATTTTCTGAACCTGCGATAAAATGCCACTCTCGTCGATGGGAAGCGAAACGTTCTCGCCAATGAACTTACTGAGGGATTGCACGGCGGCGAGGTCGAGCCGCCCGGTCTTGGGGTCGGTGATGAAGAAGGCGGTGGTGTATGCATCCAACACAACGCTCAGGAGGCGCACCACCGATGTGAACGTTTTAGAAACTTCCATAAACGACGCAGTCCCCGCGAATGAGGATTGACAAAAAACCAATATGCCGGATGCCGACGCTTTTCCGGTTTAGACTGTATACCAAGACGCAACAGGGGTTTGGACATCAGCATGGCCAAGATTATAGTTCTATCGGACGTCGTTTGCAATCAAATTGCTGCCGGAGAAGTCGTCGAACGGCCCGCCGCGGTCGTCAAGGAGTTGGTTGAAAACAGCATCGACGCAAAAAGCGGCAGGATATCCATCGCCGTGCTCGCCGGGGGCCGCAAGGAAATCCGGGTCGCCGACGACGGCGGCGGCATGGATTCCGAAGACGCGCTGCTCGCGCTCGAGCGCCATGCAACGAGCAAAATACGGACAGCCGACGACCTCCATCACATCCACTCTCTCGGCTTTCGCGGAGAAGCGCTCCCAAGCATCGCCGCCGTCAGCCGTTTTGAACTCACCACCAGGGAGCGGGACGCCATCTCTGGAGTCACGGTCTCCATGGAAGGAGGCGTCCTTAGGAATGTCCGCGAGGCAGGCTGCCCATCCGGAACCACTATCACTGTCCGCGATCTCTTTTTCAATGTCCCGGCTCGCAGGAAATTCCTGCGCTCCATCGACACCGAAATGTCACACATCAACGACCAGATCCTTCGCGTCGCCATGGCCTACCCGGAAATCCATTTCCGCCATTCCCACGAGGAGCGCACCCAATACGACTTCCCAGCCGCCAAGGACCTCGCCCAGCGCGCATCTCAGGTCCTCGGCTCCGAACTCTCCGGCGCGCTCCATCCCTTCGATGACGAGACCCCGCCTCTTCGCATGCACGGGTTGGCGGGCTCTCCGGACTTCCACAGGGCCAATGCCGGAAGCATTTTCGTCTACGTCAACAGGCGCCCCGTTCAGGACCGAAGCCTCAACCGTTCGGTGCTCTCCGCATACGAGGCGCTGATCCCCAGGGGCAGGTTCCCTGTGGCGGTGCTCTTCCTCGAGATCCCCACGGAATCCGTCGACGTCAACTCGCACCCTGCCAAACGCGAGGTGCGGTTTCAGAATTCCGGGCAAGTCTTTGCCTTCATCCGCGACGGGCTCCGAAAGGCGCTTGACGGCATCCACGAAAAGCGCTGGAGCGCTCCGCTGCCGCCACGCCGCGAACGAGAACCGGAACTGGAGCCCCCGGCCGAGAAGTGGACATTCCAGGAGCCCCGGCAAACCCTCGACGCATCTCCCCAATCCTTGCGCAAGCCCTGTCCCGTTGAATCGCGGTCGCCCCAGCGGTCTTTCGTCCTGCCGCGCCCGTCGGGGCCTTCGCGCACGACGCCTCCGATTGATCTCCCCGAGGCGCCCTCGCCCAATGCGCTTCCGCCCGAAGCTCCACGGGAGCCAGACGGCGAGCCGCTGTTCGCCGGCCTCCCAGTCATCGGGCAACTCGCGAACGCCTACATCCTTCTCGAGTCCCCCGAAGGGCTTGTCCTGATCGACCAGCACGCCGCGCACGAGAGGGTGCTATTCGACCGCCTCGCGTCTTCCCCGCGTGGAGGCGCCTCGCAACGTCTGCTGAAGCCCGTCGTCGTGGAGCTTCTCCCCAAGGAAGCCGCGACGCTCCGCCGCTGGACCGAAAACCTTGTCGAACTGGGATTTGAACTGGAGCCTTTTGGCGGGGATAGCTTCGCCATCCAGGCGGTTCCGGCGGCCTTGAGCGGCATGCCGCCAGCCGAACTCCTTCGGAGCCTCGTCGAATCGGACCACGAGGAGCGGGACGCCCCTCAGATAAGCCTCGCGGAGGCGCTCGCCAAGACCGCCGCCTGCCATGGGGCCATTCGCGTCGGCCAGAGGCTCCACTGCGAAGAAATTGTAGAACTCCTGCAAGCGCTCGACCGCACCCGCTCCTCGGCAACCTGTCCGCACGGGCGCCCTCTTTGGTGGAAGCTTACATATAAAGAAATTGCAGGTTTTTTCAACCGGAAGTGAAACGCCCGCCGTGGAGAGGCGGGCAGTGGACGTCGGGCTGTGGATGTATGGAAAGGGTTGTGGGGAAAGCAGGCGCGCCGCACGGCGCGCTCCGCCGCCCTCCACCCAGGCGTGCTCATTATCGCCTGAGGATCTTTAACACCTGCCCTGGATGCACTATGTCGGCGTCACGGATGCCGTTCCAGCTCCGAAGGTCCTGCAAGCTCACATTATACATGGCCGCAACGCCGCTAAGCGTTTCTCCCTTCTTCACCGTGTACAGCACCTGCGACGCCTCGCTCCGGAACGCGGCCGCGGCGAGCCGATCCTGAAAATCCTTCCCTTTTCCCCTCGGGACAACCAGCATAAACGACCCCTCGGGAATGGAGTCTGAAATAAAGGCGGGATTCAACTGTTTGAACTCACGGTAGCTTATCCCGGCCGCTTCGGACGCCGATATTATGGGCAACGAGGCAGGGAGCGTTACATTAACCTTATCGACCGGCTTTTCAGGATACGAGGCCCCGATCGGGAGCCGGTAGCCATACGTCTCGGGATTGCTCAGGATCGCCTTAATGGCCAGAATCCTGAAAATGTAGCGCTCCGTTTCCAGGGGAAGCTTCAGGTTATAGTAATCATCGGTTTTCTGCCGGTTCACCTCGTCCCGGACCCGGTTTTCGCCACAATTATAGGCGGCGATCGCCAAGGCCCACTTTGGAAACATGGAGTGTAAATCCGCCAGGTAGCGGAATGCGCTCTCCGAGGATTTTTCAAAATCGTTCCGTTCGTCGATCCCGGGAGCCTGCTCCAGCCCGTAATTTTTTCCCGTGCTCGCAATGAACTGCCACGGCCCGACAGCTCCGGCAGGCGACTGCGCGACGGGCAGCAGGTCGCTCTCCGCCACCGCCACGTATTTCAGGTCATCCGGCAACTGCTTCGTGCGCAGCCACTTTTCAACCGAAGGAAAATACCGCTCTTTCCTCTTGAGCCAGAGAAACACCTGGGCATGGCTGTGGACTACGATCGTAAACTCCCGGTCGAAGCGCTCCCACGCATCCTCGTTGCGGAGAGGGACGGGCTCTCCGCAGAGGCTCATCTGCGTCGGGGGTGGATAATAAGGCACAGTGAATGCGGGCGTGGCAGCGGGCGCCTGCGCGGCGCCCCCTCCCGGCGCATCCGTTTGCGCACACGCGGCCCCGGCCCACAAAGCGATGAAAATCATCACCATCCAAGGCAGTCTATTTGCACCCATCTTCCCCTCGTTGCTGCAAACGTGCGATCAGCCGATTCCCCACCAAGTGCGGGAGCGTGGAATTCCGCCTCTTAGCAGATTTCCAACTGATTGAAGAAGTAAGCGATTTCCGTCGCGGCCGTCTGCGGAGCATCGGAGCCATGCACCACGTTCTTCTCGATGTCCGTCGCGAAGTCGTGGCGGATGGTCCCCGGCGCGGCTTCCTTATAATTGGTGGCCCCCATGAGGTCCCGGTTCTTCTGGATGACGTTCTCGCCTTCGAGCACCATCACCACCACGGGACCGGAAGTCATGAACTGGGTCAAGCTATCGAAAAACGGGCGCTCCTTATGGACGGCGTAAAACCCTTTCGCCTGATCCATGGTGAGATGCAGCATTTTCATGGCTGCAACCCGAATGCCCGCCGCCTCAAAGCGTTTGACGACTTCCCCGATAAGACCGCGCCGGACTCCATCCGGCTTGACAATCGACAGTGTTCTTTCCATCCAAACCTCCTAAAAAATTATGAGTAATTCCAGCTAAACAACATTAAGCCCGTCCCGTTGCTCCAAACACCTTCACATGCTTGTTATGAGCAAAAAAGTCAAGCCCTAATGCGGTGAAGCATTAAGTCCCGCCGTGGATTCGACGGAATCGGCCCTTGCACCGACGGCGAGCGGACGCAGCAGGTGCTCCTCGATCCAGGATACAACGGGAACCACCAGCCCGTCTCCTATCAGATGGTGCGCCGCCCCCCCGACCTTGGGAAGCGCGTAGCTCTCCGGAAGCCCCATTAGTCTTGCGCACTCCCTTACGGAAAGAAGCCGCGACCGCACGTTCTCTCCTTCAACGGCGATAAGGAACTGGCGGCTCGATCCTCCGCCGCTCGTACGTAAACATCCGCTTATTCCGTCGAACCGCACCTCCGCGCGCTGCACCCTGACACCCGCCTTGTCCTGACGGACCCTTCGGAAAACCGTTCCGTACTCGGGCTTCCCACTCGCTTGCGCCGCCTTGATTTTATCCAAATGGCGGGGAGCCATGGAATCGAGCAAACGCCGCGTCTCATCCGGCGTGCGCCAAGGCGCATCGGGCGGGTTGTCCTCGATGACGTCGCGAAGGCGGATATCTAGCGCGGGCGGCTTCGGCAGCCGCCACCATACCCAGGCGCTCCGAACAGCTTCATTTTGCCTCGCGCGCGCTTCGGTGAGTCTTGCCGTATGCCAGGCAGCTACCGGCCCTTCGCCTTGAAGCTCTTTTTCTACCGCCAGTCCTCTCCGTACGGCAACAATAAAAAGACGGGGGCGCGACTGGGGAACGAAATGCGCTGCATCCGCTATAATAGGCCCCACGTAATAATCAAGGGCGACGAGGGACTCCATGAGCGCCGTGAAATCGGCGCCGCCCTTCGCTGTGACAGCTCCCACCACATTTTCGAGCACAAGGATGGGGAGCGCGCGGCCCTCGTCTCGCAACTCCTTTACAATGCGCCGGAACCCCCAGTACGACCCGCTTCGGTTTCCTTCGAGCCCCATCCGCGCCCCAGCCACCGAAAGGTCCTGGCACGGAAAGGACGCCCAGGCCATAATCGGATTCCCAGGCATATCCGCGGTCGTCAGGTCGTGGACGTCCTTTACGATCAACTCCCGCGCCGGATGGAAGTTCTCGCGATACGACATTGCCTTCTTCTCCGAAAAGTCGTTCGCCATCAGGCATTTCCACCCCTTGCCCAATCCTATTCCAGCCATGCCTCCGCCAGCGAAAAAATCGTAGAAGCCAAATTGCGCTGGCGTGGATGCACCTTCCGTTTTCATAGTCCGTCCTGCATGAGATGCGTCGCAGACGCCAGCATTGGTCATAAAAGAAAGCTTCTGATACGATCAGATGCCGCTTGCACATCCTTTAATTCGCATTCCCACAGGACCAAGACATTCCATCCGCCCCGGCGCAGCATTTCGAGGTTGCGGGCGTCTCTGGCTTTGTTCTTCGCAAGCTTTGGCCCCCAATAATCCTGATTCGCCTTTGGCCGCTTCCGGCCGCTCGGGCAATCGTGTCCGTGCCAGAAACATCCGTGCACGAAAATGATCTTTTTCCGGGAGGCGAACACAAGATCAGGATTGCCCGGAAGATCCATTCGGTGCAGACGGTAGCGAAACCCCATGCCATATGCAATGCGACGCACCAGCATTTCCGGCTTGGAATTCTTGGAGCGGACGCTTTGCATGGTTCGCTTGCGCTGCTCGGGCGTAAGATTGTCCGCGCCGAGGTCTTCCAGCTTGTTCCCATCTGACGACACGTCAAGGCCTTTCTTTGTGTGAGCTCTCTAAGAGGGTCATGGATGACGGCGCCTGGTTGCCTGCTCCGCCCTGTGCGTTTCCAGCCAGACGGCGTTTTGGCATTGTACGTCCCTATCACGCTATTTGCAACGGCGGCGCTGGGCAACCAGTATGTGGCAGGAGAGCGGATCATGGTCAGAGCATGCGGGTCTTGCGTCGCATTCGTGTCATGAGTTCCAATGCAAAGCCTGACAACCCCCTAAGCCTGCATTTGATATGTATGAAAGAGTCTCACAGCTTTAAATTATAGCAGAAATCAACTCTCCATAGCCCTAAATTCACCGCTGGAGGCAAACTAGCTCTACATATGCTATGATATTGAATTTTATAATATTTATCCTCTATGGCATAACCTGAATAATCGAAATGCCCCCAAAACGCCATTATACGTTTTCTTCCATTTTTCACTTGACGGCAACCAAATTGAAACCTGCCGCCTGTATCTCTATTACCAAAAGTTAATACTGACCTGCGAAGTCCATTGAGCAACCGCGCGGAAGAACCAAACTGCTTCCCCAATTTTGATCGCTCAGTTGGGGTTGAGGCGCTCCACCAGGGGATTTCGGCGCAATGGCCCCGCCCCGCGCGATTCCAGCAGGGATCATCGCGCTGCGCATAGAAAAAAACACCTACAGCAAAGGAGAGGCGTTCAGGAGCGAAGAACAAGTAAAGGGATATTGAAGCCGCGAACGAAAGATTGGAATAGATGCTGGCATTTTTACGACAATCAAGGAGAAAGAAGTGAAAAAAATCACCAGAAGGAATTTCCTGCGCTACAGCGCCGAGGGAATTGGATGCCTCACCGCTGCTGTTCATATGCCCATGCTGCTTCCGAGAACCGCCTCCGGCGCCGTCGGCAGCAACGTTTTTAACATCGCCGTAATCTCGGACACCCAGAATTACTGCGACAACACCAAGTCACAGCCTTCTTCCAAAGCCTACTTCATTCAGCAGACCCAGTACATCGCAGACCACAAGGACGATATGAATATCGTCTTCGTCAGCCATGTAGGCGACGTCGTTCAGCACGGCGACGGCACCAAGGGAACCGGCGATGTCTACTACGGCGCCGGCGCCGAGTGGGATCGCGCGGTGGAGGCCATGGACATCCTGGAGCCGACGGGAATTCCGTTCGGTCTCGCCATCGGCAATCACGACTATGACAACTACAGCTACTCCTCTGGCAGCCGCCCGCTGAAGAGCACGGTCATGTGGAAGAAGTATTTCGGCTCCGACACCTACTATTTCGCCGACAAGCCGTGGTACGGCGGAGCCTCGGACGACAAGTCCTTCGATCCCGGCCTGTCCAGCTACCAGACCTTCGCCGCTGGCGGCAAGAAGTTCCTGCACATCGCCCTCGAGATGGAAGCCGGCGACGACGCCATCGCCTGGGCGCAGCAGGTGGTCGACGCATATCCCAACTATGCGACCATCGTCACCACTCATTCCTACCTGAACCCGCCCAAGAAAACGGACCACAGCGAGCCCTATGTGGTGCCCGCCGAACGCATCAAGGCGAGCTACATCACCAATTCTCCCGGCGGCTGGAACAGCGCTCAGGACGTTTGGGACAAATTCCTCAGCAAGAATGCCCAGATTTTCCTGGTCCTCTGCGGCCATGCCTGGAATTCCGCCGATGCTGGCGTGTCGAACAGTGAAAACATCCGCATCGACGACAACGACGCGGGGCTGCCCGTCTACCAGGTCCTCTCGGACTATCAGGGCAACACCGCCGCTGGAAGCCCCGGTGGCGACGGTTGGTTTCGGTTCATGGAATTCGACATGAACACCGGCAAGATCCACTTTGTCACGTACTCCACCGCCCTCGACAAGTACGCCGGACTCAACGACGAGTGGAATTTCAACCAGCCGCCTCTTTTCTCCGACTTCAGCCTCGACGTCCCGGCCCAAGTCCTCGACGCCGCGCCCCAGGTGGACGTCGTTTCCTCGAGCTTCTCCTACAGCCGCGCCACCAAGCTCTACACCGGCAAGCTGACGCTCACCAACAGCAGCCTGACCGCGCTCACCGGGACCGTTGGCCTCGCGCTGAACGACCTCACTTCCGGAGTAACGCTGACCAATGCCACCGGGACTTACAATAGCGCTCCCGCCATCACGGTTTCGAGCAGCGGCCTCGCCGAAGGGGCCTCCATCGTCGTCCCTGTGCAGTTTTCCGATCCCTCGAACGCGAAAATCGCCTTCACGCCCTTAGTCTTCAATGAATAACAGGAGAGACAAAATGAAACGCCTCAAGATTCAGCTTCTTTCTTTCGCTCTTATTCTTTTCGCCGCCACCGGCGCTTTTGCGTCCACGAGCTATAATGTCACTGTTGACACCAGTTCCCTGAGCGGACTCACCGGCTACCTTTACATGCAGTATATCTCGGTCAACGGCGTCGATTCCACCGCGACGGTTTCCGCCTTCTCCACGGACGGCGCGCTTGCCTCCAGCGCCTCCTCGAGCGTCGTGGATGGCAGCGCGGTTAGCGGGTCGCTCACCGATTCCCCCTACACGGTGACATTCGCCAACACCAACGGCGTCAACGACTACAACCACGGCATCACCTTCGGAAGCACGCTCAGCCTGATCCTCACCCTGAGCGACGCGGTCTCCGGCGGAATCGACGGCGGCGCCAGCACCTTCTCGCTCAGCCTCTTCGCCGACGAAGATGGAACCACCCCCCTTCTCAACACCAGCGACGACTATGCCGGCCTGCTCCTCACCATCAACTTGGTGAACGACGGCTCTTCGAGCTACGAAGTCCTCGTCTCCCAGGCCAATGTTTCTCCCGTCCCGGTCCCGGCCGCCATCTGGCTTTTTGGCTCCGGTCTTCTCGGTCTTGCCGGGATCAAGCGCGGCAAGCGCGCCTAAGCGTTATTCCTGAATGGAAAGTCGATCTCCCCTTCCCCCCGTCGGTCGAATGTCCGGCGGGGGGAAGTTGTTTTCGGATGCTCTTCGCAGGCAATGCAATGTCCCGTCAAATGACCGGACATTACCGCCTCTTCTTCCACTTCGACAATAAGCCGGGCTACATGAACCCCAGGACTCTCGGAATCCAGAGCGCGAGCCCCGGAAAGGCGATCAACAGCAACAGGCCGACGAACATGGACGCCAAAAACCAGACGACCCACCGGACGGACTCCTCCATCGGAGCTCCGGTCAGCCGGCAGCTCACGATCAGGTTCACCGCCATGGGCGGCGTAAACTGTCCGAGCGCGATATTGTAGGTCATGAGCACGCCGAACCACACCAGGTCCCAATGAAAGTTCTGCGCCACGGGGATGAAAAGCGGGCAGAAGATCAGGAATATCGAAATCCCATCGAGGAACATTCCCACGACCACCAGGAAAATCATAAGGATGGAGATGACGGCGAATTCGTTTCCTCCGCCGAGGGCGACCAGCCCCCTGGAGATGGGGTCGACGACGCCGAGCGCCCCGGCAGCCCAGGCGAAGACGCTCGCAAGTCCCACCACGATCAGGATGACCGCCGAGATCTCGGCGGATTCGATAAAAAGTTCGTGGAGGTCGCGCAGGGTGAGCGTGCGGTGCACGAAAAAGCCGATCAGGAGGCCGTAGACCACGGCTATCACGGCGGCCTCCGTGGGAGTGAACCATCCCGTCCGCATTCCCCCAAGGATTAGGACCGGCGCCACAAGCGCCCAGAAAGCGCTCTTGAACGACGCCCACAGAGCCGGACGCGGCTCTTCGCTTTCGGCGGCCCCGAAGCCGTGGTGGCGGCTAAGCAGCAGCGCCGGTATGATGAGCATCACGCAGGCAAGGACGCCCGGCGCTATCCCTGCGGCAAAGAGCGCGGGAACCGTCGCGGAAGGGACAAGCACGCTGTAGACTATGAAGGCCACCGATGGCGGGATGAGGATGTCCGTAGAGCCAGCGGCCGCTGTCACCGCCGCCGCGAAACCTCGCGGATATCCCCCTCGCATCATCGCCGCTATCATAACGCCTCCCACGGCGGCGGTGCAGGCGGGGCCCGATCCCGAAATGCCTCCGACTATCATGGCGACCAGTATCGTTATGACCGCAAGAGCTCCGCGCCCCCGCCCCACCAGCGCCGTCGTGAAATGGAGGAGCCGCTCCGCCACGCCCGACCTGTCGAATATGGCGCCCGCCAGGACAAACATCGGTATCGCCAGGAGCGGATACTTGGCGATGCCCGTATAGACGCTGGTGGGAATCGCCATAACGCCCAACTTCGCGGTCGCAATCGCGAGCGCCCCTGAGAGTCCCAGAGACACCGCTATCGGCGCTCCGGCAAACGTCAGCGCCGCAAAACACCCAAGGAGGAGAACAACCGGATGCATCACTCCGCCCCTTTAATCATGCGCATGATGACGCCAATCGCGCGCCCCATTATCGCCAGGGACAGGATCGGAAGCCATGCCGCATACACCCAGGTGGGAATGCCCAGGCCCGGAGACGTGACTTCAAAGCGGTATTCGTCCCAGGCCATCCCTGTCCCCAGAACCGCAAGCGACAGGAAAGCGGCCGCATTGACCGCCATGGCGCCGATTGCCGCTATCCGCCTGGGCTTGGGGGGCAGTTTATCGACGAGGTAGGTGATGCTTAAATGACCCTTCTTGGCCATCAGACTGGAGCTGCCAACCAGGGTCATCGCCACCATGAGGAAAATGGAAAATTCCTCCGTGAATGCGAACGAGAAATTGGTCAGGTAACGCACCACCACGTTGGCGAAAGTGAGAAGCATGAGCACGGCAAGGATGGCCGCCGCAAGATTTTCCTCTATGGCGAGTGACGCCTTGGTCTTAGGGCGATTCAAGTTTTCGGGCTCTTTGCATTCCATGGATGCGGTCCCTCCTGCGAATGAATCATAAGGAGCAAAGGCATTTCACAAAAATAAAAACGCGCACCCGCCGTGTTTTGCGATGCGCGCAACAATCATCACCAATATAGTTTAGGTTCTTATTGGGGTCCACGCTCGCTCACCCCACTTTACGGCTGGTAATTTTATCGGCGAAATGCACCTGCCCCCCGGATCAAAACACTCAAACCTTAACGGGATGCAACAGCCTCGGTGTGGCGGCGCCCCCTGCGATCACTTCCGGGCGGCTATGGACTCCTCGGCTTTTTTCACCAGATCGGGGCCGATCCGTTTGGCCCACCTGTCATACACGTCCTTGACGGCATTCTTGAATTCTGTCTTTTCAGCCTCGGTCAACCGAATCACATCCGCCCCTTGTCCAGTAATCTCCTGGATCACGGAATCGTCCGGCGGAATCAGCCCCTTCCGGGCCTCCTCCACATTCTCCCTGCCCGCCTCGATGGCTGCTTCCCTGACCGCATTCTGGTCCTCTGGCGTCCAGCTGTTCCAGACTTCCTTATTAACCACGAAGATGAGGGGGTCGGCGACGTAGCCCCACAGGGTGAGGTATTTCTGGTTGGCGGCGCTGTAGAGTTTCGCCGCGCTGAACACGGTCAACGGATTTTCCTGTCCGTCAACGGCCCCGCTCGAAAGCGCGGGTGCGGCGTCCGCCCAGCTCATTTGGGTGGGGTTGGCCCCGAGCGCAGTAAAGACTTCAAGGTACAAGGGAGAGCCGACCACCCGGATTTTCAATCCCTTGAGGTCTTCCGGGGTGCGGACGGGCCGTTTGGAATTGCTGAGCTCCCGAAATCCGTTTTCTCCCCAGGCCAGGGGCGTCACATCCTTGGTCTCCAGGATATTGAAAATCTCCTTGCCCGCCTCTCCACCCGTAAGGGCGTCCATGGCCTTGTAATCCGGCATGAGGAAGGGCAGGGAAAACAGATTCAACTGTTGAACCTGCGGGGACCAGTTGATGCTCGATCCGATCGCCATGTCTATAGACCCTTGGCGCAGGGCGGTGAATTCCTTTGTCTGGTCTCCGCCCACGAGGCTGGCGCCCGGATGCATCTTAATATTGATGCGCCCCTGAGTTTTCTCCTTCACCAGCTCCACCCAACGCTCCCCGGCGTTTCCCCATGGGAAAGGTTTGCCGAGCACGGTCGAAAGATTGTATTCCGGCTTGTATTCCCCAGCGAGGGAAGCTCCTTCGAGGCCAAATACAAACGCCAGAATCAAGGCGCATAGAACCCCGATTCCTTTTTTCATCACACCCTCCATCTGAATAGGATCTTTCACCATCGACGAAGCCCTGGGTCCTTCGGACCCGAATGCCGGAACAGCCCGCAAAAGGCCCTTGGTCAGCTAATGAATCCGTGCTTCCTCAAAAGCTCTTCAGTGACTTTTCCTCCTGCCTCCCGGCTCTCCGGCGATTTCATCCACGCCCCCATCAAACGCTCGATGTACTTGCCGACCAGATCCGTTTCGAGGTTCACTTCCTCGCCCGTTTTGAGGCCATCCAGCGTCGTAGCCGTGGCGGTGTGCGGGATGATGTTCACGTCGAATCCGCTGTCGTCGCATCCATTCACGGTGAGGCTCACCCCGTCGACAGTGATGGAGCCCTTTCCAATGACGCCCCGCATGATCTCGGGCGGCGCCCCGAAAACGAGCCTCCAGGAGCGCCCTTCCTGGTAGCGGTCCTTCAGGACCCCGATCCCGTCCACATGGCCGCTCACCAAATGCCCCCCCAGGCGGTCGCCAAGCCGCAGCGCCCGTTCCAGGTTGAGGCGCGCGCCAATGCGCTTTCTCCCGAGAGTAGTCCGTTGCAGCGTTTCAGCCGAGGCATCCACGGTGAACACATCGCCCTGAAAAGACGCCACCGTCAGGCACGCTCCGCTCACGGCGATGCTCTCCCCGAGAACAAACGACCCCATGGGAGACTCGGTCCGGATCACCACCCTGGAGTCCACGCCGTGGCGCTCCAGCTTCTGCATAATCCCTACGCCTTCGATAAGACCTGTAAACATGGCGCTCCCCACATTGCTTATAGTTATGCCCGTTGACGTTTGACCGTCTCGACCAAAAAAGCTCAGGTGATTTCCAATAACAAACTTACCGGATTCGTATTGCAATCGTAGGGTGAGCAGAACGCGCCTCGTTTTTCAGCATTGCCAATACTTGCGCCGCGTCCTGCCCACCGATCCGCACTCTCGCATCGGCCAGCAGGCCCGTCATATCGATGCATGGGGCGGGCGGTGGGCGGCGCGTCGCTTCCGCCCACCCCACGAGTGGTGTTTTCATTGGTGGAAACCACCATAAATCCTCCGGATCAAAACGCTCAAACCTTAATGGGTGCAACTTCAAGATGGAAATCTGGATGCAAGTCTGAAGGATTCAAGGTTTCGTTGCGGCAGCCGCATGAAGGGAACAAACGTCTTCCGGAGCCCTTGGCGAGCGCCCCTAATAAATCTCTTTACGGAGCCTGCCCGAGAGCATCACATCCGCCCCGAAGCGCCGCACCCGAAGATCGTGGGCCTCGAGGGCATCCACCATTCGCTCTCGCGCTCCCCCCCGCGTCATGGGCGTCCCCTCGGCGTCAACGAGAATCTTGGGGGCGTAAAAAAAGTGAAAATCGTCCGCGAGCCCCTGGTCCAGGAACGAGCCGACCACCCGCGCGCCGCCTTCGACAAGAAGGCTCATGATCTTCCGCCCACCAAGCTCCCTCAATAATGCGGCAAGGTCCACCCCTCCTCCGTCCATGACGGGAAGCCGCACGATCTCGACGCCGCAATCCGCGAGCCGCGCCGCTCTTTCATCCGGCGCGTCCTCGCCGCACGCCGCGATAACGGGGACTTCGCGGGCCGTTCGCGCCAGGTTGCCCGTCGCCGGAAGCCTCAGATGGGAATCGAGCACGATCCGCGCCGGCTGCCTGCACGGGGGGCGCTTCCGGACGCGGGCCGTAAGCTGCGGGTCGTCCGCAAGCGCCGTTCCCACGCCAACCAGGATGCCATCCAGGACGCAACGCAGATGATGGACGAAACGGCGCGATTTCTCGTTCGTTATCCAGCGGGCGTCGCCCGTCCGCGTGGCTATGCGGCCATCCAGCGTCGCGGCGGTCTTGATCGTCACGTAGGGCGCACCTGTCGTCATATGCTTGATGAACGGCTGGTTGATGAGACGGCATTCGCGTTCGAGCACACCCATCTCCACCCGCACGCCGCGCTCCCGGAGGAAATCCGCCCCGCCCCCTTCCACATGAGGATTCGGGTCGCCCATCCCCACGAACACCCTGACGATGCCAGCTTCCAGAACGGCCTTCGTGCAGGGCGGCGTCCTTCCGTGGTGGTTGCAGGGCTCCAGCGTGACGTAGAGGTCCCCCCCCGAAGCCAGCGCGCCAGCATCCCGCAGCGCCCCCACTTCGGCATGCGGACCTCCCACAAATTCGTGGAATCCACGCCCCACGACGGCCCCGTCGCGCACCACCACGGCCCCCACCATCGGATTCGGGCTCGTGCGCCCCTCCCCTTTCGCGGCCAGCCGTAGCGCCTCCTTCATATAGGAGCGATTGCGCTCGTCATCCGTCATGGAGCAACTCCCTCGAACACGCCATTTCATCCATTCCCGCGAAAGCCGTTATTTCGACTGGTACAGCGGGAACGAACTGCAAAACGAAGCGACTTCCTTCCGGAGAGACTCCAAAACGCCGTCATCGTTCACCGCCTGCAACGCCCTGTCGATAAACCCGGCGATAGTCGGCATGTGCTCCGGCTTAACCCCTCGCGTCGCAACGGCGGCCGAACCGATCCGGACGCCGCTCGTGACGTTCGGTTTCTGAGGGTCGAAGGGAATGGCGTTTTTGTTGACGACGATCCCCGCCTTGTTGAGGGCTTCTTCCGCCGCTCTGCCGGTGATTCCCTTGGGAGAG
>CALFXO010000082.1 GCA_937958025.1 uncultured Syntrophobacteraceae bacterium
CATCCGCAATGGAGATGCGCTTTTCGAGTTCAACATAGGCAAGGGCGGGCGGTATCTGGTTAGCTTCACCTACCGCGACAAAGATGGACGGGCCGTCGTTTCGGCGACGGGCCTGGAGGTCGAGGGAGATTCCAACTGGTCTTCCTACGACGAGGGAGACCGCGAGTTCGAGTCGCTCACTATGGCCTCCGACAAGGAAGTTTACGAGCCGGGCGAAACCGCGACGATCCACCTCTTTCCGACCCTGCCGGTCGCGTATTACCTCGTGACTGTCGAGCAGGACGGGGTGCTCGACCGCAGGGTGGTCCCGGCGAAAGAAGCGGCGAACGGAATCAGCCTGCCGATTCAGGCGCGCTATGCGCCAAATGTTTACGCGTCCGTGCTCGGGATTTCCCCGCGAGGCGACTTCCCGATGCACATGGGACAGTTTGACTCGGAGGCCCCGGCGTTCCTCCTGGGGGTGCTCAACCTCTCCGTCCGGAACAGCCCGGAGGAGCTGACAGTCCGCATAGCGCCGTCGCAAACGGAGCTTAAGGCGGAGCCGGGCGCGGAAATCCAGCTCGACCTGGAGGTCGCCGGTAAGAATGGCGCGGGGGCCCCAGTGGAGCTCGCGATTGGCGTGGTGAACAAATCCGTCCTTGCGCTCACGGGCTACAAAACGCCGGACCTCGGCGGACTGACGCACTTCTCCGGGCCGCTTGGCGTGCACACGAAGGAGCTTCGGAGCTTCCTCCTCCATCAGACGCCTTTTCGCGTGGCGCACGTGAAACCGCTGACGGGAGGCGACGGAGACGAGGAGAACGAAGGCGACACAAGCGAAATCCGCAAGAACTTCAACCCGGTGGCTTACTTCAACCCCGCCGTCGAAACGGACGCGCAAGGGAAGGCCCGCATTTCCTTCAAGCTGCCGGACGCGATGACGTCGTATCGGATTACGGTGGTGGCCTGCGACGCGGGCGGCCGGTTCGGGGCGGCACAGCGCAATATGACGGTGGCGAAGCCTTTTTACGTCGAACCGGGGCTGCCGCGCTTCTTCACGGAAGGGGACAAGTTCCGGTTCCCAGTCACGGCATTCAACCACACGGGTGCGGAAGGCGCCGTCGCGCTCGATCCCTCGGGCGATGATCGTCTGAAGCTTTCGGCGGAGGACGGTGGAAGGGCAACGCTCGGACCGCAGGACAGCGCGAAGCTCTACGTGCGCGGCGAGGCGCTCAAGACCGGGGATTCGACGGTCTATTTCACCGGCAAGCTCGGCGATCGCAAGGACGTCGTCCAGCTGACGCTTCCAGTGGTGTGCGCTCAAGCCATCGGGACGGAGGCCGCGCAGGGATCTTTCGAGAAGCAGGCGACGGTCCGGCTCGCCATCCCCAAGGAACTGCTCGCAGCTCCGTGGGCTCAGGTTGGCTATGGCGACGTTTCGGCGACGCTCAGCGTGTCCGGGTCCCCCTTCCTGCACCTCGAGGCGCCCCTCCACTACCTGCTGAAGTACCCCTACGGGTGCGTCGAACAGACGAGCTCCGGGATCATCGCGCTGGCGGGCCTTCGCGGGCTCATCGGGGCCGGTATGGTTCCGGGAGTCGGATTGGAGGAGGCCGACAGGTTCCTGACGAAAGGCATCGAGAGGCTGTTATCCATGCAGCTCAGTTCGGGAGGGTTTGGCTACTGGCCGGGATACGGCAACGAGCATCCGTGGGGGTCGATCTACGCCGCCTCGGCCCTCACAATCGCCAAGCTGGCAGGCTCGGAGATCCCGGAAGACCGCTTCGATCGTTTGCAGGAATACATGAAGAAACAAGTCCAGTCCGGCGATGCGGACATGCGGTTTAAGGCGTTCGCGGCCTTCATGCTTTCCCTTTCCGATTCACTGGACGCGGAGACGATGAAAGCCGTCGGGAGCCCGTACAAGGGCGACGACCTGACTGCAAGCCTCACCTATGCGCTCGCGACCCGTGCGCGAGACGACGTCCCGTTCAGGCCCCTCGCCGAGAAAGCGCTGCAACCGCCGGCGAAGGGGGAGCCGGTGTTCAACGCTCGCTACCTTAATCCGGCCCTGGCGCTTATTCTCGTGAACGAACGCGCTCCGGGCGACCCGCTCGCGGCCCGCCTGGAGCAGAAGCTGCTTGACGGCATCGGGAAGGGCGGCGTCTGGACCTCGACGAGCGACACGGGCTGGGCGCTCTACGCACTTGGCGAACACCTGAAGGCGAAGCGGATAGCAAGGGAAGGCTCCTTCCATGTGACCGTAAAGCCCGCCAGCGGTGCGGGGGAAACAGCGACCATGGAAGGACTTGGCGCGCATGTCTTCCAACTCGATCCGAAGACGATGCTCGATCAGCCGGAGGTCTCGGTCGAGTCCAACGCACCGGGGGCGCTTTACTACCGCCTCGAGATGCGGCTTCCGCGCTTCGATTACGCCGCGAATGGCCACGCGGCGGGCTTCCGGGTGTGGAAGACCATCGAGAGCGCCGACGGCGGCGACAGCATCCGCATTGGAGACATCGTCAAAGTCACCGTCAACGTGGAGGCGGACAACGCGGAAAACCGCTACGTTATGGTCGATGACCCGCTCCCGGCGGGACTTGTCGCCATCAACAGCGCTTTTGAAACCGAGGAGCCCGATCCGGGGGAAGATACGTTCGACAGGTACGAAGGCTCCTACTGGACATCGGACGGCTACTTCAATTTCCGCCCGAACTTCTTCGAGATGCGGGACCAGCGGGTGCTGGCTTACCGCGACGCGCTGTGGGGCGGAAAAGGAGCGTACCGCCTATGCTACTATGCGAGAGCGGTGTGCGAGGGAGATTTCAACATCGCGCCGACCAAAGTGGAAGCTATGTACAATCCAGAGGTTAACGGCTTCACAACGGCGGGAAAGCTCAGGATCGTAGGGCGCTGACGGAAGCCGGAGCAGCGGGCGGCGCGAGCGGGACAGGCTCCCGGATGCGCGTCGCCCGCCTGTTGTGATGGAAGTTGTCGCGCCGCATGAAGCCGGGAGGAATGGGAGTCAGGAAAATGCCGCGATTCAGGCGCATTACAGCAATTCTCTCCCTCGCCCTGACGGTTGCCCTCGCCTTCGGGGGCGTTCTACTCGAGAGGGCCTCGCGGGTCGATTGCACCCGACTCCGCCTGGCCCCCTGCCGCATTTTCTACGACCGCTCCGGGCGCATCCTGCGTTTCGCCCCCAACGCCGCCTCGGAGCGGCATCTTTGGGTGAGCCTCGGCGATATCCCCAAATGCGTGCGAAACGCCTTCCTGGCCGCCGAGGACAAGCGATTCCATGAACACCATGGAGTGGATTTCCGGGCCATCGCACGGGCGCTGAAAGACAACCTCGCGCACGGCAGGGTGGTTTCGGGGGCGTCCACCATCACGCAGCAGCTCGTCCGCATGGCTTATCCGAGGGCGCGCCGAGGCCTCAGGGAGAAGTGCATCGAGGCGGTCATGGCGATGCGGCTCGACGCCGCGCTCGGCAAGGATAAAATACTCGCCCTCTACCTGAACCGCGTCCCTCTCGGAAACAACCTCTACGGGGTCGAAGCCGCTTCCCTCTTCTATTTCGGCAAGCCCTGCCGCTCCTGCAGCACGGCGGAAGCCGCCGTCCTCGCTTCCCTTCCGAAAGCCCCGAGCGCGCTCCGCCCGAACGGGAAGAACCGCGCAAGGCTCCTTGCCCGCAAGGACTGGGTGCTCTCGCGCATGCGCCTCTGCGGACTCCTTGGCGACGACGATCAGAGAGAAGAGCAGGCGCGGCCCATATTCTTTGAAAAGCTTCACTTCCCCATGGAAGCCCCTCATGCCGTCGACGCCCTCGCGGCGGATGCGGAGCGCGAGGGCCGGACAGGGGCTTTCCATACCACCATCGACCTCGACCTGCAAAAACGGCTCGACGCCATCCTGCTATCGCACCGCGCACGGCTATTGAATCACGGGGCTTCGCAGACGGCGGCGGTCATTCTCGACAACGCCGATGTTTCAGTGCTGGCGCTCACGGGCTCGCTCGACTATTCCGCGAGGGACGGCGGCTATAACAACGGGGCGCTCGCGCTCCGATCTCCCGGCTCGGCGCTCAAGCCTTTCCTCTACGCCCTGGCGCTCGATGGCGACTACACCGCCGCGAGCATCCTGGAAGACGTCCCCGCGCGCTACAGCTTCGCCGGAGGAATTTACCGCCCCCTCAATTTCGACCGCAAGACCCACGGTCCCGTAATGGTGCGCGACGCCCTCGCCAATTCGCTCAACCTTCCCGCCGTCCGGCTCCTCAGCCGCATCGGCTGCAACCGTTTTTACACCGTCCTGGAACAGCTCGGACTCATCAACGATCCCAACAAAGGGCCGGACCAGTACGGGCTCGGGATGGTGGTGGGCAACGCCGAAGTGAATCTGCTGGAGCTTGCAGGAGCGTATGCCGCGCTTGCGACCGGAGGCGTGCATCACGCTCCCCGTCTGCTATCGGATGCCCCCTTGGACGCCGGGCGTCGCGCGTTCTCCCCGCAGGCGGCGTGGATCGTCACCAGCATTCTGTCGGAGCCCGCGTCGCGGGCCATCGTGTTTGGCGGCTCCCGTGGGATGACGCCTCCCTACCATGTGGCGATCAAAACGGGGACAAGCTCTGATTACCGTGACTGCTGGGTGGCAGCCTACACGCCGCGCTTCACGGCGGCCGTTTGGGTGGGGAATTTCAACGGGCGGCCGATGGAGGGGGTGACGGGGTCAGGGGGCGCGGCGCCCATTCTCGCGGATATCCTTGCGGAGCTGCACCGCATGGGGCCGCCGCCCGCGTTCGAGCCGCCAGAGGGGGTGGTGCAACACCGCATTTGCTCCTTTTCCGGGATGAAACCCCACGCCGGATGTCCCCACACCAAGGAGGAGTGGTTCATCGAGGGAACCGAGCCGCAGGAGCCCTGCACATACCACCGGGAAAGGGACGAATACCACGAGATTCCGGTCCGGTACGCCGGGTGGCTGGCCGAGCGGCATCAGAGGGGAATCGAGGGACGGCTGCGAATTTCAGGGTTTGATGACAACTTGGACGAGACCTTTGAAGCCCCTCTGCCGCCGAGAGAAAACGATTTGGGAAACCCGCCGCAGGCCGCGAGCGGCCCCGCCATGATCGCTCATGACAGCGCCCCCTCCACTCCCCCGGCGGGCGTCGCAATGCGGCGAAGGGCCGACCGACCGCCCCTGTCGATCGCCTCCCCGAGGGACGGCGCCAGATACCTGAAGGAAGGGGCCAACGGCTCAGGGAACTCGGTCATCAAGCTATCCGCCGTCTGCGAAAAGCCATACACAGACATTGTCTGGTTTATCGACGGAATGGAGTACGCCAGGACGGGACCTCCCTATGCCGTCGATTGGCCTATGGAGCGAGGGCGCCACAGGATCGCCGCCGTAGGCCCGGAGGGGCTGGGCAGCGCAGTGGAAATTGACGTGCAGTGATAGCGTGCCTCGCGCGTGCTATGGCCGGCCAAGTGATTATATTCGTTCATAGGTTGAACCGAAGACCCGTGAAGTGTATAAGCACCGGATAGCGCTCCGTGAGCGCCGGGTGCGGGACCTTTGTGACTCAAGACCGGTTGTTGCCGCAACTCATTGCGCAGGGAGAATTGGATATGAATAAGTCGGCTCACAGATGGGCGGCCATGCGTTTCGCGGCCACGGTGATGCTTCTGACGGCGATCCCAGTGGCCCTGCTGGCTGCTGACGCGGCGGCGCTCACCGAAACGGAAAAGATCGACATAGACCTCTACCAGCGCCTCTCGCCCGGCGTCGTCAACATAACGAGCACCGTGCTGGAGCGAGATTTCTTCTTCAACGTGATTCCACGGCAGGGGACGGGCTCCGGCGCCATCATCGACAGCCGGGGCTACATCCTCACCAACAATCATGTCATTGAAGACGCCCGCAAGCTCGAAGTGAAGCTCGCGAACGGGAAAGCCTACACCGCGCGCCTCGTCGGGGCGGACCCCGATTCGGACGTCGCGGTCGTGAAGATCGAGGCCCCGGCGGGGGAGCTAACCGTGATCCCTATGGGGGAATCGGCCAATCTCAAGGTTGGGCAGAAGGTGCTTGCCATCGGGAACCCCTTCGGCCTCGGGCAGACATTGACGACGGGCGTCATCAGTTCGCTCGGGAGGACGCTCCGGACGCCTGAAGGGGCGCTGATCGAGAATATGATCCAGACGGACGCGTCGATCAACCCGGGCAACTCCGGAGGCCCTCTCATCGACACATCCGGCAAGCTGATAGGCGTCAACACCGCGATTTTCAGCCCGAACGGGGGCAACATCGGCATAGGCTTCGCCATCCCGATCGACTCGGCCAGAGTGGTGATGAAGGACCTGATGGATAAAGGTTATCATTCCGGCGCATGGATGGGGGCGTCCCTCATGACCCTCCCGGCGAGCCTCGCTCGGATTCTCAGGGTTTCTACGGAATCAGGGGTTCTGGTCGGCGATGTGGTCCCGGGCAGCCCCGCCGACAGAGCGGGTTTGCGGGGGGCAACCTCTCAGGCGCAGGTCGGCAACTACGTGGTGCCGGTGGGCGGGGACGTGATCCTGAAGGCGGACGGTGAGCGCGTCGAGGATGTAGACTCGCTGCTCGCCAAGCTGCGCCGTAAGCGTCCGGGTGACGTGATCGATCTGGACGTCATCCGCTGGCGGAGCATCAAGCTCGAAAGGGTGCGGGTGGTGCTCGGCGAAAGTCCCCGTGGAAGCCGGATGCGGTAAGCGGCGCCGCATGGGACGGCGCGCGGGGAAATGGGACGAAGATGACAAATTCACCCCACCAAGGGGTTATATAAAAATATCCGCTGATGCCTTGCGGGGATCGGCCATAGAAAGGAACTCACGATGGAAATGAAGAAAACCGGCTCGGTTTTGACCGGAAGACGCCCTAGGCCCCTCACCATTGTTGTGATGGACGGCGTCGGCTACAGGGAGGATGCGCTCGGAAACGCCGTGGCGAACGCCTATACGCCGAACCTCGACTGGCTGCTCGCAAACTGCCCCCACACGCTGCTGCGCGCCCACGGGACCGCCGTGGGACTCCCGTCGGACGAAGACATGGGAAACTCGGAAGTCGGCCACAATGCCATCGGGGCCGGCCGATGCTACCCGCAGGGCGCCCTCCTCGTGAACAAGGCCATCGAATCCGGCGAAGTCTTCGACGGCAAGACGTGGAAGCGGTTGATAACGTCCTGCAAGGAGAGCGGTGGCGCGCTCCATTTCCTGGGTTTGTTCTCCGACGGCAACGTGCACAGCCACATCGACCACCTGAAGGCCATGCTGGAGCGGGCCGCAAGGGTCGAGAAGGCCCCGAGGGCGAGGATTCACGTCCTCCTCGACGGGCGGGACGTCGGCGAAACCTCCGCGCTCGACTACGTGACGCCCTTTGAGGATTTCCTCGCGAAGCTAAACGCCGAGGCGGGCGTCGACTACCGCATCGCGAGCGGCGGCGGGCGAATGCAGATCACCATGGACCGCTACGAGGCGAACTGGAATATGGTGGCGCTTGGCTGGAAAACGCACGTGGCCGGGGAGGGCCGGAAGTTCCCGTCCGCGCGGGAGGCGATAGAAACCTACCGCCGCGAGCACCCCGGCGTCATCGATCAGGACCTGCCGCCCTTCGTCGTGGCCGACGCTTCGGGCGCCGCCATTGGACCCATGCGGGATGGCGATTCGGTGATTTATTTCAACTTCCGGGGAGACCGGGCGCTTGAGATCAGCCGAGCCTTCGAGGACGACGACTTCGACAAGTTCGAGCGCGTCCCCCGCCCCAATGTAGCATACGCCGGGATGATGGAATACGAAACGGAAGTCCACATTCCAAAGAGCTTTCTTGTGGAGCCGCCCCACATCCTCGAAACCATGGGGGAGTTGCTCGCGCGGCAGGGCCTCGCGCAGTTCGCGATCAGCGAAACGCAAAAATTCGGCCATGTGACCTATTTCTGGAACGGAAACCGCGCCGGGAAATTCAACGAGGAACTGGAGGAGTACGTCGAAATCCCATCCGATGTCATCCCCTTCGAGCAGCGCCCGTGGATGATGGGAGCGCTCATCACCGACCGCGTGCTGGAGGCCATCGCCTCGGGCAAATGGGACCTCATTCGCCTCAACTATCCTAACGGCGACATGGTGGGCCACACGGGCGTCTACTCCGCCGCGCGCATCGGCGTCGAAACGGTGGACCTCTGCCTCGGGAGGCTCATTCCCGCCATCAAGGCCGCCGGGGGAATCCTCCTCGTCACCGCCGACCACGGCAACGCGGAAGAAATGTACGAATTCGACAATAAGACCGGCAAGCCGAAGCGGAACGAAGACGGTCGTCCCAAGGCAAAGACCTCGCACACCTGCAACCCGGTGCATTGCATCGTCTACGATCCTACGGGAAAGGACTCGATCCGATTCAACCCCGATGTCCCCTCCCCCGCGCTCACCAACATCGCCGCGACCTGCTTCCAGCTCCTCGGTCTCACTCCGCCGGATATTTACGACCCGGCGCTGCTATTGTTTGATGAGGAAAGATAACAGGTTCTGCCTAATGCGGTCCAACCCCATGCGAGGCCCCCATTAATGCCGTCCCTTTCGCAAATATGACTGCAACTGCCGCTTTATGAGAAGCCGCGCCGATGGTGGCCAACTCCACGCGAGCCGTTCCAGAGAGCAGCAGGTGGAAGTCCATAAACCCTGCGATGTCAGGACGAAATACTCTGTCCCGGCGTCGCAGGAAGGCGCTAGGTATGGTCAATGCAAATGCGCGTTGGCAGCTTGGACGCTCTCGCGTGGTCGGGGATAGTGCTGTTGAGAAAATGCACTGTGGGCATCTTGGCTGCAATGGAAGAAAGGCCGCGCTTGCGCACTTCACATGCAGGGGGAGCTGAAACAAGCCCGCCTGCCGGTAGCCGCCGCTTCCGAATCTTCATAGTGAAAAGAGCGCAGGCGCGGCCCTGTCTTGTTCTTTCCGTCTCCGGTTCCCTCGTTCTATTTCTTCCGAAAAACCTTCTTTATATGCACGTTGGAGACGAGAGCCGTATATCCTTTGCCCTGCTCGAGGTTCACCTGGATGCTGCTCTGATCAATTTCCATGTACCGGGCGAACACGGCGAGGATGTCGTTTTTGAGGCCTTCCATTATGTCGGGCGTGAGATCCACCCTGTCGTGCATCAGGACGAACTGCATCCGCTCACGGGCCACCTCGCTGCTGTTCTTGTCCTTGAAAAAACGCCGGATTGCACTCAACATAAGATGCACTCCCTCCCTCAACCCATGAAGAACCGCTTTACGCGGTCCATGAGCTTGACGCCGTTGTCCTCATCCAGCGGAATTTCCTCGCCTTCCAGGCGCGCCGCGACTTTCGTGTAGGCAATTCCCGGCCTGCTGCTGCGGTCGTGCACCAGGGGGACGCCGCGGTTGGTGGACACGACCACGTCTTCGCTCTCGGGTATGATGCCGAGGAGGGAAACGGAAAGTAGGGTCACAATGTCTCCAACCGACATCATGTCGCCCTTCTTGACCATTTTCTGGTTCACGCGGTTGACGATGAGATGCGTTTCCTTCACGAGGTTCGCTTCCAGCAACCCGATGACGCGGTCGGCGTCCCGGATCGCCGACACTTCCGGCGTGGTGACCACAATAGCGACGTCCGCCGCGGCGATGGCGTTCTTGAATCCTCGCTCTATGCCCGCCGGGCAGTCAATAAAGACAAAATCGAACTGCTCGGTCAATTCGGCGCAGAGCGACTTCATTTGCGCGGGGTTCACCGCATCCTTCTCGCGCGTTTGGGCCGACGGGATGACATGAAGATTGCTCAGCTTTCTGTCCCGGATCATTGCTTGCGCCGACTTGCATTTCCCTTCGACGATGTCCACGAGGTTGTAGACGATCCGGTTTTCCAGCCCCATCACCACGTCGAGGTTGCGCAACCCTATGTCGGCGTCGATGAGGACGACATTATGCCCTTTTTTGGCAAGGGCGGTCCCGATATTTGCCACAGTCGTGGTTTTGCCGACCCCCCCCTTGCCGGAGGTCACCACAATGGTCTTTCCCGCCATACGATCTCCCATTTGTGTGCATGCAAGGCGGCTGACAGGTCCGGGTCGGGGCGCGCACCGCTCCCTCCGCCGGTTGGCTGCCGCCCTACATGGTTGTCACTTCAATCCTGTCCTCGCGTATTTCCGCCATTTCAAAACGTTTCGGCACGGGCTTGCCGCCTTTCGGGGGAACAGCCACCAAATCGGCGATGCGGATCTGGTTCGGCTCAATGCTGAGCGCCCAGATCCTTGCCGACCTGTCCCCCCAGGCCCCCGCGTGGGCCATCCCCCTGAGGTTCCCAAAGACCACTATGTCCCCGGCGGCCAGCACCTCCGCCCCCGGATTAACATCCCCCAGGACGACGCATTCCGCCGGAGATTCAACGCGCGCCCCCGACCGGCACGTCGTCCGGACTATGACCGGCTGAGGTTTGGGGGCGCAATCGCCTGACTCCTTATATTCCTTAAGCGCAACCCCCAGTTGCTGTCCAACCCATGAAAAGACAAAACTGTGGTCGTCGCCGATGCGCACCTCCGCAAGCTTCACTCCGCCTGCCTCCTCCATGGTCTGGCGAAGCGCCGCAATCTCATCCGGCCGAAACGGACGCTCACGCAAGTCGAGGGCCATTTTGGAGCCAAAGAAGAAATCCCGGGATTCCCTCAGTCTTTTTTCCACATATTCAACGATTGCACTAATGGGCGCATCGGGGCTCGGGGCCAGCACGAATCCATCCCGGTCCGCCTTGATCTGGGCAGGGGGGCCGCCCTCTGAAAACATGGTCACTTCGTCATCCACTCGTCATTTAGTGTGCGTTGCACGTTGCGGGTTGGGAAACGCCACCCATTCCACGAGGCGGCTCCAGTTCTCGAGACGCGGGAAAAGATCCACCCCCCGGTTCCACGGTTGATCCATCACCAGAGGCTGGATTCCATTTTCTGCCAGGATGCGGCAGGTTTCTACGCGGTCTTCCAGAAAACACCGTATTTTAAGATCGCTCAGAATTTGCAATTTGGCTTCCGGCTTGCCCGTTGCAATGACTTCGATCCGTTCGGCCGGAACGTCGGGAAGAATCCGGTGCAGCCACTCCGTTACGGACTCCGGCCAAATGCGCGCCGTCACGAACCGTAACGGGCCGTATTGGGCAAGTTCGGTCAGCACCTCCGGGGCCCCCGGCATGGGCGGCGTTTCCAGCGTGCTCTCGTCGCTCAGCGTGAGACAAATGAGGTCGTCAATGATCTCGCGCTCCAGGTCAAGGCATTCGTAGAGGTTAAAGCAGCGCAGATCCTCCTTGCCGAGGCTCATGAGTCCATAACGCTCCCGCGCGAAACGGACGAAAACAGCCATCGTATCGGCCACCACGCCGTCAATATCGAAGGCGATTTCGCCGGGCCGGAAGGACCCCGTTTCGCAGAAGCCGCCAATTTCCTGATTTGTCATCACATCCTAATCCATAACGCAAGTGCTGGACGGTTCATCGAAACGGAAGGAAATCTCGAAAATGCCATCCACAAAACTACTATACACAACATAACCGACTTTTGAAAAAACGTGGAGCATGCTCCGGTTCGACCCGAGCACATAGGCGGTGAACCCTGTCACGCCCTTACTCTTTCCGATTTCGCACAAATAATGGAGCAAGAAGCCGCCAATGCCCTTGCGCTGATAGGTGTCCCGGACAGCGAAGTCCACCTCCGCCATATTGGTCTTCTGGTCCAGGATGTAACGCCCGAGGCCAATCACGGTTTCCTTGCCGATGGCGCCTTCGACCGCCACGATAGCCATTTCCTGCTCGTAGTCGATGTTGCACATGGCCTGCGTGTCGCGGTGCGGGAAAACCTTCATGGCCGAGAGAAACCGATAATAGATGTCCTGATCCGGAAGCGAATAGAAAAACTCCTGCACCGCCCGTTCGTCCGTCGGTTTGATCGGGCGGAAGTAGACCTTGAGGTCATCCGGGAAAATCTGGTGCGCCTCCCACAGGCCGGGATAGAGCGGCTCGTAGATGGGCGGCAGTATCTGATCCTGGTACACGTAACGGAGTTTCTTCGCCTCCGCGAGGAGTCGCTCCCGAAATTTCGGGTGCGTTATGTTGATGAGAGCGAGCGCCCTCTCTCGTATCGTTTTCCCGTGCAGCAGCGCTATGCCGAATTCCGTCACGACGTACTGCACATTGCTTCGCGGGGCCACAACTCCAGCGCCGTCGGTGAGATGGCTCACGATCCGGGACTTCCGTCCGTCCGGGCTCGTCGACGGCAGCACTATGATGCTTTTGCCGCCGGGGGCCGATGCCGCGCCGCGCATGAAATCCACGTAACCCCCAATGCCGCTGTACACCTTATAGCCGATCGAATCCGCGCACACCTGCCCGGTGAGGTCCACTTCCAGCGCCGAATTGATAGCGGCCATACGGTAATTCTGGGAGATGACCCGGCTGTCGTTCACGTATTCCGACGGGTGCAGCTCCACCTGCGGATTATCGCGCACGAAGTCGTAGAGCCTCTGGCTCCCAACGCACAGGCTGGTGACGATCTTTCCACGGTGAAGGCTCTTCCTGCTGTTGTTGATGACCCCTTTTTCCATGAGGTGCAGGTGGGCGTCGGTAATCATCTCCGTATGGACGCCGAGGTTCTCTTTCATGTCCAGCCGGCGTAAGACCGCATTTGTAATGCGCCCGATCCCCACCTGGATGGTCGATCCGTCATCCACCAACTGGGCAACGTACTTCCCAATGCGATCGGCCATGGCGCTGCGTTCGCTGAAAAACATCTCAAGGAGCGGCTCCTCGTGCTCCACGAATGCATGGATGCGGCTCACGTGCACGAAGCTCTCGCCGAACGTCCGGGGCATGAACGGATTCACCTGCGCGATGATGGCGCGCGCGCCTTCCATGGCCGCCATGGATATGTCGACGGCGATGCCCAGCGAACAGAACCCGTGCTCGTCAGGGGGGGACGCCTGGAGCAGGCAAACATCCACCCCTAGGAAGCCGTCCTCCTTGAGGAGCCTTGGGATGGAAGAAAAATACGTAGGGATGTAATCCGCATCCCCCTGGTTCACCGCCCGGCGCGACTTTGGACCGATGAAGAAGGTCCTCAGGCGGCAGTGTTGTTGCAGTTCGCTCCAGTCTTCAGGCAACTCGCCAAGCGACAGGTTTTGGATCACCTCCAGATCGTGGTATTCTGGCACGATCTCCAGCAGGGCGCGCACCAAGTGCTGAGGCTCCCCGCACGCCGAGCCGATGTAGATGCGGAGTCCATCTTCCATCACCCGCCGCAGGGCCTCCACAGCGCCGGTCAGGCGCTCTTTGTATAGAGACCTCCAATGCACGTCGTAGAACATGATGTCAACCCTGAGAGTTCCGCGTGTCGGCTTCCACTGTCGCATTCAGGGGAGACGGCGCACTGTCTGGGGAAATTGTAAAACTTCCCCCCTGGGCCGCCACCCGCCCCATCCATCCGCAATGTATGCCATAATCCATCGCCGCACAGCAACGTTATCTAATAATGGATGGAAGATTCCCAGGAGTCAAGCCCCTTGAAAAAATTGCGGAAAAATACTTTTGGCAAGGGCGGGCGGAGGAGGGCGCACCCCTGAGGATGGCGCGGGCTGTTCGGGTCATTCTAAAGTCAGCGCGAAGAAAGCCTTCCCTAGAGGTGAACGGGAGGCAACTTTTCCAGGGATTCGGTAAGATCTTGGACATAGTCGCCTATAAGCCATATGCTCTCTGATTCAATGGGGCTTGGGGAATAGGACGAGTCTCCCTCAGCGGAGCGCCGAAAAGAGTCAAGGGCCCGCCGCCCCTCTTGTTCGCTTGGGACGGGGCGGCGGTAGAGTAGAGATGTCTTGTCCGGGGTCGAACAATCCTGATGTTGAGCGCTACGATCCCTTGCAACCAACTCGGCCTATTCGCTAAAGGCCCCGCTGTACGCCACTCTCATCTCCCGCTTGAGGAGCTTGCCGGTGGGGGACTTGGGAAGGGAGTCGGTCAGAATGATCTTCTTCGGGATTTTGAAATGAGCGAGGTGCTTTTTGCATAGCTCCACAAGCTCTTCCTCCGGGATGATTTCTCCCTTGCGGGGGACGACGATCGCCGTCACCGCCTCCACCCAGCGGGGGTGCTGGATGCCTACGACCGCGACTTCCTCGACGCGCGGGTCGAGGTAGATCACCTCCTCCACTTCCCGAGTGGATACGTTCTCGCCACCCGTCTTTATCATGTCTTTCTTGCGATCCACCACGGTGATGTAGCGGTCCTCGTCCATTACCCCGATGTCGCCCGAATGGAACCAGCCTCCCGCCATGGCTTCTTCCGTCTTTTCCGGGTTCTTGAAATACATCATCATGGCATGGGGGCCGCGTCCGCAGATTTCACCCGGTTCGTTCGGAACATTGACGCCTTCTCCGACCGCGTCCTCTAGGCGCGTCTCCATATGAATGCCGCCCATGCCGGCGGAGCCGAGCTTAGAGAAAGCGTCCTTCGCCTTCAGGATGGTGTGGTAGGGGGCTAGTTCCGTCTGGCCGTAGAAGTTATAGAATTTCGCGCCGGGGAGCCGGTCCAGCATTTCGCTGAGAATCTCCCGAGGCATGATCGATGCGCCATAGTAACACTTTTTGAGCGTCGAGAGATCGCGCTTCGTAAAGTCCGGGTGCCTTAACATGCCGATCCAGACCGTCGGCGGGGCGAAGAACATCGTGGCGCGATGCTCCTCGATGGACTGGAGGATTTTTCCGACCTCCGGCGTTATCAGGACGTTCGTCCCGCCGAGCCAGAAGATGGGGTTCATGAAAACGTCGCGCTGCGCGCAGTGATAGATGGGGAGCGCGTTGACGCTTACGTCGCCGGGATCGAACCCGCCGTCGATGATGCAGCCCATGTACTGTGCGATGAGCGCTTGGTTGCTGGTGATGACGCCCTTGGGCAGGGATTCCGTCCCGCTCGTGTAGGTCATCTGGCAAGGGTCTTCGATGCGGAGCACGGCCTCCGGCTCCGTGTCCGGATAGGGGCTGATCCATGCGTTGAAATCCTTGAAGCGTCCGTCGGGCGCCGCCTCGCCCGCCATGTCGTCCGACCAGATGAAATGCTGCACGCTCGGCATTTCATCCAGCACATCCTTCGCTAGGCCGAACAAAGCGTCTTCAATGACGAACACCTTGCTCTCCGAATGGTCGATGCAGTAGGCGACGTCCTTGCCCTTGAGGAGGTAATTGACAGCGAGATAAACCGCGCCTATCTTCGCGCACCCGAGCCAGGTGAGGACGTGGTGCATCGTGTTGTGCGCGAGGATGGCCACCCGGTCGTACTTGCAAACCCCCAGGCCGCGCAACGCGTTCGCGACCCGGTTGCTCGCGGCTTCCAGTTCGCTGTAGGTGAGCGTCCGCCCGTTGTGGATGAGCGCCGCCTTATCGGGGTAATGGTAGCTGCTCCGGCGGATCATGTCGCCGATGACCCACCTGTTGATGCGGTTGTACCGGGTCATGAAGAAATCCACGGTTTCCTGGTTGAGCGTGGAATAGTTTTCCTTTTCCTGTGCAGTGAGAGGCGAAAACTGGAATGACATAAGAAATCTCCTTTGATTTCATAGGCCTTGCGAATAACCGAAGACTTCCATGGGTGCGGCGTCCCCAGGAGTTGGCGGTGGAGCGCGGACGCTTCACCGCCAGTCTAGCGCCTCGGGAGGGCCGCAAGCTTGTGCAGAGGACTAAACGCCGCCCAATAATCGCAGGAGATGGAAGCATGGGAGCTGGCGGCTCCCCAACCGGAGGTGGAGGAAAACGCCCCCCGGCGGGTGTGAACCTCAAAGGGGCGTTCAACGGAGAAAAACAAACCAATGTGGAGCGCGGAGCGCTCTCCTCCGCCAAGAAGAGGCCCCTCGCGCTCCATCGGTTATTTGTCGGCGGATCGTCCGAAAGCGCCCGGACGCGCTGCCTTAGGCTCGCTTAATGAACTGCTGACGCATATCCTTCTTGTTGAGCTTGCCGACGCTGGTCTTGGCCAGGGCGTCCACGAAAAGGATTTGATCGGGAACCGCCCATTTTGAAATGGCGCCCATTCCGGTGAATTTCGTGAAATGCTGCTTGATGTCGTCCACGGTGGCTTCGTGGCCCGGCTTGAGCACGAGGAGGGCCATGGGGCGCTCTCCCCACTTGTCGTCGGGGACGCCTATCACGGCGGCTTCGCTCACCGCCTCATGCTGCATGGCGATGTCCTCGATGTCGAGGGATGAGATCCATTCGCCGCCTGTCTTGATGACGTCTTTCAAGCGGTCCGTCACCTGCAAGTAGCCTTCGCCGTCTATGAACCCAATGTCGGAGGTGTGGAGCCAACCTCCGGCCCAGAGTTCCTCGCTCCGTACTGTCTCCTTGGCGTACCCCTGCGTGAGCCACGGGGTGCGGACGATGATTTCACCGGCGCTAAGCCCGTCGTGCGGAAGCTCCTTGCCGTCCATGTCCACCGTTTTGAGGTCCACCAGAGGAATGGGAAGGCCCGTGCGACAGCGCACGGGAATTTGGTCTTCCATGTCCCATTCGAGCATATTGGGCTTCAGCTGCGACATGGTCAGGATCGGGCAGGTTTCGGACATTCCATAAGCGGCGAAAACGTTGATCCCAAGGCCCATGGCCTGTTTGCAAAGCGCCTTGGGAAGCGCGGATCCGCCGATGATAAGCGTCCAGTTGGAGAGGTCGATCTCCTTTGCTTTCGGGCTCGCGAGCAACATGTGCAGGATGGTCGGCACGCAATGGGAGAAGGTGACGCCCTCTCTGGCTACAAGTCCTAGCAGCGTGTCGGGCTCGTATCTGCCGGGATAGACCTGTTTCGCTCCGATAAGCGTGGCGGCGTAGGGAAAACCCCAGGCGTGCACGTGAAACATCGGGGTGATGGGCATGTAGACGCTTTCGGAATCGAAGTGGAAGTTTGACTTGAAACCCCCGATGCCGCTGAGAGTCCCAAGAGTGTGCAGCACCAACTGCCGGTGGCTGAAATAGACGCCTTTCGGAAGCCCGGTGGTGCCGGTGGTGTAGAAAGTGGTGGCCTTGGTGTTCTCGTCGAAATCCGGGAAGTCGTATTCGCTGCTCCTCTCGGCGAGCAGGCTGTTGTATTCTCCCGCAACCTCCATGGTTGTCGCCGGGGCCTCGGGAAGGTCCGTCATGACAATGATCTTCTTAACCGTGGTCAGCTGGTCGCGGACGCCTTCCACGACGGAGAGGAAATCGGAGTTGACGAACAAAACGTCATCTTCCGCGTGGTTCACGGTGTAGACGATCTGCTCGGGCGACAGCCGAATGTTCACCATGTGAAGAACCGCCCCCATCATCGGGATGGCGAAGAAGCACTCCAAATACCTGTAACTGTCCCAATCCATGACACCCACGGTGTCTCCCGGCCGTACCCCTAGGTCTTTCAATGTGTTGGCAAGTTTTCCGACGCGCTCGTTGAATTCGACATAATCGTAGCGCTTCAGATCACGGTAGACTATCTCCTGGTGCGGCGAGTAGATGAGCGGGGTGCGAAGGAGCTGTTTGATGATGAGAGGATAGTCGTAGGCTGATGGAGTCCTTTCAATCTTCTGTCCGAACATCGGTGTCTCCTGCTTCATGTTTTTCCCGATAACTTCCCCGGACGTTGGCGGAAGTGCTGCTGTGTTTCTTTGGCTGCTGCGCCTGTTGGAAGGGCCGCGCGACCGCGCGGAACGAACATATTACATATTACGTACTATGTAATATGTAAAGGGAAAAGTGAAGCCCTACCGGCGCTGTTTCAAAAAAAACGAAAGAACTTGGACCGGCCGAGGCCGATGTGGTGTTATTATGATTAGGTGTTGATTTGCATCGATTCCGCCGGTTATAGCCCCGGAAGGCGAGACGCTTGCGGCGGCGCTTTCCGCCCCCGCGCCCCTTACAACGAAGCCGTGCAGGGAGGAGCCCTCGGTGAACACTCACCTCTATGAAGAAGTTCTCGATTCCATATCGGATGCGCTAATCACCGTTGACCAGGACAGGAATATCATCAATTGGAACAAGAGGGCCGAAGCGTTTTTCGGTTATTCCAAGGAGGAAATGCAACGGCTGGGTCTCGACGTCATCATTCCTCCGGTTCACCGGGAGCGGCACGCGGAAGGCTACCGGCGTTTTGTGGAAAGCATCCACTCGCGCACCTCCTATGTCTCGGAGGCAAAGGAGGTGGAGGGGCTGCGCAGAAGTGGAGAGACGTTCCCTGTCGAGATAACTCACTCCCTTCTCAAGATCAGCGACGAGCGATACTATATCACCGCCATCATACGAGACGTCACCGCACGGAAACGCTATGAACTAATGCGAGATCGGCTGGAGCGGGTGACGCGTCATGATCTGAAAAACAAGATTGTCATCGTGGGCTTAGCCGCTAAGCGACTCGTCGCGGCGTTGAACCTTCCCCCCGAGGACGCGCTTTCCCGCTATCTCGCCATCCTGGCGCAGGAATGCCGGGAAATGCTCGATATGCTGGATTCCACCAGAGAGCTAATCCTCCTAGAGACAGGCGATTACAAGCCAAGAGCGGAAACATTCGACCTTGTGGAGGTCCTCTCGGCCAAGGCTGAACAGATGAAAACGCTTGGGGATGTCAGGGGCGTGGAAATCAGGCTCCGGAACTTTGTCCGGAGAAGCCCGGTGAGCATCCATGCCGACCGGTCGCTATTGGAAAGAGCCATCGAAAATCTTTTGAAGAACGCGGTCGAAGCGGAGAACGCACCCGGGGTGGTTGAGGCGACCCTATCGGAGGATGGAGAGGGGAGCCTCCGCATAGAAATTCATAACGGGGGAAAATGCATCCCGGAGGAGTTGCGCGACTCTCTATTCCAGCCCTATGTCACCCATGGAAAGAAAGACGGAACAGGCCTCGGCCTCTATTCCGCGAAACTTGCTCTTGAGAAAGTGCACGGCTGGAAGCTTTCATTTGATTCTTCCCAGGAGCGTGGCACGACCTTCGTTATAGAACTTGGAAAAGCTCACATTGATTGAAGCAATTATTCTTACACGGTTTTCCGTGCTCCACGCAGCGCCCCCCTTGGCAGGCGGCTCCGTCAACGCATATCGAATGCATAGGGGAGCAATTCCGAAGCCATGACGGTTCGCCGGCTCTCATTCTCCGACCCCATAATCACCAGTATCCCCCGTCCGAATTCATAGAGCAACTGGCGGTCGTCTGCGCTCGGGGCCGCGAGGTCTCCATCGGGAAGGACATTCACTGCCGCCTTGATTTCACTGTCGCCCTCGGAAATCGCTTTGAACACCGCCACCTTCAGGGCTGTGGCGCACAAACCGTAAAGTGCGTTTTCCACGTTGCACCCTGTATAGATCTTGCCGGACCGAGTCAGAACGGCGGCTCCCACCTGGAAATTGGAATAAGGCGCATAGGCGTTCGCGGAGACTTCCTTGGCCTTTGAAATCAGTTTTTCCACTTCCTCTCCGCCAAGCTCGTCGACAAACCACTTGCGGTAAATCCTGTCGTAGGAGCCGTTTTCCATCATTTTGCGCAGTCCCTCGTTGACGGCTTGCACAAGATAGTCATTTCCCTTGGCCGCTACGAAATATGTCTTTGTGATCTTCAGGGGCGTCCCGATAGTGCGGATGCCTTGATAGCCATTTTTCTTAATGTAATAGCGGGCGGTCTTTTCGGCGCCTCCAAAGGCCTGTGCATTCCCTTCCGCCAAGGCTTTCAACGCCTCGGGCTCCGTGTCGTACAAGGCGACGTCGACCCCGCCCAGCGTTTCAAGGAGCTCCTGGTAGAGGGAGCCTCGCTGGGTCGCGACGCGCTTACCTTTCAGGTCGCCCAGGGATGACGGCGCCCCCTCGCCTTCTTTGATAAAAACGTTGATGTTCAGGTTCGTGAGCGGGATATTCGTGAAGTCATAAGCTTCTTTCCGATCCTCCGTCATTGCCATCCCGGAAGTCAGGTGCACGGAACCTTTGGCCAGTTCGTCCTGGACGGTTTCCCAGTCCATAGGCTGGAAGGTTATTTGGAAATCCTTTCCGTGGAGTGCGGCTTGAAGGACTTCTATGTCGAACCCCGACGCGTTTCCGTCCTCGAAGTAGGAAAACGGGGGAAAATCCTGGTCGAAGGCGTAGACCACCTCCCTCGCGGAGCAGTCGCCTGGATTGTGAATGCAGAGCGTGATAGCTGCCAGGATGAACGCCAACCATGTCTTCATTGTGATCGCCTTTCTTGTAGGGTGGATGTTGCCGGCATGCGCATGCAAGAAAAAGGCCTCGACTATGCAGGATAACGCTAAACAGTCTATGGAATTGAGGTCGTTTCAGGGTTTCTGGAGCAGAAATGGCGGGGGAGAAGGATCGGAAATGTTGAAAACGATGGACGAGACGGCTGACTTTTGCCCGAGAACAAAAGCCCCGAATGGCGGCAGCGCCATCCGGGGCCAGCGTCTGCCTATCGCGTTGGCAAACCAGGCCCTACGCCTGGTGAAAGCCTAATGGTGGTGAGAGCATCCTCCGCCGGAGTGGCCTGCGCAGGTGTGCTGCGCGCTGAATTCCGGCAATTTGCCGTTTTGCAGAAGTTCCAGGTTGTCGCGCACCGTACCCGCCACTGCCCTGAAGACTTTCATGCCGTTATTCTGCAAGCCCATGAGGGCCCCCATTCCGATGCCGCCCACCGCAATGCTGTCCACCTTCTGGCCGCCGAGGGCCTTAATGGGCTGGCACATGCCGTGCGCGTGGTGTTGGTCGCTGTTGTTGATCTCCTCGACGGCGGAAGTCTCGGTATCTACAATGACGAACCCCGGAGCGGTTCCAAAGTGCCCGTACACATTGCTTTCCATGCCCTTAAGGACGTCGGTGGGAAAACAGATTCTCATGTATCGTTGCCTCCAATGGCGCTGGTGATGATGCACACAGCCGGTGCATATGTGATAAATATGTTTTATCCTATAAGCTTATACAGTGATGAATATATATCCGGGGGCCGATTTTGTCAAACTTTGGTCCATGGAAATGCTTCACGAGGCGCTCTTTGAAAAGGGTGGAAGAAATGCTATAAAAGAAATCAGATTGTCAAGAGACCGTCCAACCGCAGGAGGAATCCCATGGAAGACATGGAACTCGTGGTAGCCAAGGAAGTTTACATAAAGACGGACCGCGCCCAGGGGAATATGGTTGTCCTGAAGGAAGATGAGGATGCGTCCCAGTATTTCCTGATGTTTGTCGGAGACGCCGAGCTCACGGCCATAGCCAAGGAGAAGGGCTTTGTGGACGCCAAGCGTCCTTTGACCCATGAAGTCTATATGGCGATTTTGGAACGGGTGGGAGTCGCCATGGAGCGCGTCGAAATATACGACATGATTGAGAATACTTTTTACGCCAGGATCTTCGTCCGCATAGGCGAAGAGGAAGTGGAGTTCGACAGCCGCCCGAGCGATGCGGTTGCTCTAGCGCTGCATGCCAAGTGTCCCATCCTGGTGAACCGGAAGTTGCTTCGCCGCGAGCTGACGCCGGAGGAAATCAAAGAGTATGAGGCAATAGTCAAGACGGTCAAGTTTTGACATAGAGTTCTCCGTCGTTTCCGAGGAGTCGTCGCCGGAAGCGCATGCTCCTGCGGCCACCCCGTCTCCACCGGGAGTTTTCCATTGACGGGGGCCGCCGTTTTGGCTAGAAGGCAGGTGGTTTCTGTTGCCACAGGGTGAAGGCTAGCGGCCTTTTCCCGAGGCGTCTGGCGCGCCCGGCGTTTCATGCCGGGATTTTTATTGTGTTCGATATGAGTGGAAAGTTCTTTTTGTTATGGGGATTCAGTCAGCCAGCGCAGCGTTCAGCCGTTTCTTCGTTCCCGAAACGATCACAGAGGATTTCTGGGGCTATCTCGACGAAAGACTCAAGGCGGGGATTTTCAAGGAATGCACCCCGGAGCAGGAACAATCGGCCGGGTTTTCCTCGTGGAGCGATTTTTTCGAGTGCAGCTTCGATGATATATCGTACCACAAAGGCGAATATGCGGCCTTTCATTTTCGGCAGGACCAGCGGCGCGTTCCTTCTGTCGTCGTGAAACAGCACGTGAGGGAGGCCATCCAGAAATACCGGATGGAGAACAACGGGAAATGGCCCCCGAGGCAGGAGCGCCTGAAAATCCAGGAAGAGGTGCAGAGTTGGCTGCTCGGCAGGGCGCTGCCGCAGCCTTCCGCCTGCGAGGTGGTGTGGAATCCCGCGCACAAGTGGTTGTTGCTCGGCTCTACGAGCCTCAAGGTGATCGATGCGTTTCTGGAGGTGTTCGAGCAGCATTTCCATCTTTACCCTATACCGCTTTTTCACGCAAACTGGGCGCTGCACAAGCTGTTGCTGGACGACAGGCAAAAGGACGTCATCCACGCCCTGGTGTCCGTGAAGTCTCCGCAGGCCCTTGCGCAGGGGCGCTTTCTCGGCTGTGAATTCCTGACTTGGTTGTGGTTTTTCAGCGAGCGTTCAAAGGAAAAAATCCTTCTGTCCGACGAGAAGGACGCGGAACTGCATCTCGGGGAGCGGATGGTGCTGAGCCTTCCGGACAATGGGAAGGAGCGCGTAATCTGCACGACGCAGGACAACGCTCTCTACGAAGCCAGGACTGCGTTGCAGCAGGGGAAGCTGGTGCAGGAAATGCAACTTTTCCTGCGGGTCGGGGAAAACGAGTACACGTTCACGCTAGACGCGACGCTCTGGACGGTGAAGGGCTTGAAAACCCCGAAGCAGCTGCCCAGTGAAGGCCCGGACGATGACGAGGACGGAGCCTTCCTCGAAAAAATGTATTTTCTGGAAGAGGTTTTTGCAGCCCTCGATTGGCTTTATACAAAATTTCTCACGGAGCGCCTCGGCTCCGGGTGGGAATCGGACGCACTGCCTCTCTTGAAAGACTGGATTGGGGGCAAGGCGCCCGCGTAAGCTTCCCTGTGGCGGTGCTATATTTTGCAGTTAGATTCTGTTTCAGGGCAACAGGTATTATTGGAGTGGTTCCAGCATCACTGGGTGAGCGCGCTATTCCTGAGTTCGACCCTCATCACCGTTCTCCTGCTCACGATGGCGCGGTGGTGGTGGCGGCGTCGGTCCATGCGGATAGTCGAAGAGAGCTTCCGGGAGGAATCGGAGCTGGACCTTCTTCCGGCGCTGGATGAAAGGGATCGTGATGCTCTCGAGTTCATCCGGCGGCGGCGCAAGGCGGTGTGGGAGCTTCCCGAATCGGAGCTTGGCTTCGGCATTGAGGCGCTCAGCCGCCAGGCGACGGGGATGGTGACGGCCATGGCAGAGATCTACATCCCCGGCGTGGAGGCGCCCGAGTACGAACCGACCCTCATGGAATCCCTACAGCTTGTGAGGCGCGTCAACAACCGGCTCAT
>CALFXO010000083.1 GCA_937958025.1 uncultured Syntrophobacteraceae bacterium
TTCTGTATACCGATTTGCATCCCAAAAGGACCAGCCCTTCAGGCCTGTGCGCGTAGTTGCCGATTCGATCAGGCCTATACTCGGTGTTCATACTTTTTCGCCGAGTATAGCAACTATACGGGTTTATGGTCAAATAATTCGTGAAGAAAAATGGCGGCTCCCCCCTCAAGATATCCTTTTCATACTGCACCGGTCTCAAAACATGAACGTTGAGACACAGGATCTGAGGCGCCTAATTTCTATTTTACGCTAAAAGTACGTTAACTTAACAGAAGCATCACAACTTTCTTTCAGTGTTTCCGGGAAGATCTGAATTGTAACCTATTGAATCTTTGCTAAAATAAATTATCTCTTTACATGGCACTAACCATCAGTATAATGGTGATCGTAACTTACGTTCTGGCTCAATACACATGGAGTTTGCTGCCTGGAAGGTTCCTGGCTCTTCCCGATGGATTGTTATCGGAATGAGCATAGTGCGCTTCAGCGCTTTATATCGGTGAATAGATCCGAATGAGGCGGAGCAGTAAATGTATCCGAGTTGGCGTGAGCTTACCCTAAAGCAACCGTAACATCCTTGTAATAAAAAAATAACGTGTGCGACTTATTTCAGATTGCATCGAAATGCTTTTCGATGCTAGTGTAGCATCGGTTTGGCTTACTGAAGGATTAAGCGCCAGGCGGCTCTGTCATTAGGTTCTCAACAGATGCACGTTTTTTATTTTGACGTCTTGAAGGCGTCCAAAGGGAGGTGTCGGATGAAGACGCTCAGGGGAAAATCTAAGCTTTTGCTATTTGCTCTTGTTTCGTTTCTGGCGCTGCTGCTTGGTTTTGATGCATCATTAGCGCTCGCAGGTTCTGATGATAGTAAGAGTACAGGCAGGGTTATAACCACTGCTTCCGATACATCCAGTTCCAGCACCACCACCGATAGAAGGCGAAGAACAGTGCCAACGGTCCCTGTCGATAAGGAGCCCGTAAGTCCATCCAAGTAAGCTTTATCATTTGGAAACCAAATAGCTTACGGTGCTTCTGCCTCTAATGAATTGCACTGGGCGGGGTCCCCCGCCCGTGCGAATGCATCTCTAGGAAGTCTGGAAAATCATAGTTCGTGGTGAAATTTTCTTGGCGAAAGGGCGTGTGCAAGCCTTGCCGCTTTTTGTCAGCCTGCCGGTTGCGTAAATTATGGCTGTAAGGGGAAGTTGGCGTGACGCGGATATCCTTAGATGCCTTGCTTGTTGGCCTGATCGGCGTCACAATGCTTTCCTCGCCGTCGCTTTGTAGATCGGAAACGCACGTTGCGCCTTTGCTGGCGATTCAGGAGAGTTTTAGCGACAACTTCTATCGCGATGCGCATGATGAGACAAGCGTTTGGACGACGCAAATTTCTCCTGGCATTCAATTTGAGGCGCTGACGGACAAGAGCCGTATTCAATTTCTCTATAATTTTACCCACCTGATACATCATGACGGCAAGGAAGGCGTAGATTCCACAAAAGACGACTACGATGCGCACGACCTCATCATTCAGGCGGCCACTCGCATTTCATCGCGCATCTCGCTGGGAATCGCGGACAACTACTTTCTAACCCGCGAGCCAAACCGGGCAGACGACGAGTTTACTAACGATCCTGAGTATGAAGGCGACGAACTTCGCGACATTACCGATCGGAACGAATATTGGCGGAATCGAATCGTCCCTACGGTCAGCTATGATATGGGAGAAAAGGGCGAAGCGAAGCTGACCTACATGAATGAGGTCTTGAAGTACACTGAAGATCAAAGAGGCGCCGCAGGCAGTGGGAACGCCCATGAGGATTCCGTCGAGCAGCGAGGAGCATTAACCCTCACCTACCACATGAATTCCAGAAACCACCTTGCGTTTGAAAATCAGGTTTGGCAGCGCGACTACGATGGAAATGCCACCAGTGATTTTGAATCGTATCAAACGAAGCTTGTCTACCGGCGGGAGCTGAGAAGCACCCTAACGGCTGAAGTGGGCGCGGGCTATCAGTGGCGCAAGTTTGACCGTGAGGACTTGAGCGAGACAAGGGAGCCTGTTTTTCATTTTGCATTGACCGGCGCTTCGGATAGGAGCAAAGTTAGGCTCCTTTTCCTCCGAACTATAAACGACGTCGCCCAGAGCGACGATTTCTTTACGGGTTATCTTTTTTCTATTTCCGCCGAACGCCAAATCTTGAGTTCCATCCGTCCTTTTGTTGGCGGCTTTTACCAGTGCAACGATTACATAAATACGTCTCGGACGGACAACCTCTGGGGCTTCACCGGAGGACTCGGCTACAACTTTCTTCACGACATATTTCGGGCAAGCGTCGAGTATGACCATACGAAGCGCGATTCGGATCACGCCGACGACGAGTACGCTGAAAACCAAATTTCGCTCCGTTTGACTGCGCGCTATGACCTCGGTGAGTAGGAGAAGTATGGAAAAACCCAAGATCCCGCTGCTTGGCTCAGCATTATTCTTCACGCTCTTTGCACTATCTACGCTGGCGCACGCCGTTGACAAGCCTTACACCATAGGTATGGGAGATATCTTGTCGGCTTCCATCTTTGCAGGCGGAACCACCCAGGAAGCAATGGATCTCACCGTGTCGTCCAAAGGAACCATCAACTTCCCTTTTCTTGGGGAGATCAAGGCTGCCGGCCTGACTATACCTGAACTCACTGACGCGATAACCCGTCCGCTCGCGCAGGATTATTTCGTCAACCCCCAAGTCATTATTAGCGTCAAAGATTATAAGAGCAAGAAGGTGTACATTACGGGGGCTGTCGAGAAACCTGGCCTTTACACATTGGAGGGCTCCACAAGTTTGCTCGAGCTTATCGCCAAGGCTGGCGGTCTCACGAAGGATCGAGGCAATGTCGCCTACATCCTGAAGGGGCCGATGAAAGAGATGCAAGACTCCGAGGAGATCGATAAACTCGTTCGGCAAAAAAAAGCGGTGGAAATCAACCTGCGAGATCTTCTCGATAAAGGGCTTGGAGCCGGCAACATTGAACTCGAGGCGAATGACGTCGTCTACATTCAGCCCACGGATTTCTCCAACCTAACGCAGTATAAGGTTTACGTGCTCGGCAAAGTGGAAAAACCCGGAGTGTACGATTTCTATGACGGTCTTACAGCCCTTGACGCATGCACCATGGCGGGAGGGTTCTCCAAGTTCGCAGCTCCCAATCGCGCCGTCATCACGCGCCGGGAAAAGGGTGAGACGCAGCAGACGCTGGACGTCAATCTCGACAAAATCCGCCAGGGCAAAGACAAAGATATTGCGCTTCAACCGGGAGATCGAATTTTTATCCCGGAATCGTGGTTCTGAACCCAATCTCTTCCAACATGCAAAAAGGCCTATCCATGGCGCAACCACCCGCGAAGCGGAATGCCCCGCAAACCGCTCCCATCAGCAAGTCTCAACTTATAGATTACTACTATTTGCTGCGCAAGCGCGCATGGCTGATCGGCTCGATAGCCTTTGTCGTCGCACTTGCAACGGCGTTGATTACCTTTAGCACAAAACCAGTGTATCAGGCCACGGCCACAATTCTGGTCGACAAGGAGGATGCGCGTTCCCCCCTGACCGGGGAAAGCATGGATGCGGAAACCTATGTCTCCCAACAACTGACATACCGCACACAGTTCAAACTTGTCACGTCCCGGCCTATCCTCGAGAAGGTGCTGAAACAGGTGAACCTGCCCGATGACCTCATCGAGGAAGGGGCCATTGCGCGCTACTTCTCAGCAATCGAAGCCAACGTCAAGCGCTTCGTCGCTCTCGTTTCGCCCCCCTCCCGCAAGGATGAAGTCCCTTTCCCGGAAGAATCGGATTTAGCCGCGAAGGTGGATCAACTGGCGGATATGATACGGATTGAGGAGATTCGCGATACGCGCCTCCTGAAAATCCATGTGGAAGATATCGATCCGCAAAAAGCGCAAATCTTCGCCAACGCGGTCGCCGATAATTTTATTCTTTATGACGCGGATATGCGGCTGCAGGGTTCTCGGAAGATCATAGACTGGCTTTCCGATCAGCTCTACGACATGAAAAAGAAGGTGGAAGATTCAGAAAAAGCTTTCTTGAATTTCAAGGAACAGGAAAAAATCTTCACCATAGAAGGACAGCAGAAGCTCAATTCTCAGAAGATCGAGGATATGAACAGCGGCTATGTCCAGGCCAGGAGCCAGCGTCTGGAGTTGGAGGCGAAGATCGAGGAGCTGAAACGCTTCATCGTCGCCAACGACGAGAGGAGCATCAAGAGCATCCCGACCTTCATCAATAATGAGCTTCTCCAATCCCTCTATGCCGATCTATTGAATACGGAGGTCGAATACCAGAAGATCGCCGGGATTTATAAGGGCAAGCACCCGGAGATGCTCAAGGTTACGTCAAAGATAAGCGAATTGCGCGCCAAGATACGCCAACAACTCGAAAAGACCCTCGAGAATGCGGAGGCCGAGCGGGCTGTTCTTGTAGCCAGGGAAAACGCCCTGCAGCAGGCGATGGACTCCTACGAGTCGGATGCTATCACCTCGAACCGCAAGGAACTCCAGTACAGCATCTTGCAACGTGATGTAGAGTCCAGCAAGGAACTCTATAATATACTCCTCACAAAGATCAAAGAGGCCAATATAACCGAAGGGATCACCAAGACGAACCTCCGATTGGTGGAGCCAGCCACTCTTCCGATGATGCCCATAAAGCCCAAGAAGGCGCGCAACATGATGCTGGGGGTCTTTCTCGGCGTCCTGGGCGGCGTCGGCATGGCGCTTCTGCTTGAGAATCTGGATCAGACGGTCCATAACCGCGATGAAGCCGAAAGCCGCATCGGCGCGCCGGTGCTTGCAGAGGTGCCGATCGAGGCTTCAAAAGCCCGAGCGAAAGCCAATGCAGAGCAAAGGCGCCCCTTCCCTCTTTTGGGTGAGCAAAGCGTCAGTAAACGATTTACGGAGGCGTTTCGAACTCTAGTCACGAACCTCCAGTTTTCAGAGATGAATCGCCACGGCGGCGTCTACCTGGTGACAAGCAGCATTCCGGGAGAGGGCAAGTCGACCGTCAGCCTCAACCTCGCTTTGGCGATGTCCGACCGCGGCATGCGGACGCTGGTGATTGAAGGCGACATGCGGATGCCCGTCATGAAAAGGACATTGGGCGAATACGAGGAAGACGGACTCACCGGCATTCTTGTCAACACCTTCCGGACCGAAATTAAGGACGGCGCACTCGGCGAATGGACGATCGCCGACCTCCACCGTTTTATTGAGATCCAGGAAAAGACAGGAGTGCTCCGCTATGAAAACGAGCAAAATTCCTTCAAAGTTTCTTTTTACAGAGGGCGGGTGATTGACGTGGACTGGCCGAGCCGGCCGAAGGAAAGGCGGCTCGGATCAATCCTCCTGCTGAGCGGCAAGATCACGAAGGATCAGCTGGACCTCGCTCTTGCCAGGCAGCGCGATACGGGGCAGCGGTTGGGGTTGATACTGCTCCACATGGGATTCATCGACGCCGAAGAACTTGCCGGTCCGTTGAAGCTCCAGATCCAGGAGAACATCAGGGAACTGTACCGATGCAATAAGGGCAGGTTCACGTTCCACGAGACGACTTCCCTTCTAGCCCCGATCGCCGACGCCAGGGAGTCGGCCCTTATTGCCGCAATGGGCCCGATAGAAACCAACCACCAGCGGACTCCCATTCTTTATCATCAGTTGGAGCGGCAAATGCACCACATCCCCGATTCAAATCTCTGGGTGCTCCCGTGCGGCAAGACTCCTCCGAACCCGCCGGAACTTCTTGCAAGCAGCCGGATGCGAGTGCTTCTCGAGTTGCTCAGGCAGCAGTTCGAGTGCATTGTTATCGACTCGCCCCCTGTGGGAACGGTGTCGGACGCGTCGGTGCTCGCGCCCTACTGCGATGGCGTCATCTTCGTCGTTAAAACGGGAGAGACCAACTCGAAAGAAATACAGCGCGCGCGCGAACAGCTCCAAGCCGTCAACGCCCCGGTCCTTGGCTCCGTTCTCAATATGCTCGATTTTAAGCGCAACCCTTATTATGGATATTATTACGGAAAATATAACCGATATTACGGAAAAGAAGACGACGAGAAGCAGGAGACGGACTCCGGCAAGACCGCATAAAGAAACGAAAACGATTGCCTGAGATTTTACTCTTTCATGGCGCGATCATAGGCATGCTGAAGCTGTTACGGTTTATCCAGTACGGATTTTTTTTTCTGTTGCTTCTGTTCACCCCGATTGCTCGGGCGGCAAGCCCCCGATGGGCTTTCTGCATCGCCGTCTGGCTTTGCCTTGTCGCCGTTTCCGCCATGGTCCTTAAGCGCTTCTACGGCAATGAATCCATTCTCACGCGCACGCCGCTGGAGCGGCCCGTAGCATTGCTTTTGGCAATAGCGGGAGCATCCTATTTTTCCTCTATCTATCGGTTTGAAACGCTCTGGGCGCTCCTTCGCCTCATGCTCTATATCGGCGCATTCTATCTCTCTTTGGACGCGGCGCAAATCCGTCCTTTTCCCCGGCGTTTGCCATTGACCATCGTGGCCATCGGCGCAATCATCGCGTTGGTTGGATTTGCAAAATATTTCGCTGGCGACCAGTCGTCCATGAATTCGACGTTCGTGAACCGCGACCACATGGCCGGATACCTCGAAATGATCTTCGCTCTGGGGCTTGGTTTGTTGCTCCTAAAGCCCGTTGGCTCCCCCGTGGTCTGGCACGCATGCCTGGCGCTGATTCTGGTTGCGATTTGCCTTAGCACCAGTCGCGGCGGGTGGATAGGGTCGTTTGTCGCGGTGGATTTCATCCTGATTCTCTTCCTGAAGAAACGCCAGTCCAGCCCCATGAAGGTCTGGCTGACCGCCGCTTCTTTCGCCTGCGTGGCAGGTCTCACTTTTGTCGCATCCAGTCCCATGATCGATCGTTTGCAGGCGGCGCTCCCCGCGGATGCTTCGCTCATTAGCAGAATGCAGGTCTCCAAGGCGTGCATTCCCTTCGTCCTCAAGCACCCGCTGCGGGGCGCGGGGCTCGGCGCATTCCCCTGGGCGTTCCATTCCGTGCGCCCTTTGGGACTGGACGACAATTACCAGGAAACCCACAACGACTACATGCAGATCGCGGTCGAGGCGGGGCTTCCGGTCCTGATTCCTATCTCCTGGGGGCTTTTCGTGCTCTTCCGGACCGGGACCCGTTCTTTCATGCGCACCAGGAGCCGTTTTAGGGCGGGAGTCCTGGTGGGGAGCATGGGAGGCGTCGCCGCAATTCTGACGCACAGCCTTGTGGACTTTAACATTCAAATCACGTCCAATGGGGTTCTTTTCAGTTGTCTCCTTGGGCTGATAATGGGAGCCGCGCGTCCAAGCGCATCGTCCTCGGGCGCCGAAGCGCCAGCTCGGGCGCGCTCCCTCAGCGCACTCAACCCGAAAGCTTTAGTGGCGGCGTTGGTTTTTGTGGTGGTTGTCGCCCCCGCAACGGGCGCCCTGTTTCGCCTGTCCTCGGCGGATGCGTGCGCCACTTTCGGAAAACGCGACCTGGAAGCGAAGAAATACTCGGCTGCCAAGGATTCTCTTGAAACCGCGATTTCATACACCGCATCCAATCCCGAATATTATAGGCTCCTAGGCGACGTGCTCTACGCAATGGCTGAAGAAGCGAACCCTCCGACGTCGCCCATCGATCTTTACTGGCAGGCGGAAGACGCCTACCAGAAAGCCGTGGGCCTGAACCCTCTCGACGGCGACGCCTGGCTCGGAGTGGGAATGGCGCACTGGCAGGTTTCATCGTTTGAAGGCCATGAGGAAGAAGAGAAGAATATTGAGCCATACCTTCTGCGGGCGCTGTCAACAGATCCCAATAACGGAAGGTTCCTCTACACTCTTGCCGCCTACCACCTCACAATGGGTGAAGCGGAGAAGGGCGTCCACTACCTGCGGCTGCTCGCTCACGCACAACCAGGCTATTATGGCTTCCTGAAAAAGACCCCCGCCTGGACGAAGGAAATAGAGGCGCAGTTCAGCGAGGCGCTGGAAGAGGCTGTTCCCAGTGTGTACGTGCATAAGCAAGCCCTTGGCGTTTTGGCGTCGCTCGCCGAAAGCGACAAGGACTGGCTTGCGGCGGCGCGTTATACCGAAGCGCTCTTGGCCGACGCCGCAACCCCGGACTCCGAAGCGGCGCTGCTCTACAAAATCGCCTCCTATCGCCTGAAACTGGGTGACGTTGCGTCGGCAAAAGAGCAACTTCTCCAGGCTCTCAAACTGGATGAGAAAGGCCGACCATCGAGGCTCCGGAATCTGCTGCGGCCGCTCATGGATGCAAACGCACTTGGGCTTTATATTGACCTGTGCGAAGAAACCGCCAGTTACGATTGGAAAATAAAGAAAGATCTCAATATTCTTCTTGGCCGGGCGCATCTGGCAAATGGAGACGATGACAGGGCTGCTTATTATTTCCGCCGTTGCCTGGAAGGCTCGGAGTCTCCCGAGGCGCATCGCGGCTTGGCTGAAATCGCACTGAGGGAAAAGAACCTGGATGTCGCCGAAATCGAAGCGCAACGCGCCACCGCGCTCGATCCCAAAAATGACGATTATCGCAAATTCTTCCTCCGCATACTGGAAACCAAGAAGAAGTTGTGACGCTCAGGAAGCCATAAGGTGGGCGAACGAACAGACGAATGGCTCGAAAGAACCCCACTTTAACCTGCAAGGCTCCCTATACTGGCAACTAAAGGACTACTGTTCCGCTATAATTGCGTGGAAAGTCGTGTGCGAACTGACTGCCCAAAATCTGCAATATCCATTGTGATTTTCATTAATGCTCTCTTTGAACAGCAATAATCTTCTCAACTACAGCGCGAGTCTTGGAGCTAGCCAAATGAGTATGAGCATAACCACAGGGTGCTGGTTCCCTCTGCTTTTGCCATGTGCCTGCAAAGAGTTCTCCCTTATTTTTGCTGTGATGAAGGGACAAGCAGAGTGGGACAAGGTAGTGGTCAACTGCTCGAAACGCTGTCCTGGTGTATCATGAAGCGAGGAAAATCTTTTACAGTTTTTCTCGACTGCCTTCAACAAAATTGCAGAAGAGCCCAAAGTGCTCCGGTGCTAACACTGTAGGCAGGCCCTTCTCGGCAATGTTCAGGCAGCAGAGGCTTTGTAACCCGCACAATGCTGACAAAGCCCAAGGATACGGAGCCTTAAAATCATGAGTGACAGCGCATGGAAGCATCAAATGACGCTCTCTGGAGCCCGAAGGAAGATCGCCGTCATCTTCGGCACCCGCCCGGAAGCCATTAAATTGGCTCCGGTGATACTTGCCTTGAAGCGGCATCCATCCTTTGACTGCCGGGTTTGCGTCACGGCCCAGCATCGTGAGATGCTCGATCAAGTGCTGGATATCTTCAGCATAAGACCCGATGAAGATCTGGACCTTATGCAGCCCGGCCAAACGCTCGGAGGCTTGACGTCACGAGCGGTTGCCGCTCTCGATGCATATCTCTCCAAAGAAAAGCCCGACCTGGTTCTGGTCCAGGGGGACACCACCACAGTCTTTTCCGCCGCATTGGCTGCTTTCTATCATAAGATTCCCATCGGCCACGTCGAAGCAGGACTTCGCACCGGGAACATTCATTCCCCATGGCCGGAGGAAGCCAATCGCGTGCTCACTACACGGCTGGCAACGCTCCATTTTGCACCCACCAATACCAGCCGTGAGAACCTAGTTAGAGAAGGGGTTTCTCCGGAAACCATTTACGTTACCGGCAACACTGTTATCGATGCGCTTTTTCTGGCATTGGAAAAGGTGAAAGAGAGCCCGCCCTCAATCCCGGGCCTTGACCGCGATGCCATTCAAAGCTGGAACGGCGCTCCGTTGGTCCTCATCACAGGGCACAGGCGGGAGAGCTTCGGCAGCGGTTTTGAGTCGATCTGCCGGGCCATTGCGGAACTAGCGCGACGGTTTCCCACGACGCAGTTTATCTATCCCGTGCACCTCAATCCCAATGTCAGAGAACCCGTGGATCGCATTCTTGGCAGCATGGAAGCGGGCAATATCCATCTCATTCAGCCGCTGCCCTATCTTCCATTTGTATCTCTGATGCATCGCGCCACGTTGATCCTCACCGACTCGGGCGGCATACAGGAAGAAGCTCCCAGCTTGGGCAAGCCGGTCTTGGTCATGCGCGATAATACAGAACGACCTGAAGCGGTGACCGCGGGCACTGTCAGATTGGTAGGTGCTGATTTTGAAAGGATCGTCACGGAGACAACGCTTCTCCTAGGCGATAGAGCTTGCTATGAAGCCATGGCGCGCGCCCATAACCCGTACGGGGATGGCAAGGCAACCGAGAGGATACTTTCAGCCTGTATAGGATTCCTGAATAGCGGTAAAGAGAGTATATGAGCGTCAAGTCAATAATGGCAATCTATTGCCCTGCCTTCTTGAAACCGGCGTTCGAGCGAATCGAGAACTCGCCCCTCGGTTACAGGCTAGCCAAAGGCATGTTTTGGACGATTGCTGGAGCCGTCACCTCTCGCGGTCTCATGCTGTGCTCCTCGGTATTGGTGGCTCGAATGCTGGGAAAAACGTGCTACGGTGAATTAGGGATGATCCAGTCCACAATCGGTATGTTTGGCACATTTGCAGGCTTTGGATTAGGCATTACTGCCACCAAGCATGTGGCAGAGTTGAGAGAGAAGCATCCTGAGCGGGCAGGGCGGATCATCGCTTTGGCAGGGTTGATCGCCACGGTCACCGGCGGTCTTATGGCGCTGGGATTGGCGGTTTTCGCGCCATGGCTTGCCGAGCACACGATTAGTGCTCCACATTTGGCGAGTGTGCTGCGAGTCGGCTGCTTGATCCTCTTTTTCAGCGCTTTGAATGGCGCGCAGACGGGGGCGCTCTCAGGCTTTGAAGCCTTTAGGACAATTGCCCATGTCAACCTCATCGTCGGACTCATTTCTTTTCCGATCATGATTGCCGGCGCTTACCTAGGTGGGCTCAACGGCACCGTTTGGGCGTTATCTATCAATATGGCCATCAACTGGCTGCTCAACCATTTGGCCATCCGCAAGGAAGCTCGGAGTTGTCATGTCCCGCTGACTTTTCGGGATTGCGGGCAGGAACTGCCCCTTCTATGGAGATTTGCATTGCCAGCGGTCTTGTCGGGAATTATGGTCACACCGGTCAATTGGGCCTGTGCAGCATTGCTTGTCCATCAGCCCGGGGGCTACGGTGAGATGGGGATTTTTAGTGCAGCAAATCAATGGCGTACGGCGATTCTTTTCCTCCCCGGTCTCCTGGCGCAAGTCGTCCTTCCGCTCCTGTCAAACCTCAATGGGCAGTCGGCTGTTCAGAAATATCGAAGGATTCTACTAATAAATATCTTTCTCAATGCGGGCGTCGCATTGGTTGTAGTCCTTCCACTCGTGCTCCTTGCGCATTTCATCATGCTCGCTTACGGCCCCGAGTATGAACAGGGAACAAACGTACTGAGGA
>CALFXO010000084.1 GCA_937958025.1 uncultured Syntrophobacteraceae bacterium
AGATATCCACTCGTGACTGGAGTTCAGACGTGTGCTCTTCCGATCTCTGCAATTGAGGCGAGACATCCATAATTTTGTATGTCCACGCTTGTCAGGGGAGCTGAGGACGCCTCCTTGGATGCATCGTCGACGAAGATGATTTCTCCCGCAAGGGAATCACCAATCACCAGCGGCTGAATGAGATATGGATCGCAGCACTGCAGATTGTTCACATGGGCGTCGTCGGCGTATTTCAGGAACCTGCTGTTCCTCGTCTTAACCAGCTTGTTCATTAAGCCGTCCACGGGAGGCCCAATATCGGAAACAGGCCGTCCATCCGCGTCCAGGTCAATAGAAATCGGAAAAAGCAACTTTTTCCCATTGGTCCAGGAGCGCCCGATGAGTTTTCGAGCCGAAGCGTCTACAAAATAAATCATTCCCTCCCTCTTCTCGAAGTGGGATCTGAGGAGATGGGACACCTGGACGAAAACCTCATCAAAATCCTCGGAACTGCTGAGCTTCGCCTGGAGTTCGTGGAGCTTGCGCAGATCGATATTGGCCTGCTCCATTGCCTTATGCCGCTCGCTTTTCAGGGCAAGCCGAGAGAGTTCCTTGTTGGCTCTTTGCAAGGCCTGGAAGTAAAATGAAAGTTCATCTTCTTCAATGTCAAAAATGGCTACGCGTTCACTGTATCGTCTCCCCAGCGATGAGGAGACGTCCCGCAAAGCGTCCGCCTTCAGGTGAAGGGATGAAAGAATTTCTGCATGATCGGGCTCGTCTCTATACGCCGCAGGTGAATCGGCCATAATGGTGTGCGCTAGGCTGCTCCCCAACTTTACCGCGAGAACGACTTCCTTTCTTGAAACAAAATCCAACTCCGCGATTGCGCTGGCAGGATGGTGGTGCAGCCAAATGACGTGCGTAAGAACTTCAGGAAGCCCCCACTTCTCGGCCAGCCATTTCCCAACGGTTGCATGATCCACTCCCAGAACCGCCTGCTCCGCCTCCAGCCAGGAGAGCCCGTCTCTCCCATGGGCCTCCCTCACCTGGATGTACTTTTCCGGCAGGCTTTCTTCCAGGACCAGTTTCCCGATATCATGCACCAATCCCGCGACAAAAGCTTCCGTCTTATACTTGGGGCAGGAATATTCTGCGATCATCTCCGCGGCGACCGCACATCCAAGGCAATGCTTCCACAGAGAAACCTGCTGCTTCGCATAGGATGACTTCAGTGACTTTATTAAAGACTCGGATATTGCAATGCTTAGCAGGAGGCAACGTATCTGGGTGAAACCAAGCATGAGTATCGCGCGGGAAACCGACGCTATGCGCGATCCGATAGCCGCGGAATTGGCCATCCTCAGCAAACGAAGCGTGACGGCCTGATCTGACTCAACTAGTCTGACAACCTCGTTCAGGTCGGGATCTTCTTCAGTCAGAAGGCTCAATATCTTTCCCGCGACAGAAGGAAGGGATGGAAGGCTGTCCAATTTCTGGATGATTCGCCGTATTTCCTTCTTGTTCGCGGATTTAAGAGATTTCTCCTCTTCAATGGCAGTTTCGGGAGCCTGCGCGATCGGCTCCTCCTGGCTCTTAGGCGCCCCAAAAGGATATATTATTTCACCCATTATATTCGTTGGCCCCTCAATTGAAGGTTGCGCATTCAGGAAAGTTTTGTGATAATAAGCACAGTAACTTTTGTCCGCTTTCACCATGGGTAGCTATATCGCTATCAGAATGGGGGAACGAGCCGAAAAATCCCCGCCAATCAGAGGCCAAATCCCTGGCGTTGTGGACAGGATGACCATAAGCGACAAAGATCAAACATGCAAACAAAGGCTATGAACGTGTACGTAGCGTCAGTGGAGGGAAAAATCATACATCTTCCAGCGTTTTGCTATCCGGAAAATGTATAGCGCCTTCTCTTTTTCCCCATAGGGAGCCGCTCCGGAAACCGCTCATTATTGCAAAGACCGGCGTTTAATCAATCGGTGGTAGAGGGACTCGTGGCTGCTAAGTAGTTTTCCTGCCACGTCTTTATCACTAGCCAGAACGGCTATCCCTAGTCGCCTGATATCAACCTCAACGCCTACCCCTATTCTGGAAAAGATAGGAAAAATGTCTGCCTGGCGAGAGAACTATTAAACACCTGAACACAATTTAATGTTACTACATAATTCCAGCGAATGTCCAGTGCAAGAATACTCACTTTCCCAATTTCATCTGCCTTGCGTCTGCCCGCATCCCCAATCTTGACGATAAAATTTGTTCATTTTTGCTCCCTTGCAGGCATTGTTCGATAATGATAAGGAAAAGTATAGTTTTGATTCACCAAGGCTTCGCCCTGAACCTCACCAAGCGGAAGGACCTCCTATACGAGAGAAACCCTCTCTCGGTTATGTTCTATTGCTCTTGAACTTGCATCGCCGCCGTGTTGATGATAAATACCAGTTCGATGACGCCGCACTGTCGCGGCGGCTGCAACTTACAGGAAATATCGCTCTTGTTGCGCCAGCTTTTAGGAGAAGACATAAAATTATGGATTATGAGCCCGTAATTGGATTGGAAGTTCACGCCCAGCTTTCGACAAAAAGCAAGATTTTCTGCGGCTGTTCGACAACATTTGGTGCAGGTCCCAATACTCACACCTGCCCCGTATGCTTGGGACTGCCCGGATCTCTTCCCGTGTTGAACCGGCAGGTCGTCGAATTCACCATTAAAATGGCTTTGGCCACCCATTGCGACATTGCCAATTACAGTCGATTTGCGCGCAAAAACTATTTCTATCCGGACCTGCCCAAGGGATACCAGATTTCTCAATATGAACTCCCCATCGCCGAACACGGTTGGGTGGACATTGATTCAGAGAGCGGCTCCAAACGCATAAGGCTCACGCGCATCCATATGGAAGAAGACGCGGGGAAACTGGTCCACGATGAATCCCACCCCATGAGCTACGTCGACCTGAACCGCACGGGCGTTCCGCTCATGGAAATCGTCAGCGAGCCGGATATTCGCTCTCCCGAGGACGCCGCGGAATATCTGAGAAAGCTGCGCGATATTCTGCGTTATCTTGATATTTGCGACGGCAACATGGAAGAAGGAAGCATGCGTTGCGATGCCAATATCTCCCTGCGCCCTGTGGGGAGAGAGGCTCTGGGCGTCAGGACGGAACTCAAGAACATGAACTCCTTCCGCAATGTCCAAAGGGCGCTCGAGTTTGAAATACGCCGCCAGAGGGCGCTGCTCGAAAGGGGCGAGCCGGTGGTGCAGGAAACCAGGCTTTGGGATGCAGGGCGCAATGTCACGATCAGCATGCGCGGAAAAGAAGAAGCCCACGACTACCGCTACTTTCCTGACCCGGATCTGGCTCCCGTCCTTGTCGACAAGGAGTGGATCGACGCTGTTCGTGCGACGCTCCCCGAACTCCCCGATGCCAAGAGGGAGCGATTTATGAGCGACTACAAGCTTCCGGCTTACGACGCCCAGGTGCTCACTTCCACAAAGGCGCTCGCTGACTACTTTGAAGCTGTGGTCCAGGGAGTGGATCAGCCAAAAGCCGCCAGCAACTGGATCATGTCCGAGCTTCTCAGGGAGCTGAACAGGGACGAGCGTGAGATAGAGGACTGCCCCATCCCTCCGGCGAACTTGACGGAGCTCATCCGCCTGATAGACGGCAACGTCATCAGCGGAAAAATAGCAAAGACGGTTTTTGATGAAATGTACAGCACGGGCAAGAGTCCCAAGGTCATCGTGGCGGAAAAGGGGCTCACTCAGGTGACGGATGAGGGAGCGATTGAATCGGTTATTGATGAAGTAATAGCGGAAAGCCCGTCGGAAGTGGAATCGTATAGGAATGGCAAGGAAAAGCTGTTCGGCTTTTTTGTCGGACAGGTGATGAAGAAAACCAAGGGCAAGGCCAACCCGAAGCTCGTGAACGATCTTCTCCGCAAGAAGTTGAACGGCTGACGGGCTTGGAGGGCCTGCCGCTCCCACCCCTTAGAATCGAACCCATCGACAATAACATCGGAGGTGACACCGAATGGCCGACCCGTCATTACTGCGCCCAATATACTGGGAAGGCGAAGACGTAGCAATGATTGACCAGCGCGTTCTTCCCAACCAGCGAAAGATTATACTGTGCTCCACCCCTCAACAGGTTGTCACGGCGATCAAGAACATGACCATCCGCGGGGCCCCAGCCGTCGGCATTGCGGGGGCCATGGCCCTGGCGTTGGGAGCGAATCGGATTCAGGCTGCGGATCCACAGACCTTCAGGCGTAAGTTTGTCCGCCTTTGCAACCAGGTGCGCGTCGCTAGGCCCACAGGTCAGAATCTTGGCTGGGCTGTCGAGAAGGTTTATTCGGTGTTGGTAGAGAATCCTCAGGCGGAGGTTCCTGAGTTGCAGTCTCTAATCCGCAGCAAGGTGGATGAGTTGATCGAGGATGACATAGCGGTCAACATCAAGATGGGTGCGTGGGGGGCCAAAGTCATCCCTCAGGGTGCAAGCATCCTCACTTACTGCAACGCGGGAGCGCTTGCCACTGCCGATTATGGAACGGCCCTTGGGGTGATCCGCTCAGCCTTCGACGCAGACCCCACCATCCAGGTCTATTCCTGTGAAACCCGCCCATTCCTGCAGGGCTGCCGACTCACCAGTTATGAACTCTCGCACCTGGGGATTCCCGTTACGCTCGTCACCGACAATTCCGTGGGAAGCCTCATGCAGCAGAAAAAGATAGATGTGGTGGTGCTCGGAGCCGATCGCATCGCGGCCAACGGCGACGTCGCCAACAAAATCGGGACATACACCGTCGCGGTGCTCGCCAAGACCCACAATGTGCCGTTTTACGTGGCCGCCCCCCGGTCCACCATCGACCCAACCATAGCCGACGGAGACGCCATCCCCATCGAGCAGCGCGACCCGAAAGAAGTGACCCATATGTGCGGCAGGCTAATGGCCCCCGAAGGGGTCCCCGCGCTGAATCCAGCCTTCGACGTGACGCCGAACAAGTATGTCACTGGAATCATAACGGAAGTTGGCGTTTTGAGAAAACCCTATAAATCATCCATCCGCCAGGCTCTTGAGGAGTAGGCGCGCGGTATCGCTATTCGTCCGGGTCCGGGAGTCGCGGCCGCCGCTATGCCCCCGGACCTGTTGCCGCATCCAGCACCCGCAAATAGCTTTGCATTGTCGGAATTCCACCAAAAAAACGATTCGAGGCAAGTCTGTTCCGCAGTTCCCCGGTAGGGTATTCGAGTCGAAACAGCTCCACTACTCCCGCGGCATCGTCATACAGGACGCTATTGGCCACCGGCGTTTCATCCCGGTAAGGCCCGCCGACGCTTCCCGCCTTGACCCAATAGCGAGCGTCTTGCGAAATGCGAACAGCGATGCTCCCCGTTCGGGGAGGCCTGTGCGCGATCACATCTTCCAGCCGCGGAGGATCAGCCGCATCGGGCAACTCATAGACAGCCGGGTCATGGTCGTGGCCGCTAAAGATTAGCCGCTTCGGGTAATCGCGCCATTTCGCCAGCACTTCCCTCATGAGCTTTTCATCAAGGTATCCGAAACAGCCGATGTCGGGTGCGACCCCTTTGGGAGGCAGATGGAAAGGGCTGTGATGGACCACCGTGAAGTCTTCGAGCTCAAGCAGCAACGGCAACTCCATCAGGTAATCGACACACTCGGGGAGCGCTGCAAGAATGCCCGCGTTATATGCTGTAGCCTGCATACGGTCCAGTTGGTGGGGATGGTCCCGAAAAAGCCCGCCGACCATCAGATCGTGGTTCCCGGCCACGGTGGGAAGCCCCAGGGCCTTCATGCGCTTGACGGTTTCGTCTCCAGATGGGAGCCACCCCACGATATCCCCCAGGCAGTGCACCGCATCGGGACCGCGGGCGTCGATGTGCGCCAGGCACCGTTCCAGAGCGGGTGTATTGCCATGGATGTCGCCAAAAAAATAGTATCGCACGCTGCGTCTCCTTTCCCATGGAGCTATGGGCGTTGAGAATGCACCACCCACCGGGAGCCATCCGAAATAGCGCTTACTGCTCCATCTCGATCCGTCCGGTAGAAACCCACGCCATACTCCTTGCATCGATTTAAAATGCTTGCCGCTGGAAAACCGTGCTGATTCCTATAGCCACATGAAAATACCATAATCCTTGGATGGAGGCGCTCAAAAAGGAGAGGGCTCGACGAGCGTCCGCTGCCGTGATGGGGAGCTATGAGAAGGAGTCCGTCAAGTGGCTCTGCTTCGGCAAAAATGCGCCGCTCCACTTCCCCGGTGATGTCTCCCGGTATGAGAAGATGTGTGGCGCCGAATCTTATTCTTAGGACCAGGGAGACGTCATTAAGGTCTTTTCCGTCCCATTCGTTGCTCACGAAAGAGGGATATGGGTGCAAAACATCAACCTCGCATTCCCCTATGCGATGACCTCCAGCAGTCACTTCCTGCAACTTCTTTATGGGCGTCTTCCGTGCAAATGCAACACCCGCCAGAACGTCTCCGTCCGGGTCCTGCGTGATGCCGCTCTCCCAGAATTCTCCCACGTCGAAGTGCTCCATAATAAAACGCAGTCCATTGCGGTGGTCCGGATGGTCATGGGAAAGAACAACGTAATCCAACCTTTTGATTCCGAGCCGCCACAGGAAGGGGGCCACAACGTTCCGTCCCACGTCGAAGGAATTGTCATAAAACCCTCCGCCATCCACCAGCATTGTTTCTCTGGTGGGGAAACGAACAAGGGTGGCGCTCCCCTGCCCCACGTCCACTGCCGTCATTTGCAAGGTTCCTGAGGGCGAATCGGGAGTCGCAAGAACGCCATCAACAATTGAAGCTCCCCAAGCAAGTGCCAGGACCGTCATGACTCCTAACGCCTTGCTCCATTTTCTCCACGAACTCAGCAACACCACAAGCCCCGCGTAGAAAAGGACCAGTCCCCAAATGGGAGTGACGCCAGCCCAGAAGTAGGCCCAGGAAAACTGCGAAAACCAAATTATCAGATCCTGAGAGTGTTCGACGAACCAGCCCCCCAACTTTAAGACGGAAACGGCTAGAGTATCGGAAACGCCGAGGAGGACGAGACCTGTCAGTCCGAGTGGAAGGACGGTGAATCCCACCAGCGGCACGAGAAGAGTATTTGCCGCAAACCCAATGAGGGAGAGTCCATAAAAATAGTGGATGGAAAGAGGCAACACCATGACGTTTGCTGCCACGGACGTCCAGAACGCATATTCAAACGGGCGGAGCATGGAAAGAAGAGTGCTTGCGGCGGCGCTGCCTCCATTCTCCCTCCCGCTTGCCGTAAACTGAAATCGCTGAAATTTCGGCAATACGACGAACATCCCGAGCATGGCCGCAAATGTAAATTGGAATGAAACCTCAAAAATGTCCAGTGGATGCAGAATTAGTATTACAAATGCTGCTGTAGCCAGCGCGGACAATGGGTCTGGGGCGCGGTTCAACCGGAAGGCCCCGAAGTAGATGAGAAGCATGATAATAGTCCTGCGCGTTGGAATCGTCAGGCCGCTTACGAGCGCATATAGAACTGCGACGGTTATCGCAGCGCAAAACGCTATGCGCTGGTCGCTTGATCGCCGGAGCATCCATGGAAAAGACGCGCGAACGAGATGCTTTGTCAGCCAGTAAGCCGCCAGTCCCACCATTCCCAGATGCAATCCCGAGATCGACAAGAGATGGATGGCTCCTACGCGGTTCAAGTTGTCTCGCCATGCATCGGATAGAAGATGTTGGCAGCCCAGCAGAAGGCTGGCGTAAAAGCAAGCCGCATCTGGATTTAGACTGGATTGGATTCGGAGCAGAGAATCTCTCCGAAACGTCTCCAGATAGCGAAGCGCTCTATCCAGCATGGGAAATGAAAATAGTGGGTTTTCCTGAGCAGTTTTCACCAATAGGGAATCGTCGTGGAGATAGGCTCGAGCGTAGAGGCCCCGCCGTCCCTGGGCTAATTCGTAGTCGTAAGACCCCGGGTTCCCGAAGTTATGGAACCGTTCCAACCCAAGTCTGACGAGAACTCTGTCGCCAACGAACCAGGGCTTCCAGCACTGCCCGAAGGTCAGCATCACGCCTCCCTGCACCGGAGACTCTTCCTCATTCGTGAAGGCCGCATGGAGCCTAAGCCACAAACGGACTTTGTCGGGATAGTAATCGGGCGGAGACGTCACTTCGGCGAGGAAGAGCGTCTGTTTTTTTTCAAAGAAGGGCTCGAGTGAAACGGGGGCTGGCAACTGAGGCGAAGCCATGCGGGCGGACGCGGCTCCCAGGATAAAGAAAAAAGAAATCCCGAATGCCGTGCGCCAAAGAAAAGCAGGAAAGGATGCAATGGGAAGATGGAAGCGGTCCTGTCTTGTCCCCGGTGGAGTCGAAGCGCGAGGCGGCTGAGGCTGGAAGCTGGCAAAAGAAAAGGCCCCGAGGAATGTAGCGGCCAATACAATCAAGAGCCACAGAGGAGCATCGGGGAAGCAACATTGCTCCGCTACAATCCCCACAATGAACGCCGCTGCAATCCCGCATATGGACGGTGCGCGGACGAGGGAGGGCGCCCCCTCCCCATTTTCATTCCTGAACTCTGGAGATTCTCGCGCCCACGGCGGCCAATTTCTTTTCGATCCCTTCATACCCCCGGTCCAGGTGGTAAATGCGGCTGATTTCTGAAACGCCCTTCGCTGCAAGCGCCGCCAGCACCAGGGACGCCGAGGCTCGCAAGTCCGTCGCCATAACGGGCGCGCCCATTAGCCGGTCCACGCCTCGAACAATCGCGCTCCGCCCCTCGAGGGTTATGTCTGCTCCGAAGCGCTGCAATTCGTTCACATGCATGAAACGGTTCTCGAATATTTGCTCGGTGATGACGCTCGCCCCGTCTCCGATCCCCATAAGCGCCATAAACTGCGCCTGCATGTCCGTCGGGAATCCGGGGAAAGGCCAAGTCTTTACGTCGACGCTTCGGATGCCTCCTGTTCCGGCGGCCTCCAAGGCGTCTTCGCCCACCTGCTCTATGCTAAGCCCCGCTGCTCGCAGTATGCTCACAACGGCTTCGAGGGCGTCCATCCTGCACGGGGACAAGATAAGGCGCCCTCCCGTAATCCCTGCGGCAATCAAGTAGGTTCCGATTTCAATGCGATCAGGAATGACGGTCTGCGCATCCGGGTGCAACTCGGGAACGCCATTAATCCTTATCTGCTGAGTCCCGGCGCCCTCGATGCGGGCGCCCATGCGGATCAAGTATTCCGCAAGTTGGACGACTTCGGGCTCCCGCGCCGCATTGTGAAGGACCGTGAGTCCGTCGGCAAGACAAGCCGCCATCATGAGGTTTTCTGTGCCGGTCACGGTAATCTGGTCAAATGTGATCGCCGCGCCTTGCAACCTGCCGGCTTCAGCCACCACATAGCCGTGCTCCAGGACGATTTTCGCCCCCATTAGCTCCAGCCCCTTGAGATGGAGGTTGATAGGACGCGCTCCGATCGCGCACCCTCCGGGGAGCGATACGCGAGCCCTGCCGTACCTGGCGACTAGCGGCCCTAGAACCAGCACCGAAGCCCGCATGGTCTTCACTTGATCGTAAGGAGCTTCAAACGCATCAATGCTCGATGTGTCTATTATGACGCGATCGCCTTCCTGCTCGCACACCGCGCCCATGCCCCCCAGGAGCGCCTGCATGGTCCGGATATCCCTCAGCCTGGGAACGTTCCGGAAATCATGGCGCCCAGCGGCAAGGAGCGCCGAAGCCATAAGTGGAAGACTCGCATTCTTGGCGCCGCTGATGTGCACGTGGCCCACCAGCGGAACGCCGCCTTCAATGATGAGCTTGTCCATTATTCCCCTGTGGCGGAGGAGACTTCAATTTCTCACTCTGCCGTGCGAAGAGAAGCTATTCTCAAAATTCCGGAGTAGTCCTCGGAAAAACCGAAAGACGCATAATTGTCGTCGACCTCTAGCTCTCCCCGCAAAACCGCGGCCTGTCCAACGCCAATTTCCATCAGAAGCCACCCTCGAGGCTTGAGAAATCGTGGGGCTGCGCGAATGATGCTCCGAATAATGCCAAGCCCGTCGATTCCCCCACCCTTTAATGCCCCCATGGGCTCGTGAGCGGCGATCTCGGGCGGAAGCTCGAGCAACTCGTCGTCTCCGATATAGGGAGGATTGCTGACGATCATGTCGAACTGCGCTGATTCCGAAAAAGCGCCGAAAAGATCGGATGCTACATACGATATGCGGTCAGCCGTTCCATGCCGAGCGGCATTGCGCCTCGCAACCTCAATGGCCCTCATGGAAATGTCGGCTGCGATCACCTGTATGTCGGGACGTTCGTGGGCTAGCGCTATGGCCACGGCCCCTGAGCCAGTTCCAAGATCTAGTAGGCGGGGAGAAGGTGATTCAAGCAGCTCCAGCGCTCGCATCACTAGTAGTTCTGTCTCGGGACGGGGCACGAGAACGGAGGAATTCACTTCCAGATCAAGCGACCAGAACTCCTGCCTTCCCGTAATATACTGCGTGGGCTCCCTGGATGCGCGCCGCCGCACGGCCTCGCGGTATGCGGCCAGTTCGGACTTGTTCAGCGGCTTATCGAAATGAACGTATAGTTGGACCCTTTCCACCCCGAGGACATGCGCCAGAAGCACCTCTGCGTCAGCGCGGGAGTGATCGAGCCCCTTTCGCTTGAAAAAATCCGTCGTCCACTGAAGCACCCCGAGGACGGTCCAGGTCTCTTCCATCCCTGATCTCGCGACCTCTACTATTGATCCTTAAGAGCTTCAGCCTGGAAAGCGGTTATCAGTGGATCGATAACTTCCGCAAGCCCCCCGCTCAGAATCTCTTCCAGTTTATAGACGGTCAGGTTAATGCGATGATCGGTGACGCGGTTTTGCGGAAAGTTGTAGGTTCGTATGCGTTCGCTTCTGTCGCCCGTTCCCACTTGGCTCTTGCGCTCCTGAGCGATCTTGAGCTCCTGCTCCCTGCGCATTTGGTCTAGGAGACGCGCGCGTAGCACTTTCAGCGCCTTCGCCTTATTCTTGTGCTGCGACTTTTCGTCCTGGCACGTCACAACCAGCCCCGTAGGGATGTGGGTGATTCGCACCGCGGAATCGGTCGTATTGACGCTCTGCCCTCCCGGTCCAGAAGATCGGTAGACGTCGACCCTCAAGTCGTTCGGGTCGATAAAGACGTCCACTTCCTCCGCTTCCGCGAGCACTGCAACGGTCACCGCGGAGGTGTGTATCCTTCCCTGGCTCTCCGTGCTCGGGACGCGCTGGACCCTATGCGCTCCGCACTCATATTTGAGCTTGCTGTAGGCCCCTTTCCCAATGATGGCGGCGATGATCTCCTTAAAACCACCCATTTCACTTGGGTGCGCCTCCATGATCTCGACTTTCCATTTGAGCGTCTCCGCATAACGGCTGTACATGCGGAATAGATCGGCGGCGAAGAGCGCGGCTTCCTCTCCGCCCGTCCCAGCGCGGATTTCAAGGATGACGTTCTTATCGTCGTTGGGGTCTCTGGGAACAAGCATGAGCTTCAGCTCTGTTTCCTTGGCTTCCAAATGCTCCCGCAATTGGACGAGCTCCTGCCGGGCCAGCTCCCGCATCTCCTGATCGGTCTCGCTCTCCAGCAATCCCTGGCTCTCCTGGATTTCCTCCTTGAACTTCTTGTACTGCCGGTAACACTCAATTATCGGAAGAATCTCGGAATGCTCTTTAGCGACTTTCTGATACTCCGGAGGATTTGAAAGCAACTGCGCGTTGCTCAACTCTTCTTCCAACTTGGAGAATCTCTGTTCTACATTTTCCAACCGATCAAACATAACGAATTGCCTGACGTAATATGTTTAGGATCTCAAAGTAAAGCCGCCAGCAAAAGAGAGCGCCCTGCACAACGGGGCTCCCTCTTTGCATCCCGCCTGAGCGAAACGACGGCCTACGCTTGAGGCCCTTTAGTCTGCATATCCTTATTTGCCTGGAACTTTTCGTACTTCTTTCTAAACCTTTCGATGCGTCCGGCGGAATCGACGAGCTTCTGCTTCCCCGTGTAAAACGGATGGCATTTGGAGCATATTTCCACGCGGATTTCCTCTTTGGTTGAGCCCGTAGGAACTTCGTTTCCGCAGACGCATCGAATCACTGTCTGATGATATTCGGGATGGACATCTTTTTTCATTGCTCTCTCCTCGGAGTGTAATTGTCAATCTTGAACTGAACTATAAATTATATTCCATCTATGGAAATATTCAACAATAATATCGTCGTTGCATCGGGCCCAAATTATGGCTGACGCTACCTGTTCATAGATGCCAGGAAGTCGGGATTGTCCTTGGTTCCTTGCATTTTGTCCAGCAAAAATTCCATGGCGTCGATAGGATTGAGCGGGGAGAGCAGCTTTCGAAGTATCCAGATGCGATTGAGGTCTTCGGGGGGAAGCAGCAATTCTTCTTTTCTAGTGCCGGACTTGTTGATGTCGATTGCGGGGAAGATGCGACGGTCGGCAAGTTTTCTGTCAAGCACGATTTCCATGTTGCCCGTGCCCTTGAACTCCTCGAAAATGACTTCGTCCATTCTGCTGCCAGTGTCGATAAGGGCGGTGGCAATGATGGTTAGGCTGCCGCCTTGTTCTATGTTGCGGGCTGCTCCAAAGAAGCGCTTCGGACGATGGAGCGCGTTGGAGTCGAGACCACCCGAAAGAATCTTTCCGCTGGGGGGCACTACGGTATTGTATGCGCGGGCAAGCCGCGTGATGCTGTCGAGCAGGATGACGACGTCCCGTTTGTGCTCCACGAGGCGTTTGGCCTTCTCGATCACCATCTCGGCCACCTGGACGTGGCGCTGCGCCGGTTCGTCGAACGTAGAGCTGACGACCTCCGCCCTCACCGACCGCTGCATGTCGGTCACTTCTTCTGGGCGTTCGTCGATCAGTAGCACAATGAGGTAAGCGTCACGGTGATTGACGGTGACGGCGTTGGCAATGTTCTGGAGCAGCATCGTCTTGCCGGTGCGGGGTTGCGCCACGATGAGCCCGCGCTGCCCAAAACCGATGGGAGTCAATAGATCCATCACTCGCGTTGAATAATTTTCAGTGCGTGATTCGAGCTTGATGCGGCGATCCGGATAGATTGGGGTCAAGTTGTCGAAAAGAATCTTATCGCGCACGACGTCGGGATCTTCAAAGTTGACGGCCTCCACCTTCAGGAGGGCGAAATAACGTTCGTTATCCTTTGGCGGACGGATCTGACCCGAAATCGTATCGCCGGTTCTCAGGTTGAAGCGCCGGATCTGCGACGGAGACACGTATATGTCGTCCGGGCCGGGGAGGTAGTTATAATTCTGGGTCCTCAAGAATCCAAACCCGTCGGGAAGTATTTCCAATACTCCTTCGCCGTAGATCAACCCGCTCATTTCCGCCTGAGACTGGAGAAGCGCGAAAATAAGCTCCTGTTTGCGCATCGAGCTGGCGCCATCTATGTTGTAGCCCCGTGCAATCGACACCAGCTCCCGAATGTTCTTGTTCTTGAGTTCGACGAGATTCATCTCCCCGCGAAAATCGGAGTGGTCGTCATTGGAGCCCTTGGCGTCCACATCCGTAGCGTTCGCGGAATTCTGCATCGTGTCAGCCGTGCTGCTCGCTTTCACTTTACTCATATATGGGTTTCCTGTTTATTGGGGCCTGCGACCAGGGCCCGCATGGTTGTCGATTCCACAGCCATGGGTGCTTGCGCGGCAGGCATTAGGGGTGAAATAGTTTAAAAAACGAGGGATTATGATGCCAATAGACTGAAGTGATAAAAGACATGCTCCCACGGGGAGGCAGACGCCCCCATCTTCTCAAGCAACCTCTACAGCGACAAAACCATTACCTCTTCCGCCAGGCCCGTCAGCGGCAATTCAAAAACAACCCCCTCCCCTCCGGGGTCCAGCCGCCAAGGGGCAAGGTCGAGGCCGCTATTCCTTCTGCTGGCTTTCAGAGCAGAAGACAGCTTCTATATGAGGCCTTTAGACTCGACCACGGACAGCGAACAACGCACCTCGCGCAGGAACGCGTCGAAGTCAATGCGTTGGAGTCAAAACCCAATGCGGGTCCAAACACTGTCCTTCTTCTCACCCTTGCTGATTTCACTTGCGCACAAGGTTTGCATCTCCTCGACCTCCTTTTCGCACTGAAGGTCCTTGACGGCAGATGGATAATCCGTCATCACCTTGTCCAGACGCTGCTTAGCCGAGTTGTACTCTCCTCTGCGGCTATAAAATCTGGCTACCGCAACCTCATGTGCGACAATGCGCTTCTGGCATTCAAAAAGCTGCTTTTTCGCCTTGCTGGAATACTGCGAATCGGGATAGGCCTGCACCAAACGATTGAAGGAGTCCATGGCTAGTCGGGTTTCTTCCGGGTCTCGGTCAACGGATCGAAATGACAGGAAGTGGCACATCCCTATCTGATAAAGCACGTAAGGGGCCACCTCATTCCTCGGATGCAGTCGCACAAACTCCTCATAAGCCACCGCAGCCTCGGTGTAGTCCTTCTTGTAGTAGTAGGCGTCGCCAACCTTGAGCTCAGCTAGTATCGCGTATTTGCTGTAAGGGTAGCGCTCCTTGAGTTGCTGGAAGTCCTTCAGCGCCTCGTCGTAGTCCTTATCGCGCATTTTTTCTGTGCCGTCCAAGGCTAGCTGCGCCGGGGCCTTCTCGGTTTCCGATGCGGGCTTATCAAACTCGTCGCCAAAATAATACCTGGCAATCCAACTGTTGCAACCCGAAATTCCGACAAGAACTACTAGCGCGGGAAGATAAGCCAAAAAGCGGAAGGATCTGGACTTCATCATGAAGCGGAATAACATTATATCAATTCCTTATAATGAGAAAACCGTCAATCATTGTTTCGACTCACTGGACGGCGCCATAGGCGGCGGTCGGTGCGTCTCCCATAGTGGCGGCAAGATGTTGGAAGGACTTGGGACGACCAACGCCTGCTGCAAAACACTTGGGGTGAAGAGTGTCAATTCCTGATCCTTGATCACAAAATTTCATTGATTTTTCTCGAGATTTGTCGGGATAAACCCGGTGCTGGATGATAATCCTGCGAAGACCTCCAAATCCTTCATGGCCAATGTGGAGAGTGCAGTGAATATTCGTCAAAGTCTCCAAATCGACTTAAGCCGCCTCCCCTTTCCTCAGGATTCCCAAGCGTTAGACCTCCGCACTAAGTCGACCACTTAGTCCGAGGCCACCTGCCAAGGGATGTGCGCCCACCTTTCTTGTCGCCTCCCTACGTCAGATAACGGAACTCTCAAAGCGCCCCCAGCAAAGTATGCGATTTGTATAGAGCCCATCACCTCTTCTGACTGTGCAATCTGGCGGTAAAGTCCGCCAATCCCCGATTGATGCTGCCTGCATCACAAAGACCATCTTTATTGAATATCAGCATAACGGGAATATTCCAGATGGGATCAGCCCCTCCCTGAACGGGGGATGCATGTGTTTCTTGCGGATGCTTTATTTCAGAACACTATTGGAGGTTGCGCAACCCAAGACGCCCCCGCGTCTGAGCCCCAATGGGAAGGCCCACGAAACGCGAGGGCATATAACACTACCCGATAGCTTTGTCTATAGCAGAAATGATCTGAGACTTAGCGACCGCTCCAGTTATCTGCTCGGAGACATTCGCGCCCTTGAAAATGATAAGCGTTGGAATGGCTCTGATGCCATACTTGGACGGCGTTTTTGGATTATCATCAACGTTGCACTTCCCCACCTTGAGTTTTCCAACATATTCCTCGGACAGCTCATCGATTACAGGAGCGATCGCCCGGCAGGGGCCGCACCATGGCGCCCAGAAATCCACTAATACAGGGATATCGGATTGCATCACTTCCTGCTCAAAGTTGCCATCATTGATCTCAACGATGTTTTTACCCGCCATCAGAAACTCCTTCCGGGGTGCGCTGCATTATCCGGTTTCCATAAACAGGAACCAATCTCGACATAATTATGCTTTGCTTATGCTCCGTGTGCACAAGCGCCAACCCAAAATCACCCGCAATACCTCAATTTACAATGGAAATTCTCTATAACTCACTATGAACTATAAACATATCTCCCCTCCTTTGTCAATTAAACAATTCCCATTCTCCGCACTATTTCGTGACCGGTGAAAGAAGCGGTCTTTATTCTGTCTGTATTGACGCCCCAAACCGCTATATAATACCCCCACCCGGCGGCCAGTATCCGAAACAGGCGACGCGCCACATGAACGCAGGCAGCCAAATAGCCTGCGCCTTGTTTTCGGGCTTCCTCCAAGACAGCGCATGGAGGACGGTAATGCATTGGTAATGCAGCAATAGTCAATTTCTCAACATCGGCTCCAATTATTCGTCGGCGAAGGTCATATGGAATATGGGTAATCCAAAGGTCATCTTCAAGTGTCAGCAATGTGGGTTCATTTCTCCCAAGTGGCTGGGCCGGTGCCCGGAATGCAGAACGTGGCAGAGCATCGTCGAGGAAGTCGAGCACAAAGGAGTCAAGAGAAACGCACCCCATCTCTCCTCCACGCAACCAGTTCCCCTGAATGACATTCCCTCCGCCAGCGAAGCCCGGACCCTGACTGGTCTCGGCGAATGGGACCGGGTCCTTGGTGGAGGGCTCACTCCCGGATCTCTCGTGCTTCTCGCGGGCGATCCCGGAATAGGAAAGTCAACTATTTTATTGCAGGCTCTCGCCCAACTCGCCCAAACCAGGCGGGTGCTTTATGTCTCTGGAGAGGAAAGTCACCGGCAGATTAAGATGCGCGCCGAGAGGCTCGGAGCTAACGCCCCTAACCTTTATGCATTTTCCGAGACTTCTATCGACGCACTCATGGAGGTGGTGGATAACGACCCTCCGGAGATTCTAGCCATAGACTCCATCCAGACTATGTACGCTGGCCATCTCGACGTGGCTCCCGGCTCCATTAGCCAGGTCCGCGAGTGCTCCGCGCGCCTCATGCGGGTCGCGAAGGAGAAGAATATCAGCATTTTCCTGATCGGGCACGTCACAAAGGAGGGTTCAATTGCTGGCCCCAGGGTGCTCGAACACCTGGTCGATACCGTACTCTACCTGGAAGGCGATAAAAGTCATACATTCCGTCTCCTTCGCGCCGTCAAAAACCGCTTTGGTTCAACAAACGAAATTGGCGTATTTGAAATGAAGGAAAACGGGCTGCGGGAAGTCCCGAATCCGTCGGAGTTCCTGCTCGCCGAGCGCCCGGCCGGGGCATCCGGATCGGTGGTGGCATGCGCCATGGAAGGGACCCGCCCTCTCCTGGTGGAGCTTCAGGCGCTGGTGAGCCCATCCGGATGGGCGCAACCGAGAAGAACCAGCATGGGAGTCGATGCGAACCGCCTGTCTCTTATATTGGCCGTGTTGGAGAAGAAGGCGGGCTTCAACTTCGCGCAGCAGGACGTGTTTGTAAATGTCGCGGGAGGCGTCCGGCTTCTCGAACCTGCCGCGGATCTGGCCATTGTGGCCGCCCTCATGAGCAGCTATTTGGATCACCCTCTTCCACCCGATTTGACGGCATGGGGCGAGGTGGGACTCGCCGGAGAGGTCCGCGGGGTGGGACACAGCAGCCTGAGGGTCTCGGAAGCGCGAAAGCTGGGCTTCAATAAGCATCTCATGCCGGGACGCAATGTCGATCAGTTGATGCAGGAGGAGCAGAGCAGCGGTTGCCTGAGCGTTCGCTCTCTTGGCGATGTTCTCAATCTGCTGTTCAGCGAAGCCGCGCCCAACGATGAGCCTGCCTCACGCAAATCATAAGCGATAACCGCTTGGTGGCCCGCCGCGAATGAGGTATGATGGTTCGGTTTCGACTCGAAGTTGCTGTCGCGGGGTCATGCGTCGAAGCTGCAAGGCGACGTGACGGCTCTCGCCCCGTGCAACGAGCGGGTGCGCCATAGAACTCGGCAAAAGGCCGCGGCTCGTGGCCCACACACGGCGGGGCGTCGCAAAAACGCTACAATTAAGGAGCAATTGTATTGAATGTTACAGGCATGATGGAAGCCTTCTCTTTCGACTGGACCTTCCTGTCCAGTCTCCTCAGCATTATCCTTATCGATCTTCTCCTTGCGGGAGACAACGCCGTTGTCATCGCAATGGCGGTGCGGTCCCTTCCGAAAGAGCAACGAGGAAAAGGAATAATTTTCGGATCGGGAGCAGCGGTCTTGCTCCGGGTTGCGCTCACCTTTTTCGTCTCGCAATTATTGCTGCTGAAGTTCGTCAAACTGGTGGGCGGCGTCCTCATCCTGTGGATAGCTCTCAAGCTCTTCACTGAAGGAGGTTCTCAGGACGAAGGAGGGAAAGAGGCCGCCTCCATCACCGAGGCCATTAGGATTATCGTCATTGCAGACACAACGATGGCGCTCGATAATATGCTCGCTGTCGCGGGAGCATCGCACGGAAATATTTACTTGCTGCTTTTCGGATTGGGACTTAGCATTCCCTTTATTGTTTTTACGAGCAACCTGCTTTCCATGCTGATGGACAAGCACCCGATTATCGTGTACGTCGGCGCAGCCATCCTCGGTCGAGTGGGCGGCGAGATGATCTTGACGGACCCTGTGACGCAGAGCTTTTTCCTTCCCGGACATGCCGTCCACTATCTCCTGGAGGCCGTTTTCGCTGTAGGCGTTATTGTCGTCGGGAAGATGATCCTCTACAAGCGGCGATCATGGGATGCGGAGACGGTGGAAGAAATTTCGCAAGATGCCGTTCCTAGCGGCGCCGATTTGTCGGAGCGCGAATCGCGCTGATTCCCCCAACGCACTTTCAGGAGCCCAGCATGGCGATCTTGACTATATCGCGAGAATACGGCAGCGGAGGAATGGAACTCGGTCGCATGATTGCCGAGTCTCTTGACTACAAGTACGTGGACAAAGACGTCATTCTTAGCGATATGAAAAAGTTTGGCGAGAAGTGGGAGCAATGGGGAAGCGACCTGGATGAGCGACGCCCTTCGATATGGGAGAAATTCGACTGGTCCTTCCGCGGCTTCTCCGCTCTCATGAAATCCATCATCTTGGGCTACGCCGAAAGGGATAAGGTCGTCATCATGGGGCGAGGCGGGAACTTCCTGCTGGAAGGAATTCCTTTCGCGTTCAGGATTCGTGTCGTGGCCGCGCTCGAAGCCCGGCTCAAGAGGATAATGGAGCGTGAGAGTATGTCGAAAGACACAGCTCTTTGGCTGGCCCAAAAGACTGACAAGGACAGAGCTGCGTTCATCCGGGCGCTGTACGGCAGGGCATGGGCCGAATCTTCTCAGTATGACGAAACCTACGACACCGCCGGCCAACCGCTTGAGGTTCTCTTGGACGTGGTGCGAGAGGAGATTCTCCGAAGGGATGCGCTCAGGACGGAGCCCGCCAAAAGCGACCTCCGCATGCGCGCGTTGGCGGCGAAGGTTCAGGCGGGAATCTGGATGGATCGCCGTTTCCTGGTTCCCACTCTGGAGGTGGAGCGCGATGCAGAAGGCCTTGTCCTGCGAGGGATCGTCCACAGCAGGAAAGAGCGTCAGCAACTCGAAGAAGCCGCTGCGGCGCTTTCCGGAGGCGTTGCGGTGAAGAGCGCGCTCCATTACCGGCCGTAGGCGAGGGTAATGCGGGCGTTTCCCCATAGGTCAAGGATGCTGTGCACGATCTGGATTGAAGGAATGGGACCCCATGAAGAGAAGCCCGGCAGGCGAGAGGGTCAAGTGCTGGAAAGTCGCGTCCCTGCCAAAGTTGGAGCTGCTGCGCGCAACCTACATAACACAGAGCTTCTCCCGGCATTCGCATGAGGGGTTTGCCGTGGGCGTTATCGAAGAAGGCGCTCTCGGGTTCTATTACAGAGGCGAGAACGTTGTGGCCGCAAGAGGCTCAATCAACTTGGCGAATCCGGATGAGCCGCACACCGGGCATGCCATGACCGATCAGGGGTGGACCTATCGCATGTTCTATCTGCATCCCGATGTGCTGACGGATGCTGTGTGGGAGATGTCGGGCAAGAGCGGGGAGATGCCTTTCTTTCAGTCCGGGGTCCTGCTGGACGACCAACTCGCGTGGACGATCCACGACCTTCACGTCGCTATGGAAGACGGGAGAATGGAATCCATGGAGCTGAAGACGCGCTTTTATCTAATGCTATCACGTCTCATCAGAAAACACGCAGATGCGCCCCCCGGTTCATATAGGGTTGGGAAGGAGCGCCACGCGGTGAAAAGGGCCTTGGAATTTATAGAGGAACACTATCACGAAGATGTTTCGATAGAGAGTCTCGCCTCCGCGGCGCATCTTAGCGCGTTCCATCTTATCCGGGTTTTCTCCGGAGAGACCGGGCTCACTCCGCATGCCCACCTCAATCAGGTGCGAGTGAGAAAGGCGAAGGAGTTGCTCGCAAAAGGACGCTCCCTTTCTGCGGTTGCCGCTGAAACGGGTTTCGCAGACCAAAGTCATTTCACACGACGTTTTAAACGCCTCACCGGAATGACTCCCGGTCAGTACAGCAATTTTGTACAATACAACGCCTAACCTCCTGATCTACGCTTCCAACGATTCGGGCGCCCCTCCTGGCGCGCCTTCCGCTTTCTCAACGTTTCATTGGAGGCTGCTTTATGGAAACGTACGTGCATGGATACTCTAGCGAGGAAACACGTAGATTGAAGGACCAGGCCAATACTTTGGCTCGCCTGCTGCTGGATGATATCGTCTTCCCTGCGGGAGCTAAAGTGCTGGAGCCCGGATGCGGCATCGGGGCGCAAACCCTGCTGCTTGCGAGCAGGAATCCCGGGAGTTTCTTTACATCTTTCGATATCTCGGAGTATTCCATTGCTACGGCGCGAGCGCGCATTGGAAATGCAGGGCTTTCCAACGTAGCCATCGATAGGGCCGACGTCTTTGAACTGCCATACGATTCCGAAAGCTTCGATAACATCTTTGTTTGTTTTCTTCTTGAACACCTTCAAACTCCGGAGAGGGCATTATCGGAGTTGATGCGAGTTCTGAGAGTGGGAGGAGCAATAACCATTATTGAAGGCGACCATGGTTCTTACTTTTGCCATCCCAGGAGCGAAGATGCGGATAGGGTTGTTAATCTACTCATAGACGTCCAGGCAAGAAAAGGCGGGAACGCCCTTATCGGCAGGGAGCTTTATCCCCTGCTTGCAGCCTCTGGCTTCCGAGCCCCAGCGGTTGAGCCTCGCATGGTTTATGTCGATTCTGGAAAGCCTCATCTCGTGGACGGATTCATTGAGAAAACGTTCATAGCGATGGTGAAAGGCGTAGAAGAAGAAGCGATTTCGTTGGGTTTGGTCGACAGGAAAGTATGGCGAAAGGGTGTCGCGGCCCTTTACGAAACCACGAAGAAAGACGGCGTTTTTTGCTATACATTCTTCCGTGGCAACGCTATAAAGTGAAAGGTTTGAGATTCAAGGCGTCAGGCTGCAATCCTGCATGTTGCTCACGGTTGCGTTGTGCGATCTGGAAAGAGCTGCGCTGCAAGGCTTTTCCTTCTCTGAGTGCGACAGATTTCCGTCCCTTTCCTTAACAGATGGATCAAAGATGAATGCACCAAGGTTGACGTTTCTTATTATCTGTTTGGCATGCTTCGGATTCTTCTTCGAGGCGCCGCGGTGTGCGTGGTCTCTCGATCCGAGTCAGGTCCTCGTTGTGGCGAACAAGAACGCCCAGCAAAGCACGACCCTTGCCCGATATTATATGAAGAAGAGAAATATACCGGACGAGAATGTCGTCAAACTTTGGGTGACCGATAGCGAACGGTGCACCCGAGCTGAATATGAAAGCCGAATAGAAGGACCTGTGCGCGCATTCCTCAAGGAAAAAGACCCTCAAGGCGCTATTTTTCGCTGTCTGGTCACCATGCGAGGCGTGCCTCTTGTAGTCGCCGCCCCCGAATTAACCAAAGAGGAAAAGGCGGCGGTTGCGGAGCTGGAAAAGAAAAAGCAGGATTTGCGCGCTGAATCTGACAAAGTAAAAGAAACGGACAAGGAAAAGTACGATGCGCTGGAAAAAGAGATAAAACAGCTGCAACAGAGCATCGCCAAGGCCAGTAAGTCAGATCAGGCGGCATCTGTGGACTCGGAGCTTGCCCTTGTTAGAGAGGAAAGCCATCCTCTTTCAATGTGGGCGCCCAATCCTCTGTTTCTGGGCTTTGGCGGACGGACGATGCCAAACATGCCCAAGTCTGTCATGCTGGTTTCCAGATTGGACGGGCCAACGGATAAGATTGTCCGCAGAATCATCGACGACAGTCTGGCCGCTGAAGAAAAAGGGTTGCGGGGCAATGCGTATTTCGATGCGCGTTGGTCGGCTCCAGGAGAAAAGAAACCAACCGATGGCTACGGGTTCTATGACGCCTCCATCCATAAGGCCGCCGAAAAGGTTCGGGAGAGTGGGAAGCTGGAAACGGTGTTGGACGACAAGGAGACGCTTTTCCAACCCGGCCAGTGCCCAAATGCTGCTCTTTACTGCGGATGGTACAGTTTGGGTCACTATGTCGATGCTTTCACTTGGGTGCAGGGGGCCATTGGCTACCATATTGCCAGCGTGGAATGCGCGTCGTTGAGAGGGGCGTCCAGCCCGATCTGGTGCGTGACGATGCTTGAGAAAGGCGCGGCAGCGGTCATTGGTCCGGTCGCGGAGCCTTATGTCCAGGCTTTCCCGGTCCCCGAGATTTTCTTTTCGACCCTTCTGGGCGGCAAGTCCACTTTGGCTGAATGCTACGCGCTCAGCGTTCCTTTCTGGTCTTGGCAAATGGTGCTTGTTGGCGATCCCCTTTATAATCCGTTCAAAGCGCGCCTATAGACCGTCTTGCAACAGCCTTTTTGCGGAACTCCAGGAGGTTGGGGGATGTGCAGGTCCGTCTACGATGCGGAATGCGTCTCTGATTGTAGACTTCCGGCTGCCGTCGTCCTAGCGACGAATCATTGCGCGGTCTGGCGCGTGATAGCTCCATCGGCTTCTGATTGAAAGATTTGCCGATTCCCATTTGAGGGCGTGCGACATCGTTTCTATACGCGCACTCATGCGGATAATACTGCTGAATCAAGAGCTTATGAGCGAGACTCAAATCAAATCAGGAGTTGTCAAATATTTGACGAATACATCTGAAAGCCTACCTTGGGAAGCCTCATTCATCAAAAAGTCACATAAAACATGAATGCTTTTCGATATTTAATATATTGATAATATAAGTTTTATTTACTTATGAGGTATCTATGCTACCCAGCTTTTACCCCATAAAATCCCCCTTTACTTGCTATGCGCAATCGTATAGCTATGCAATATCTTCCAGGTGTAGGCTGGAATCGCTGATTGATTAAATTTTAACTGTTCTTACTAAACCGAGAGTACGACTTTTTGTTTATCACGCTTAGCAGAATTGCCGATAAATGTTCAAATGCATCGGGCAGGAGCGCTGCCCCCGAGTTTGCGGAGCTTTATCCTGACGTCGGTCGGGCTCTGCTGAGCGAACTATGAACCGCTAATTGTTGAAACCGGCTTATCTCCAATCCGCACAATTCCTGCTGCGTTTACTAAAGGCGGCAAAGATAGGGCGTCAAACCTCATGTTGCTAGCCAATGTATATAAGAGCATATACGACCTGACTAAAGAGCCATTCAATATCACCCCTGATCCTGAATTTCTTTATTTTGGGTCCAGCCATTTAGAAGCGCTTGCATCCCTTGCCTATGGCATAGAACAAAGGAAGGGATTCATTGCTCTCACGGGAGAGGTTGGAGTCGGAAAGACCACTGTAATCAGAAGCTACCTCCAAAATATCAATAGCGATGAAACGTTCAAAAGTGACGCTGACAATGAGATATGGGCAACGATTCGAAGCGGGGAAGATAAGGATAAGCTTCGTCTGGTCTATGTATTCCATGCAAATGTATCATTTATATCTCTTCTCAAGTTTATTTGCGATGAGCTTGATATAACTCATGAGACCGACGATTCTTTTGTGTTGGTCAACCTCCTGTACGAAAAATTGATCGCGGAATATGCTGAAGATCGCAATATCGTTGTGATAATTGATGAAGCTCAAAATATGCCCATCGAAACACTGGAGAATCTTAGGATGCTCTCAAACTTGGAAACATCCAAAGATAAACTCATCCAAATTGTTCTCGTTGGACAACCTGAACTAGAGCGGATGTTAGAATTAAAGGAACTGCGTCAACTCAACCAACGGATTGCCATCCGCTCCCGAATTCTACCTCTCACAAAGCAAGAAAGCCAAAATTATATCGATCAAAGATTAAGAGAAGCTGGAACAAATATAGAAAGTATTTTCACTAAAGATGCGATAAAGACTATCGTTAAGTATTCAAAAGGCATACCTAGGATAATTAATACGGTGTGCCACAATTCTCTGATTGCTGGTATTGGATATAAGAGAAAACCCATAGTCGCAAAAATCGTCAGAGAAGTAATTGCGGACATTGACGGCAAGAGCAATTCTAGGGTTTGGAATTGGGTTATTGGAGTCATCATATTCCTCTTTGTCCTAATGCCATGGGGATTTTCAAGGTATTGGACTGAATCACAGGACGGTCTTTTCAAGAAGGCGCGAATACCGAAGCCCGCGTCATCTACAGCCGAAACGCCAACTAGTTCGCCTCCGCAGCCAATGGAGCAGGCTCCTGATCATGCTTACAGCGTGAGTTCAAAAACAGAACAGACTGGAGAAAACCATCGGGCCGAGGTCAAACCTGATGAGGCTCCCGCTGTTCAAACGTCACAAGCTCCCCCCCTCCAGACGTTGTCGAACCATGACGTGGAGAAAGGCGAGGCGAGAGTATCTAACCTGCCACAACCTGCATTTAAAGAAAAAGAAGGTTCACATCAAGAATCGAGTGTTGGCGATGCGGCTATGCCTCCTCCTCCTTCTAACGATGCCCTAGCCTCACAGTCCAATCCGCTCCCCGAAACGAGCAAAGACCTGGGCGCCGCAACCAACTCAAGTTCTTCGCCTCAAGTCGCGAGTGCGCCGCCCCCCGTTAATGAGAAGCCCACCGTTGAAGACAACATTGGGTTAAGAGAAAATGCTAAGGCAGTTACGATCGTTGTAAAGCGAGGCGATCATTTGATAGGCTTGCTTCACGATTACTACGGATTTGTAGATGAAAACCTCATAGAATTGGTAAGACGCAAGAACCCAGAGATTAAGGATGCTGACGTTATTACGCCTGGCCAGCGCATACTTTTTCCCACGCTTCCTGGTTCCAATCCACATGTTCACTAACAGCAGAACTTCGATCAGAGCATCTTTAAACTAGTGTTTCCAAGTTAATATAGGTTTTGGTATGGGGTGCATTTTCGTTGAGTCGCGTTTCAATTGTTATAACAGCCCAGCGCTCCTAGAAGAAGCATAAATGAAGTTTCCTGCGCAAATGAAGGCTTTGAACTGGCTGGGGAGACTATTTATGTTCGAAAGGGATAATCATATGGACGGGTCTACAGTCAAAACCAGCGCTCGCAATGGAGTCTCGTTGAAATCGACTAATCTGACGCCAGATTCCAGGAACATGATAGAAACGACTCACTTCAACCTGACTCCACTGTCTACGGATCATGAGGCCGGAGTGCTCGGTGAAGAAAGCTTCCATGGAATGCTTCGCCTTGAGTCAAAGAGGCAGGACCGTTCTCAGAAGATCTTTCTACTCATGCTCATTGATGCAAACACTATAGAATCAGCGTCAGAACGGCTTGAAATTTTAAGAAAAATATGGAGTATCAGGATCTCTGCGTTGAGAGAAACCGATATAATGGGATGGTACGTCAAAGGCTCCACTCTTGGCATCATTTTTACTGAAATTGGCGATGCAGGGCTTGAGCAGGCGAAGGAAAGCATCCTTTCCAAGACAAGAGAGCATTTGCGGCATATTCTGCTCCCCCGCGATCTGGAAAGACTAAGTTTGTCAGTCCATCAACCCGGAGCGGAAAGGCCTAGGCCAAGCCAGGGGAATCAGCTTGATGCAGCCCCACACATCGGGAGACAGGAGGAGTGCACAGAGAGCGAGTATGCTCCTACGCCGCCCGTCTGGGGGGTTTTTGTAAGGCAAAGATGGTTTTTGTTTCTAGGCGATGTTCTTCTCATGACAATGGCGAGTTTGCTGGCAACATGGATTCGACTCGGCGCTGGCGTTGACCTGATTGCCGACTATACAGGGGCTCTTGCTATTTCATTGATGCTAGCGCCCATGAGCCTTTATGTTTTCGATATGTACAATGTTGAGAAAAGATTCGGCTTGACGCAGACGTTCATCAGGACCACGCTGGCATTCCTTTTTGTCGCCGCGGCGTGTTCTTCTCTATTCTATCTGATCCCACAATGGCAGTACGGTCGTGGCGTCTTCATTACTGAAATCGGATTTTCGGTTCTCCTCCTCGTTGGGTGGAGAGTAATTTACAACAGAGTGTTGCCTGCAAACACCCTTAAGACGCCGGCATTGGTGGTTGGAGCAGGCGCTGCCGGCATGAGCGTTTATCGTCTGCTTTGCGCATCGCATTCCCCCTATGAAGTCAAGGGGTTCCTGGACGATGATCTCAGCATGCAGGGGAAGGTCATGAATTCCCCCGCTGTGGTTGGAACGGTGGATCAGTTGAAAGAGAAGGTCCACGAACTGGGAATTCAGACGGTTGTTCTAGCAATACCCCGAAACCGTCCGTCATGGACAGTCCGCAGGATACTGGAAACGAGATTGCAGGGGGTTGAAACGCTTGAAATTCCAGAGGTCTATGAACGTCTCACCGGTCGGGTTCCCGTTGAATACATAGAAGACAGATGGCTGCTTTTCTCGGATGGCTTCTATCTCCTGTCCAAACAGTATATGCAGAAGCTGAAACGCCTTATCGATTTCGCAATCGCTGGGGTGGCGCTTCTGCTAACCTCCCCTTTTATGGCTCTAACAGCCATAATGATCCGTCTCGATTCGCCTGGTCCTGTATTGTATACGCAACAACGGGTCGGAAAGGGCTCCAAGGTCTTTACTCTTTGTAAATTTCGCTCCATGCAGGTGAATGCAGAGTCCAACCACGCGGTGTGGGCGCAGAAGAGAGACCCACGCGTAACCCGGGTGGGCAAATGGATTCGACTGTTTCGGATTGATGAACTGCCCCAGCTTTGGAACGTATTCATGGGAGATATGAGCCTTGTCGGTCCCCGGCCCGAACGTCCCGAATTTGTAAGGGAGCTTGAGACAAAGATCCCTTACTACAATGTTCGTCACACCGTGCAGCCCGGCATCACGGGATGGGCGCAGGTGAAGTACCCTTACGGCGCCTCGATTGAAGATGCGCTTCGAAAGCTGGAGTACGATCTTTTTTATATTAAAAACATGTCCATAGTCTTCGATATGAAGATCATGCTGAGGACTCTGGGGGTTGTAATACTCGGGGAAGGCGCGCGCTAACAAATGAGCGGATGGACCACGGTAATATCGTTCAAGAGGACCATTATAGTCTGTGGCATCATGCTTTTCACAATGCTGAGCGTGACTTATCTCCAACACGTGGAAGATGTGCCGCCAAGGAAATCCTTTGCGCTGTTTCCAATGAAAATTGGCGACTGGGTGGGCGTTCAAGAGCACTTCGACGCTAAGATCTATGACGTCCTCGGCGTCGACGACTCCATCCTCGGCCTCTATCGCTCCCCTGATGGACGCCCTGTCCAGCTTTATGTGGGCTTCTACCAAAGCCAACGCGAAGGCGATCTAATCCATTCGCCGCGGAACTGCATGCCAGGAGCTGGTTGGAATATTATCGAGAGCACTGTTGAGGAACTCAAGCTATCCCATCACAGCCCTGTGCATGTAAATCGGCTTATCCTTCAGAAGGGATCGGAAAAGCAGCTTGTTCTGTATTGGTATCAATGCCAGGGAAGGTTCATCGCCTCTGAATACATGCAGAAGTTCTATTTGGTTTCTGACTCCATAACAAGGCATAGGACGGATGGATCTTTTGTGCGCCTAATAACTCCGCTTATAGACGGAAACGAAGAAGCTGCACTGCAATATGCTAAGGACTTTGCACGGATCATCGAACCGGTGCTTGAAGAATTTCTTCCCTCATGATGCCCATCGCTTAGAGGACATGCTTCTTTTCCGTCATGATCTTTGCAATTTTGAAGATTGATTTTGCACTAATTCGTATGAAACCTATTCTACTATTTGTAGATATTTCATCTATCTACTAGCTGTCACAATCTCTAGGCATCAAATGATACCAGAAAAAGCAAAGCCATATACACAAGCATTATTTCTTTCCGCATCCTTTTTTTTCCTTTTCAATCATACTATTTATAAACTTGCTAGAGATTGGTCTATAGACGATAATTTCTCGCACGGTTTTCTGATTCCATTTATAGCATGCTACATGATTTGGAGAGAAAAGGATATAATCCTACAGACAGTTCCAAAGCCTAGCAATTGGGGACTGGTAATTATTGCTCTGGCAATGGCATTGCATATTATAGGAAATATTGGCGCTGAACTTTTTACGATGCGCCTGGCCATAGTTGTTACACTATTCGGTGCATCCATATACTTTCTTGGATTCTTGCCTACAAGGAAGCTATCTACTCCTATACTCTACCTCATGTTTATGATTCCATTTCCAGCCATTATCTGGAATCAGATTGCCTTTCCGCTGCAGCTCTTTGCGGCGAGGATAACTGCTAATGTGGTGCAATTAATGAATCTTCCGGTGCTTCGCGAGGGGAATGTACTGCACCTTCCCAACACCACGTTGGAGGTTATCGATGCATGCTCCGGTCTGCGTTCGCTTATGTCCCTTCTCGCTCTCGCGGGCGCGTATGCTTACATTAGTCAACTGAGGACTTGGAGAAAATGGGTGCTCTTTCTATCCGCGGTGCCCATTGCGATCGTCGTGAATGTTTTTCGCCTGAGCACTACGGCAGTGCTGTCTTTCGCCTTTGGAGCAGCGGTGGCGCAAGGTTTTCTGCACGAGATCTCGGGAATAATCGTCTTCGTGTTGGCTTTTGCCCTGCTCGCACTCGTCCATTGGATGCTATCCGATAGACCGAGCAAAGCGTGCGTGATGCACGATGCTCCTAACCCCACGGAACCAAATCATGCCGATAAATAACAATCCTGTTATAAACGCTCTCACTATTGACGTGGAAGACTATTTCCAGGTGAATGCATTCTCAAAAGTCATCCGGTATAGCGATTGGCCAAAATTTGAATGTCGTGTGGAAAAAAATACTTACCGCATCCTCGACCTTGTCGCTGATCGCGCGCATTGCACTTTTTTCATCCTCGGATGGGTTGCGGAGCGCTTCCCAAATATTGTTCGGGAGATACATCGAAGAGGGCACGAAGTCGCTTGTCATGGATATGCGCACCAGGTGATCTTTAATCAAACGCGAGAGCAATTCAGGGAAGACGTCAGTAGGGCGAAGGCGATATTAGAGGACATAACCGGCGAACGAGTATTAGGATACCGGGCTCCCACTTATTCCATCACCCTTAAGACGCTCTGGGCGTTGGACGTCTTGTATGATCTCGGTTTTTCGTACGATTCAAGCATATTTCCGATAAAGCATGACGTTTACGGGTTTCCTGAGGCCCCCCGGTTTCCGTTCCTCTTCCCATGCAAGGGAGAAAATGGGCAGAAGTCGATCAGGGAATTTCCAATGACGACAATTCGTATACTTAATAATAATTTCCCGGTGTCAGGCGGTGGGTACTTCCGTCTCTATCCCTACTCGGCGACAAGAAGACTATTGCGAAGCATCAATGAACTGGAAAAACAACCATTCATTTTTTACTTTCACCCATGGGAAATAGATCCAGGCATCCCCAAGATTGACAAGATAGGCTTGCGTTCGCGCTTCCGGACCTACGTCAATATTGATAAAACCGAAGGTAGATTTGAAAAGTTATTGCAGGATTTCCACTTTACTCCGCTCAAGAGTTTCATATAGATGAATCTGCCGGAATCCCTGGACGCCGGATTTTCGTTATAAATCAGTATATCATGATAGACTATAGCTAGCTTGGGAGTGTATGCAATGAGGGTTAAGCTTTTAAGTGCGGACGAACATTGCCAATGGGACGCATATGTTTCTTCGCATTCAGCTTCTAACCTCTATCAGCTTTCGCGATGGAAGGACGTCATAGAAAGGACCTACAGGCACAAGGCCTACTACCTGATCGCCATGGAGGAGTCTCCCGGTCTAATCGGCTCCCGGGACTCGATCGTCGGCGTCTTGCCTTTGGTGCACCTCAAGCATTTCCTGTTCGGCAATGCTCTAATCTCTATTCCTTTTTTTGATTTTGGAGGAATAGCCGCAGACAATGAGCGTGTAGAAAAGATGCTGGTGCAGGAGGCGCTGTCGTTAGCCCGAAAATTGGGGGCCAAGGAAGTCGAGCTTCGTCATATTGAACCCATTTCATCAATTAAACAGTTGAAGGACAGACCGGCTATTTTAAAAGACGTTGGCAACGGCCTTGAGGGGACGTCTCTCGAGACAAAATCACACAAAGTCCGAATGATGATGCCCCTTCCTGAATCATCCGATGCGCTGATGAAGTCGTTTAAGTCCAAACTGCGCAGCCAAATATTGCGCCCGATAAAAGACGGCCTGCGAGCGCAGGTTGGGGGAATTGACTTGCTGGACGATTTCTATCAGGTGTTTTCAATCAACATGAGAGACTTGGGTTCCCCAGTGCACTCCAAACGTTTGATAGAAGCTGTTGCAACGGGTCTCCACGATAGGTGCAAGGTGGTTATGGTGTACAAGGATCAACAGCCTCTGGCCGGCGGCGTGCTAGTAGGATTCAAGGATACATTGGAGAACCCGTGGGCGTCTGCGCTGAAGAAATACGTCAGGTGGAACGCCAATATGCTCCTCTATTGGACGATGCTGCAGTACGGCTGCGATCATGGGTACAGTCGCTTTGATTTTGGACGCTCAACGCCGGACAGTGGCACATACAAATTTAAGCTGCAATGGGGTGCGGCTCCGACGCCGCTCTACTGGCATCACTTTTCACTTAATGGTGGCAAGGCGAAAGCAGGCGGGTCGAGCGACCCCGGACGCGAAAGGGCTGTACAACTTTGGCAGAGACTGCCCGTTCCCATCTCTCGGGCAGTAGGCCCGTACATCCGTAAATACATTGGACTGTAGACGTCTCTATCTTCATGGATGCTATTCGCTGGTGCATTATGCATATTCCTTATCCTCTATCTGATATCTGATGAAAGGCCTGTAATGTGAGGATGCTGTTTGTCAGCCATCGAATGCCTTACCCACCAAACAAGGGCGATAAAATAAGATCTTACAATCTCTTGCGATATGTATCCAGAAGTCATGAGGTCTATCTGGCAAGTCATTTTGATGACCCCGCAGATTCGCGTTACTTGCCCATATTGAGTTCTATGACCAAAAAGATGCACTGCGAGCCCATTCAAAGAACTTCAAAAAAATTATGTAGCGCCTTCGGACTCCTGCAATCAATACCAATATCCGTATCGTATTTCTATTCAAGAAAAGTCCAGGCATGGATTGATAGTCTGCTGGATCAGGTTGACGTTGAATGTATTTTTTGTTCCTCGTCCCCCACCGCGGAATACCTTTTCCGCTCCCGCCACTACGACGGAAAGCTGAAGCGGGTTCTCAAGATCATGGACCTTGTAGATGTGGACTCCTACAAGTGGCGACAATATGCGGAACGATCGAAGGGTCCCATGAAATGGGTTTACGCGAAAGAAGGGCAGTATTTGCAGCAATATGAGAGGCGCATCGCAGATGAGTTCGACCATTTGCTCCTGGTGACCCAGTCGGAGAATTTGCTGTTCAAGAGTTTTGTGCCAACCACCAAATCGTTAGCTATAATGAATGGAGTCGACCTTGAATTTTTCACTCCCTCCTTTGCGCCGCCTCCGGTGAACGGGTGTGGTCCGACGCTTGTCTTTACGGGAGCCATGGACTATTGGCCAAACATAGATGCGGTGGATTGGTTCGCAAGGGATATTTTCGCAAAGATCCGGTCTGTTTTTCCAAACGCTTTGTTCCGCATTGTTGGAAGTCATCCGTCTCCTTCCGTTCAGCGTCTGGCTGCGGACTGTCCGGGAGTTGAGGTGACTGGTTGGGTGGACGATATCCGTCCATATATCGCGACGGCTGATGTCTGCGTTATTCCTCTCCGCGTTGCCCGGGGCATTCAGAACAAGGTCCTCGAAGCCATGGCTATGGGAAGGCCTGTTGTTTGCACTTCCCAGGCCTTGGAGGGAATAAAGGCTACTCCTGGGAGGGACCTGTTGGTTGCGGATGATGCTGATGCACTTTCCAGCGCCGTTCTGCGGCTTCTTCGGGACGCGCCAGCTTCCGTACGGATGGCGCGTCGGGCTAGAATCTTTGTGGAAACCGAATACTCGTGGGAAAGCAACCTTCAACCTTTGCGGGCAATGATGCAACAGGCGTAGTCTCAGCCCTGCCTAGCCATCAGTTGCGTAAGAGAAACTCCCGGGATTAGCGTCATTCGTCTTATAAATTATGGCTGCTCACAGGAGCACAAGCGAAGGAACTTCACCTGAAAGATTCATTCTATAAACTTGTCCGAAATGTAATTCATAATCAGCTAGGGTTTATAACATCGGCGATTGTAGCATTCCTGTTGTCCCCCTATGTGGTCCATACGCTTGGCGACGAGCGCTACGGCATTTGGTCGCTAATAGTTTCATTCTCAGGACATTATGGTTTGCTGGCCTTTGGCATTAACGGGGCCATGACGAGATACCTCGCATATTCTGTAGCCCAGCAAGATCATGCAGGAATACAGGGATATATGAATACCTCGTTATTTTTCTTAGCTCTAGCAGGCTTACTTTGCTTAACTGTGGGAGGAGGAGTTGCAGTGCTCTTCCCAAGGATTTTTGTAATTCCATCAACTAGCACAATTGAGGCGCAGACAACCTGCTTCATTGTAGCTGCAACGATGGCTACGACATTGGTGTTTGCGGCATTTCAGTCTCTGCTGGTTGCAGATCAGCGATTTGATATAGTAAATATAATAGGAATAGCTTCTACACTGGTGCGAGCCATACTTACAGTCTATCTATTGATGTCAGGCTATGGACTTGTAGGACTGGCATATATTGGATTAATAATAACGGTATTAACAGGGGGTGTGCAATTTATTATTGTACGTAAGCTCCACCCAGAGTTAAAAATATCATTGCGACCAGCAGGCAAATCTTATCGAAAAGAATTATTAGACTATGGATCAAAATCATTTACCATGAATATAGCAGTTAGTTTGGTTTATGAGTGTGATCTGTTTGTTTTGGGATTATATCTTTCGCCAGATAAAATAACAACTTATAGTCTTGCATCTACGTTGATTATGTATTTTCTTCAATTTATAAATGCAATTGCTTACACGTTTGGCCCATATGCAACTGAACTATATGCAAGGAATACAGGAAAAGAGTTGCGTCAATTTTTAATTGATGGAAGCTGTATAATGTATATGATTGGAGGACTTGCAACTGCAGGATGTTTTGTCTTGTCAAAAGCATTTTTTACACTATGGGTCGGAATATCCTATGTTGAAAGCGCCAAGATCCTTATGCTTTTGATTATTCCGCAGTTTTTCGCAACCGGGGCTAGAGTCGGGGTTGCTATAGTTCTGGGAATGGCTAAGGTGAAAATTCCAGCTGCAATAGCAATATTTGAAGGAGTTAGTAATATTATCTTGAGTCTTATCCTTGTCAGATATTATGGGGTTGTGGGGGTTGCCATAGGTACTGTTCTGCCGATGTTGCTGACAAATGCCATAATATTTCCTGCGTATGCAGCATACAGTACGAATGTAAAGCTATACGAGTTCTACTTGAAATCAGTGTTGCCAGGGATATTGATTATCATAGCGGGAGTGGGGGTTGGACAAATCATATCTATTGTTTTTCCTCCCGTATCATGGTTTAGTTTTGTAACTAACACTCTATTAATTAGTATTGTATGCTTATCCTTGTCCTATCCTATTTTATCACGTAGAACTGGAAATAGCTTATTACGATTTTCTGAGTTATGATCTCTTAATAAGGCATCCCATCTAAGATCATATCTTAAAGTAAATAACAAATATTACTTAAGTCGGAACAAAGTCAATAATATGAAAAATAACCAACAATACCCCTTAGTTACCGTCATTGTTCCAGTTTATAATGGATCTGCATTTCTTAAGGAAACGATTAACTCTATTCTGAACCAGACATATCCAAATATAGAAATTGTAGCTGTTGATGATGGATCACTGGACAATAGTAGAGATATTCTTGTAAGTTATGGAAATGATATACGCTTAATATCTCAAAAGAATGCTGGCGTCGCTGCCGCGCGAAACACAGCCATTAAGCATGCAAATGGTGACTACATAGCTCTCTTAGATCAAGATGACATATGGCTGCCCAATAAGATTGGACGCCAGGTGGAGATTTTTTTTAAGAAGCCAGAGACCGTGCTTGTTTGGGGCGGTGCTGTACGGTCTAAGAAAGGTTGGACGAATGATGTAAATACTTCAGAGTATCATCTTCAGAGAGAGAGGTATGGAATAAGAGGGCTATTATTACACAATAGAATAGATGCTCTGACTGCAATATTCAGAAGAGATGTGGCGCTTAAGCTGGGAGGCTTTGATATACTGGCTCCGCCATCGGACGATTGGGATTTATGGATCAGACTTGCGGCATCTGGGCCTATTGCCTATCTTGCTGAAACAGTAGCCATTCATCGATTGCATGAAAAACAGAATAGTAGAAATGGCTATAAATTAACTCTTGCTGAATTATACGTTCTCAAAAAGCATCGCGCCTTGTTTAGCTCCTTTTCCGATGGCGCGGCTTTGTATCAATTCGAGCTAGGTCGTCGTCTAACGGTTGCCGCAATGGAGTCAGTTAAGGTTCGCCAGTACAACCAGGCTAGGCTACTTGCATTATTAGGAATTTTTACTATGAAGACGACATTTTGGGAGACATGCATTAAGATCATAGCTGAATCGATAGTGGGAACCGAAATTTATGATCGTAGCTCCGCTATCTTAAAAAGATTGCACATCCATCGCAGGTAATGGTGCAAGCTTTTAGTATACGTCCACGCGGATCATCTGAAACACGGTCTCTGCCTTTTGCTGAATTTCTTTGAAAATGCTCACCACCTCGGGGGCGCTATTCCTTTCATCGAGTTTGGTTGCGGCAACCCCTCTTTTGAAGGAAAGGCGCCTTTTTTGCCGCTGCCCGCGATCTCTGGCAATCAGCATAGCCTTACGGAACTGGTTGTTGTGCACTCACTTCAAAGCTTCGGCGAAAGCCGGAATCCAGGTTGATGCGGCTTTCTGGACCTCGGCATTCGATAAGTCAACATCCTTCATCTGAACGGGTGCAAATGAAAAACATGTCACCATCGGTCAATGTGATAATAACATATCATAATGAAGGAAATCAGCTGCTTCATAGGGCGATAGAAAGCATTGAGCAGCAGCGATACGAAGGACCGTTGGAAATTGTGGTGGTTGACGATGCGTCTGATATTGCTCCCAGTCTCCCAAAAAATCATAAATATCCAATAAGTATCGTACGGTCTGATGCTAATGTTTATGCTGCGGCTGCTCGAAACTTAGGAGCGCTGGCTTGTCATGGAGAATATATATCTTTTCTCGATGCAGATGACATCTATATTAATGATAAAATAAATAGTCAGGCAAGTTTTCTTGAGTCTCATCCGGAGGTTTCTTTTGTAGGAAGCGGTGGGGTTATCAGGCAATTTGACAAGGTGTGGAGCTACGATCCGGAACTTGTGCTCGCTGCAAGTGGCAAGGAGATGATGCAATCCTCTCATGTTCTTCCAAAACATGCTTCTCAGGTTATAGGTATTGAGTATTGTTACCATACGTCTGGGTTTATGACTAGGCGCAACGCATTTCTTCAAGTTGGCTGTTTCGATTCAAGCTATAGGTGGGGAGAGGAATGGGATCTTCAGATAAAATTGGCTCAGGTTGGCAGAGTCGGATATATACCTGGTGAGGTTTATGAATATATATATCGCCATGGAAGCATTACTAGGACTGATAATCCAAGAAAGTTTGTAAGTCAAGCAGATATAAATAGGTATATTTATAAGAATATAGATATGTTAACATATATGCAGCGCATTCTGGTTCGTAAAAGAGAGTGCAAGGCTTTATTGTTGGCTGCTCAGCTGTATTTTGAGAATGAATTTAATCCATCAACCGCATTAAGATGTTCTGCTCGATCTATTATGGCATTTCCATCAATATGGGGTTTTAGATCTCTAATTCGATATAGTCTTCATGTAATAGCTGGCTTAGTCTAAATAATCAAACAATAAGATAGCTATATTATGCGAATTAATACATGTGTATTCGATCTCTACTCCTCGGTCTCTATCTGATAACTTATGGGGTCTAGTAGTTGACAACGGTAAATATCAGGCTTTCTCCTAGCTTTACGAGTGCATCCCCTAAGCTCTTATACGTGGTCAACAGCCTCAACCCGGGCGGTGCAGAGAGGTTGGTGGTGCAGATGAGTCAGTCTTTCGCTGACGATTTCTGTGTGTCCGTTATCTGCTTGGACGAAGTGGGGGCATGGGGAGCCGAGCTGCGCGGGAAGGGCGTCCCGGTTTATTGTCTGTGGCGTCAGTCCGGTTTAGATGTTCGCATCGCTCTAGAACTTGCGCGGTATTGCCGCCAGCACCGAATTGACGTCATTCACGCCCATCAATGCACCCCTTGGTTTTATGCTGCTCTTTCTCGCTTATTCTATGGCGCGCCTAATGTGCTGGTGGAAGAACATGGGCGATTCTTCCCCGAAATCGAGAACCCGAAGCGCATCCTTGCAAACAGGATCATGGTTAAGCCGTTGACGCATCGGTTCGTCGCCGTGTCCGAGGACATAAGGCGTCGTCTAGTTAGGTATGAAGGGTTGGACTATGATCGCATTCAAGTAATCCATAATGGAGTCATACCCTCCCCTTCACTGGACGCTGTTTCGCGGGAACAGATGCGTAGAGCCTTCGGAATCGGGAAAGAGGATTTTCTTGTTGGGACTGTCGGGCGGATTGATCCGATAAAAAACCTGCCCTTAGTCCTCAGAGCAATTAAGGATGCGCGAGGCGCGGTTCCCAACTTGCGTGGCATGTTAGTAGGGGATGGCCCAATATTTGAGGAAATCCGAGCGCTGCGGGATCAACTCGACCTGTCCAAGACCGTTATCATGCCTGGTCACAGAGATGACGCCCGCAAGCTCATTTCGTGCATGGATCTTTTTGTGCTCTCCAGCTTCAGCGAAGGAATTTCCATGGCGCTATTGGAGGCCATGGCTGCCGGCGTCCCGGTCGTGGTCACTGATGTTGGCGGGAACCCGGAGATCGTTGCAAGTGGGGAGACGGGCTGGGTGATTCCATCCGATTCTGTCAAGGATCTGTCCATGGTTTTATTGGAGGCGTCTTCGGATGCGCAAAAAGCTGCGAGTCTTGGTGATGCGGGACGGCGACGGTTTGAAGATGACTTTGGCTATCAGAAAATGATCGATGGCTATCGCACCGTTTATTCGGAAATGTTGCAATCCAACGCGCGGATCTAGCGAAAACTTCTTGTCAGGCTGCCACCACTATGTGCGGAATTGTAGGATTCATAAACTTTCGTGGTCATCAAGCCGATGATGCGGCTAACCGCATCAAACGCATGGCATCCGCTATTGTTCATAGAGGGCCGGATGAAGAGGGCTGCTTTGTGGACAATTATGCCGCGTTCGGCCATAGGAGGCTGAGCATCATTGACCTTTCCAGTGGTCAGCAACCGATGGGCGCTCTCGATGGCCAAGTTCAGATTGTCTTTAATGGTGAAATCTATAACTTCCAGGAGGTGCGCTCCGAGCTTGAAGCTAAAGGGCGCACCTTCGCCACCCGGAGCGATACTGAAGTAATACTGCAGGCATACATTGAGTGGGGTGAGCAGTGCGTGGAAAAACTTTTCGGAATGTTCGCCTTCGCCATCTGGGATGCAAGGGATCGCTCGGTGCTTCTTGCCAGAGACCGGGTCGGGAAAAAGCCGCTCTACTACTTCTATGAGAACGGACGGCTTGCATTCGCTTCAGAGCTTAAAGCGCTGCGAGCTGGAGACCTCTGCCCCGACGAGGTTTCCCCGGAGGCGTTGGACTGTTACTTCACCTTCGGATATATTCCTGCGCCTCGAACTGTCTATCGAAGCGTTAGGAAGTTGCCTGCCGCCCATGTGGCTCAGGTGTCGGAAAGGGATTTCAACGAACGCTGCTATTGGAGACTGAGTTTTCCTGAACCGGTTGAAACATCGCTCGATGACGCTGTTGATGAATTCGAGGCGCTTCTGGACGACGCGGTGAAATGCCGTTTGATGAGCGAAGTGCCGCTCGGCGTCTTTTTGTCCGGGGGAATTGACTCTCCTCTCGTGACGGCGTCCATGGCTAGCCTCATGCAGGACCCCGTGCGCAGCAACTCGATAGGATTTGACAACGAGAACTATGATGAGCTTCCATTAGCCGAGGCTGTAGCGAAGCGCCTTAAGACGGACCACCGGGCGTTTCGTGTTACGCCGGATGTTACGGAAACCATAGACAAGATCGCATGGCACTTCGATGAGCCTTTTGCTGACTCCAGTGCGGTTCCCACTTGGTATGTCTGCAAAATGGCCAGGGAGAACGTAACTGTTGCTCTTTCGGGAGATGGGGGCGACGAAGTATTTGCAGGCTACACTTTCCGGTATGCGCCGCATATCCTGGAGTCGAAGATGCGTCGGGCGCTGCCCGTGGCGCTCAGAGGTCTCTTGTTTGGCCCCATTGGAGCCGCATATCCAGGAGCGGCTTGGATTCCAAAGCCTTTGCGCCTAAAGACCATCTTTGAAAACCTTGCCGTGAGCGATGCAGAAGCATTCTATCAGGATCTCGTCTGGCTGCGGTCGGATACGAGGGGCGCGCTGTACACCTCGGACTTTCTCAATTCGCTCAAGGGGTTTACGCCATTTGAAACCGTACAGCCGCTCTATGCCGGACCTGGTGCGCGAGATCCCCTCAGCCGAAGCCAATACGCCGATATTCACTTTTACATGACCGATGACGTTCTGGTGAAAGTGGATCGCATGAGCATGGCGCACGCCCTGGAAGTGCGATCACCGCTTCTTGATCATCGCATCATGGAATTTGCCGCCCGGCTGCCGGTCCATCTTAAGCTAAAAGGTAATAGAGGCAAGCTGTTGCTTCGTAAAGCAGCAGAAAGGCGATTGCCTCCTGAAGTGCTGAATCAACCCAAACGAGGCTTCTCCATCCCTGTGGCGCAGTGGCTGCGCAATGAACTGAAGCCCTTTGTCGAAGATGCGGTCTTCAGCAAGTCGTCAACACTATCAAACCTGCTACGAACAAAACAGTTGCAGCGGATTTGGGATGAGCATCAGCGAGGTGCAAGAGACCATTCCGTCTTCCTCTGGAGCGTTATGATGTTTAGCTTGTGGGAAAGCAAGCATGCAAGCAACCATATTCAATAACTGATATTTCAGGCGATTCTCATAGTATTTTGAATCCTTATGTCAAATAGCATCCCAATCCGCGTTCTTCATCTTGGCAGTCCAACCGGCCTTTACGGCGCCGAAAGATGGATTCTTGCACTCATTAGGCACTTGGACCCGGCTAGAATTGAATCTACAGTCGCGGTTATCAAGGATGCTCCAGCGCTTGAAGCGCCGCTTTGCCGGGAGGCGGAAATGATGGGCTTCCGCTCCTGCGTTTTTCAAGCGTATGGAAAGGTGAACCCACTAGCTGTCATGCGTGTGAGGAGCTTCCTATTGCGGAATGACGTCAAGATTCTTCACACGCACTGGTATAAAGCCGATTTGATTGGATTGATGGCGACCAGAGGAACAAATTGCAGGATCATCACCACCCCGCATGGTTGGAGCAGACAAGCGGATTTCAAAGTCCTATGCTACGAAATGATTAGCCGTTGCATCTTCCCCTTTTTGGATGCCGTCGCGCCTCTCTCAAGAGAATTATTCGATGAGTTGCAACATGCGCCCGGAATGGATGGCAAACTGCATCTTATTCTAAATGGAGTCGATATAAGCGAGATCGAATCCCAAAGAGATATATTTGAAGAAATTCTCAGGTGGAAGAATGATCGGTTCTTTGTAATTGGATACATAGGACAGCTTATACCCAGAAAAGGAATAGATGTTCTGCTGAAGGCCGTCTCACGGCTTGGCTCACTGAACTGGCGGCTTGCCATAGTGGGCGATGGCGAGGAACGCGCTCATCTTGAATTGATGGCGGAAGAACTTGGCATTGCCGATCGCACCCGATTCTTTGGCTTCCGAAAAGACAGACTCGCGTTTTTGAAAGGCTTCGATGCATTTGTTCTTCCATCCCGTCTGGAGGGGATTCCGCGGTGCCTTATGGAGGCAATGGCGGCCGGAGCGCCTGTCGTTGCAACCGATATAGCTGGCTGCCGCGACCTTATCCATCATGGCGAAACAGGTTTGTTGTTTCCGTTGGAAGATGACAAACGGCTAGCTGAAGAGATTGTGCGGGTGGCCTCTAATGACGTGCTGAGGAGCGCCTTGAGGGATAAGGGGCGCAGCTTCATACTCGGTAACTTCTCGGCGGAATCAATGGCAAGACAGTATGAGTCGCTTTACGACGCCCTCACAGGGCCAGCTGGAAAAACAAGAGAAGGTCGATGAACAGTAAAGAGACTCGGGACGTCAACCGACGGATAGCGCAATCTTTGCCTATGGTCTCCATAATTATACCCGCGTACAATGAAGAGCGTCTCTTGCCCGCGTGTCTGGACTCAATTAACAACCTTGAATACGATAAAGGATTAATCGAGGTCATTGTTATTGACAATGGATCGACCGATAGCACGAGAGAAATCGCCCAAACTTATGGGGTCAAGTTAATAAGAGACGACGCAAAGAATGTATCCGGACTGCGCAACCTCGGCGTAAAGGAAGCCAGCGGCGATATTGTCGCATTCGTTGATGCGGACTGCGTCGTGAAAAAAGACTGGTTGCGGGAGGCGTCCGCATACTTCTACGACGCAAGCATAGCTGCTTGGGGAAGCCCTCCGTGTATCCCGGATAATTCAACTTGGGTCCAGAAGACATGGTTCATTGTGCGGAGAAGGGATGCAGTTGTTCAGGACGTCGACTGGCTGGAGTCAATGAACCTCTTCGTCCATAGGGGGCAATTTGAGGCGATAGGCGGATTCAACGAATCGCTCGAGACTTGTGAGGATGTTGATTTTTCTTATAGAATAAAGACCCGAGGGAGAATAGTATCGGATAGTCGCATAGGGGTGGTCCACTATGGAGAAGCGGCGACGATAAGACAATTTATAAAGAAAGAAATGTGGCGTGGTAGAGGCAACTTATACGGCGTACTCAGTCATGGCCTTCGGATGCGCGAGCTGCCGAGCCTTGGCATACCCATCTACTTCAGCGTCATTTTACCTCTTTTCCTGGTTGCGTTCACTAAAGCGGCGGGGGCCGGTGCATTAATCGCCGCGATTTTTTTCTATTCACTGCCATCTATATTGGCAAGCGTCAAAATGCGCAACAGAATCCATGGAATAGACGAATTATTGAAGCTTCTTTTCCTTCTGCAGTTTTACTTCTTTTGCCGAACCATCGCGGCCTTTAAGAAATCGTGACAAAAAAACGTATCGTTCAGAATGGAAGCTGTTCAAACAACGCCGACGCGTCTCCCATACGCGGGGTCTTGTTTGATGTCGACGGAACACTTTACTATCAGGCGCCTGTTCGGATAGCTGTCGTTTCACTACTCTTGATTCAGCACGTTTTCACGCCCGGAAGGCTGCCGCGCTTGTTGCAAATAGTATCCAAGTATCGAAAGGCCCAGGAATCCTTAAGGAAAGACGCTGTCCATGATCCTTGGAACGCGCAGTTGATGCGGACGGCCCTGTCTACGGGCGCCTCTCCTTCAGAGGTTTTGCATGTTGTTCAAGAATGGTTCGAGACGAAGCCCCTCCCGATGATTTCGGTTTTCCGAAGACGGGGCTTGATAGAGGTCCTGCAAAGCATGCGTCAAGACGGCTTGGTGGTGGGCGTCTTCTCGGACTATCCGGCGGCCAAAAAATTAGAGGCGCTAGGCGTTTCTCATCTTGTTGCAACGATAGTCTCGGCGTCCGACCCCGGAGTTTATGGGTTCAAACCTGTTACTAACGGGTTTGCCGTGGCGGCCGAAAAGATGGGGTTGCGCCCGGAGCAAATAATATACATCGGCGACAGGCCGGAGGTGGATGGCCTTGGCGCAAAGGAAGCCGGAATGCAGACGGCTATCTTGCGCAGCCTCTTTGGGAGGAATAAAGATTCGGCGTTTCCTACTATTCGTTCTCTAAGAGAAATTTTGTCTATCATTGAAGGTTCTCTCCGCGGCGTTGGCGGCGCGAGATCCAGTCAGCATATCCCCCTTGAAGAGGAGCAGCTATGAGCGAGCAACTTGCCATCAATAATACATCCGGCTTTTCGCTCAAGCCGTACATACAAATCGCGAGACCGGATCATTGGTTTAAGAATGTGTTTATGGTCCCGGGAATCGTCATAGCCATCTATGATTCCCCGAGCCTGCTTTCGTGGCAAATCATTCTACCTGTACTCATCGGGTTGTTCTCCACCTGTATAATTGCATCGAGCAATTATACGATCAATGAGATCCTAGACGCTCCCAAGGATGCTCTCCATCCGGTAAAGCGCTATCGCCCAGTGCCATCAGGCTTGGTGAACCTTAAAATTGCCTACTTTGAGTGGATACTCCTGGGGATTGCAGGCCTTCTCCTCGGAGCTGCGGTCAACTTGTGGTTTTTCATAACTCTGGCCTCTCTCTTGGTGATGGGAATTTTATATAATATTCCCCCTTTTCGCCTCAAGGATATCCCGTATGTCGATGTCCTTTCCGAATCGCTAAACAATTCTATAAGGTTATTGTTGGGATGGTTTTCGGTGAACCAGCACTACCCCCCTACCCTATCCATCATAATGGCATATTGGATGATTGGTGCGTTCTTTATGGCGACCAAACGATATGCTGAGTACAGGAGAATTGGAGATCCTGAGGTTGCCGCAGGATATCGCAAATCCTTTTCATTTTATAATGAATACCGGCTAATGCTCAGCATGGTCTATTATTCTTCAGCATTTTGCTTGTTCCTCGGAATATTTATCGTTCGCTATAGGATGGAGCTTATTTTAAGCGTTCCGTTGTTAGCTGGATTTATACCAATGTACCTACGGCTTGCATTCTGGGAGGATAGTCCAGTTCAATATCCGGAACGTCTATATAAACAAAAAGGTCTTGTTGTGTATGCTGCATTATGTGTAGTTATTATACTTTCGTTGCTATTCATAGATATACCTATTCTTAACCAAATATTTCAACCTGTTCATATTCCAGGAAATTAAACCTGAAAATCTATTATATGTATATATATCTTGAATAGGTAACGTTTAAAATATGTAAGTAAATGTGTTGATGGAAGGAGATATTTTATAATGAAATTGATTGTCCAGATACCGTGCTACAATGAGGAAAAAACCCTTCCTCTGACACTGAGGGATATACCTCGGAGTATTGACGGTATTGGTAAAGTTGAAATCCTAATAATAGATGACGGCTCCACCGATAGGACAATTGATACGGCCAAGGAATTGGGTGTAGATCATATAGTAAAAAACACATGCAATAAGGGGTTGGCGCGCACATTCCTTGCCGGACTCGATGCATCACTAAGGCTCGGAGCTGATATCATCGTTAATACGGATGGCGATAATCAATACAATGGGAAAGACATTCCTAAACTTATCGCTCCAATTATGAAGGGTGAAGCTGATATAGTGGTAGGTGATCGCCAAACCGACACCATCAATCACTTTAGTCCATTAAAGAAAAAACTTCAGAAATTTGGCAGCTTTCTAATAAGAAAACTTTCTGACACCGATGTGATTGATGCCGTAAGCGGATTTCGCGCGTTTAGCAGAGAAGCTGCTATGCAAATGAATATAGTTTCCCCATTTTCATACACGATAGAGACGGTCCTTCAAGCTGGCAAAAAGCATTTAGCTATATCGAGTGTCCCTATTGGAACAAATCCAAAAACTCGTGAATCAAGATTATTTCGAAGCATACCAATATTTCTAGAGCGATCTGTATCAACTATAATTCGTATGTACACTATGTACCAGCCATTGAGAGTGTTTTTTATTATTAGTTCTTTTTTTATACTAGGAGGAATGGTTCCATCTGTAAGGTTTCTAGTATACTATTTTATGGGGGGTGGTGGGGGTCATATTCAGTCATTGGTATTGGCTGCCATACTGTTTATAACTGGCTTTAATGTACTTATGATTGGTATTGTCGCGGATGTGCTATCCTTCAACCGTAGACTTATAGAAGAAACTTTGCTTAGGGTGCGACGGATAGAGTTGGATTATCTAACTCCCAAGAGCGTTATTCAAGACAATTCCCCAAATACGGATACTGACTGTGCGACTTCAAGTAAACCTTGAATGCGTCCGAATGTTGCCTCTCGCCACGGTCCATTGTCACATAAAGAAAGGAATCGCTTCCACTATCAAATTATGTCAACCCCATGGTGCAACGCAGCCGCTATAGCTGGAGCTAAGTTGTTGCTGCCTGGTTCACCGGCTTCCTGGTTATTGAATGGAAATAGCAAACCTCCAAGCACGGCAAAATTTATCATAATAACTCCAACTTGTTGGGATAATAAGTAGTATGGGGAAAGGCATATTAGTTAATCTGATTGGTAGAAGTGCATTTATTGTCGGAGCATATATAATTCATATTTATGCCGGAAGGAAACTGGCTGCAGGGCTATACGGAACATTTGGGGTTGTTCTTTCTATTTTGACAATATCCTATATTTTATTAGAAAATGGGGTAAGGCAATTTATATCCAGAACAACTGTAATCTATCCTGGTGCGGCAAGAAGCATACTAAAAAAGGGGTTATTGGTTCAAATATCTTTGGCCATTGTCATTTCTAGCATAATTGCGATCAGCTCTAGAAGTATAGCAACTTTTTTTCAGGATATGAACTTGGTAGTTCCGCTACAAATTTGCGCTATTATAATAGTTGTTCAAAGTATATTTTTTGTATATATGGGAACATTGAATGGGCAGCGTCAATTCATTAAAGAAAGTATAGTCCAAACCGTATATTCTGTTGTAAGGCCATTAGCTGTGGTTATCTTCGTATGGATAAATATGGGAGTCTCAGGAATTATGATGGGATTCTTAGTGGCATCCGTATCTGCTACTGCTATAGGTGTGATGCTTACAATTAATATACCTAATGATAAATTGGATATAAAAATTAGGCAGGTAATTGAATTATCAATCGCAAACATATTAATATTTGGGTCATTAGCATTATTAATGAACATAGATTTGCTTTTTGTAAAGTTCTTTATTAGTGATACAAGTTTTACAGGATTCTATACGGCTGCCAGTACATTTTCCAAGGTCCCTTACTGGCTCATATTTTCCTTCGGATCTATCGCTCTTCCGATAATCAGTTCGGATTTTAAAAATGAGCGTTTTGAGCAGTGCAGGGCAATCCTGTCAAAGACATTACGCTATTCCACAATGATTTTCCTTCCAATTGTAGTAATTATAGCATCAACATCAAAAGAGTTAATTGTACTTGTATATGGTCCGTCATATAGTCCATCCTATATTCCCCTTAGTATTCTTGTTTTTGGTTTATGGTTTGCTGGAATTATGAGCATCTATGCGCACGTCATGATTGCCATGAGAAAAGAACGTATAATGGCTTTGATGTCATGCGCTTCAATAATTATCGATATATTTCTAAATATTACACTTCTTCCTATGTTTGGAATAATGGGTGCGGCAATTGCAACCTCACTAAGCGCCCTAATATTATTAATTATGTCTGGATGGTATGTTAATTCAATATTAGGATTGAATGTTGGACAAATTGGTTTTACGAAAACTATAATTATACTAATATTTATATCATTAGCACCACATATTTTAACTGTTCCGCCTATATTTTTGCCATTGGAATATGCCGTTCTTTATGGATTCTATATATTGGCATTAGTGATAACGCATGAAATAGGTATGGAGGAGTTGATTTTAATTAGAGAAATAGTTGTGAAACAGGCTTAATTCTAAGTGTAAGATTTGTAATATTATTAACCAATATTCTATAACTATAGGTGATATGTAATATAATATTATGAATAAAAATAAAACACAACAAGCATATTCAGAATTTCAGATAAATATACATAAGGCTCTGGTGGGCAACCTGGAGACTGTATATAATATTTGCATTATATTAGTGTGCGTTATAGGGGGTGCTCTTGCTGCACAGGGGATAACCGATGAATCTGTCGTCGCAACCAATGGAGATATGCCAAAGTATCTCATGAATGGAGTGTATTTTTTTGACTTAGCGAGAGACATACTGACTGGACACATCAAGGGGGGTAATATATTCAATCATGCGGTCTTGTACTTCTCTCAGTATCCGGCGTTGTCACTGGGGCATCATCCAATATTGCTAGGCTTGACATTGCCTATATTTTATACGTTATTCGGAATATCGGTTTGCTCGGCGCGGATTATGATGATCAGTTTTTTCGTTATGGGCATCTTTTTCTTGTTTCTCCTGGTTCGTAAAATCTACAACGCACAAGTAGCCTTGCTTGCATCCCTGATTTTTGCAACGACGCCATTTATAGTAGAATACAGTCAAATTGTTATGAGTGAAGTTCCTACTATAAGCTTGACGATTCTTACTAGCTACTTATTTTACAACTATTATGAATCGGATAAAAGTATATTTGCCTATTTGACGGCTTTAACTTTAGTGCTCAGCGTATATAGTAAGCATCTTGCTATCTTTATTATTCCAGTTTTTTTTCTGTTTTTCCTTCTTAAGAAAGGGAAGCAGGCGCTAATTCGAAGAGAAGTGTTGATTTCATCGATTGGAATCTGCCTCCTTCTAATTCCATTAGTGCTTATAACCCTGAAATATTCGCAAAATGACGTTGCCTCAGCGACAACTCGTTCACTGCGTGATAGATTATCAACCACTAATCTGCTGTTTTATGCTAAAATGATATGGACGGACCACCTTTCACATCCCATTGCCATCCTTGGTGGTATAGGCATATTATCTAGTCTTGTCCTGCGAGATCGTCGGTCAGTTTTTTTTCTACTTTGGATAGGAAGCTGTTACTTGATGATGGTGGCGCTTGGAGTGCATAAATACCCTAGATATGCGGTTTACTGGATACCGGCCTTTTGTGTTATGGCCGCATCACTTGCGGCAATCCCGCTCCGGGAATATGCTAGGTATTTAGTAATTCTCATAATTATCATCAGTATCGGCTATCAGGCCATAGGAGCGTCGAAAGCTCCTTCATATGCCGGAGGTTATGAGAATGCGGTTGAGTACGTTACAGGACGCCCCATGGGAGATGTTGTGCTCTATAGTAGTGTTGTCGATACTGGGTATTTTGTATACTTCATGCGTAAACATGATCCTGATCGTAGCTTTATAGTTCTTAGGTCAGATAAGATATTTGCAACATCATGTATGAATCGTATTGTTGAGGATCGCATCAGCTCCAGGAAAGATATTTACGACCTATTGCAGCGTTATGGAGTGGGCTATGTAGTTGTTGAGGACTATCCGTCTTCATCACCGGCGCTGGAATGGCTCAGAGAGGAAGTTAAAACCGATCAATTCATATTACGCAAAACCATTCCGCTCCGCTCTGATGTAGGCGTTTTACAAGGAGTTTCATTAAATATATTTGAATATAAACATCATACCCCAGGCAATCCTAATGAAGTGATAGATATGGATATACCTTTGGTAGGAGAAACCTTTAGGGTCAAACTTGGAGATTTGTTGCACTCAAATAGGACCAACTAGAGAAGGCGCTTTCCAGATGAAGTCTATCTTGTACACGGTTAACAGCAGCTTCATCGGAGGAGCTGAGCGCGTGCTGATGCAAACGGTGTTGAACCTGCCGGCCAATCGCTTCCGTCCCTTCGTCGTTTCAGGAGCGTCCGGTAAAGATCTAGACACTGAACTGGGTGCGCTCCCAATGCGATATGAGCAAATCTCCATGCCTGCCCCCAATTGGCGCAAGCCGCTTCCCTTTCTCGTTTCGGTGGCAAGAATAGCCTCCTCTATGGCGAAAAATTCCATAAAAATCTTACACTCCAATGATGTCACTGCATATAGGGCGGCTAGCATCGCTGCAAGATTGCTTAGAATACCCAGAATCTGTCATATCCATTTCTGCTATGACGCTTCACTACTGCGATGGGCCCTTAGGTATGGATTTGAATATGTAATTATTCCTTCTGAATCAATGAAGAGCCACATACAGAAGGAGTGTCCTAATCTATTTCCTGATTATCGTTGTTTTGTTATACACAACGGTTTTACCCCCCCAAATCCACCAAAAAATGAGCAACTCGATCAGCTCAGAGAAACCCTGGGAATCGCTAGAGGCCAACAGATTATCGGATTTATTGGGCAGGTTATTCCCATCAAGGGGATAAAAGAATTTCTGCTTATGGCTAAGAATATAGACGCTCTTAATCAAAATATTGTATTTTTGATTGTCGGAGATGATAAACAACAGGGCAAAAATTATCGGATAGAGATGGAAAATCTTTCAAAATCATTAGGTTTGTCTAGTAAATGTATATTTACTGGATTTCGAACCGATGTTTGGGAGTTGCTCCATATTTGCGATCTAGTTGTAATGCCATCATATGCAGAACCATTTGGTCTCGTAGCGTTGGAGGTTGGGGCTGCTGGAAAACCTATTATCGCATCAAACGTAGGCGGGCTTAGGGAGATTATAATAAATGGCGATACGGGTTTTTTGGTCCAACCTCAAAATGTTGAGGCGCTGACCCAAGTCGCAAGTTGTCTTTTGCAGAACAGAGAGCTGCGTTATAAAATTGGAGAGACTGCAAGGCAGCATATAGTATCTAATTTTCACATTGATAACTATATTGCATCCTTGATTAATATATATAACAATATAGACTGAAGGTAAAATGGGAAAAATTATTCTTTATATTTTAATGCCATCTACATCTATAGTAGCGCTGTTTCAGCCATGGATAGGAGTTCTTGCCGCTTACGTATTTGCGATAATGGGTCCACAGTTTATCTGGTTCTGGAATTTTTCTAGTGTTCGACCTTTCTTATTTATTTCTGTGCCAACTATTATAGGCTGTGGAATATCAATCCTCCATGGAAAAGCTACGATAACTTTTATTAAGACCAAGATCAATCTATTTATTTTAATTTGGTGGCTATGCTTAATCATGTCATATTTTTTTGGACCATTTGTCAATATGGAATATCACCTTTTCGATCCACATCGTCTCATTGGAAGAATGAGCAATATGTTTCTTTTTTATTATATTGCTGTATTATGTATTGATAATCATCAGAAATTTAAATACTCTTGTTATGCTCTAGCTGTATCTGTCATTGTTTTGATATGGTGGGCAAACGATCAATACTTTTCAGGGCAGTTTTTTGGGAGACTTGGAGGGCCAATGACGCCCACAGGTGGATCAATGTACTTAGATGAAAATGTATTTGGCATGGTGTTTGTCATGGGTCTCCCATTTTTATATTATCTTGGATTGTACGCTAATAAGCTGATCGTACGTTTTGCATTTTGGGCCCTCATTCCATTAGGGTGGCATGCCGTATTTCTAACTGCATCACGTGGAGCGCTATTAGGAGTTGCTGTAACACTCTTCATAACGGTTATTCGTTCTCGAAGGAAGCTTATCGGACTTGCTATTATTCCAGCGCTCATTCTTTTTTATCAATGGCAAGGCGGTAGCACGATGAAGGATCGTGCTGACACAATCAACGAGTATGAAGAAGACCGCTCGGCTATGACGCGGCTTGAAGCGTGGGAAGCTGCTGCCAGCATGATCGTGGCGCATCCCATAGTAGGTGTTGGGTTGGCGTCCTTTATGACCGCATTTCCCTATTATTCAGAATACGTGCCAAGAGTTGCACACAATTCATATCTCCAGTTGACAGCTGAGAGCGGACTCCTTGCAGGCGCATCCTACATTATAGTTTTAACCATTCCTTTTGTCGTTTTGTGGCGACGAAAACAGCCATTGTCAACTGAAGATAGAGATGAGTATTTCTTATCTCTCATGAGCGACGCAATCATTGCGTCGTTAGCAGGATTCGCTGTTTGTGCATTTTTCCTTTCCATAGAAACACTCGAACTCTTTTTCTATCTTTGCATGATCTCCAATTACCTTGTAGTTTTCCGCTCCGGAAAGCAGAAATCATTGGAGGCGCCATCAGGGCGTCAAGATGCAGTTCCTCAGTTGCTTGAAGATCGGAAGGGGTATTCCTGTTGAGCGCTATGCCAGCCAAGATCCTCTTGACATCTGAAAATAAAGGGGTGCATCCTCGTCAGAAAAGTGGCTGCCAGACGCAGCACGCCAATTCTAAGACGGACGGATCTTTTAGACGCATCGCATTGCTATTTGCCAGTGCATTCATTCTTCGCCTCCTTTTGCTCCCATTGTTCTGGAATCAGCCCCTAAATATTGTTGATGAGCAGCATTATCAGAAACTTTCGCAAAGCATTCTGGAAAATCGCGAGTTCGCGCTTTTTCCCCACGAACCGACTGCTATCCGTCCGCCCGCTTATCCTGCCTTTCTTGCATCAGTGTATGCCCTGGCTGGCGAAGGCAACGCTAATATGGTGAGGGTGGCGCAGATAATGCTGAATCTTCTTACCGGGGGGATTCTTTTTCTACTGTTTTGCCACGTTAGTTCAAAGGAAACAGCTTTTCTGGGAACCGCTATTTTTTTGTTTTATCCAAGCCTTATTTTCTTCGATTACCTGATTCTTTCAGAAACGGTTTTCATTTTTCTCTTCAGTATCACCATACTAGCGCTAGTGTACGGTGTAGACCGTCCATCGGCTCTCATCCTTGCGTGCGCGGGCAGTGCGATTGCCCTGGCAAGCCTGACGCGCAGCATCACATACTCCCTTGCAATACCACTCGCCGCCCTGCTTGTTCCGCTCCAACCAGGACGTAGAGCAAGAGCCATTGGCAGGGTCTTGATCTTTCTTCTTTTTTTCAGCTTAGGCCTTACTCCCTGGGCCGTTCGCAACTATAGGTGTTTTAACGCCTTTGTGCCCGTGGATACAATGGGGGGCCTCAACTTATCGATGGGCAATTATGAATTCACCCCCCTCCACAGAGCGTGGGCCGCGGTGAGCGTCAAGGGTCATGAGAGCTGGGGCGATATTTATCAAAACGAGATAGCTGGGTTGAATGAAGCGCAAAAACAAGCAACAGCTATTCGCCTTGCACGAGGGTATATGCTGGAGCACCCCTTCTTAACAGTTAAGCGGTCAATTATTAAGGCAGCCAATTTCTGGGGCCTGGAGCGAACTATTATCGCTGGGATGCAGCAGCAATTTTTCCCTAAGCTTGATTCTATATATTTTAAAATTCTATTTCCTCCTATTATCCTTCTAGCTTACATAGGAGTAACACTCTTGGGTTTTATCGGTTTGGCATGTAAGTTATTTCTTGAACGCAATAATCTCGATTACATTGCAGCCTTCTTTATACTGGGTTTTTTGGGATTACATTCGATAGTGTTTGGCCATTCACGCTACCATCTCCCACTGGTTCCTTTACTATGCTTTTATTCTGCATGGAGCATATGCAACCTAAAGAATATTTGGAAAACACGTCAAAAGCTGATTATTTCATTATCTAGTGCTATTGCAATAATATTTAGCGTAGCATGGATATATGATATTTTTGTTGGTAGCATTGAAAATATTCATAAATTTATATTAAATCTATAGCATTATATATAAATAGGATTATTTAATTGAATGTTAAGAATATTATACTTACACAGGATTACTTCCCACTTATAGGCGGAGCTCATCACTGGCTACATGAAGTATACATACGGAATCCTTTGCCTATTACCGTTTTGACGCAAGATTATTCAGCTAACTCCCAACTAAAGATGAGGCAGAAACAGTTCGATGCGCTTGACCAGAAACTGCTCAAAATCTACAGGGAAGATATACAGATAAGAAATGTAAACTTACTTAGCCCCCAATGCATCCGACGGTATAAAAAAATACTGAAATGCCTAAGTGAGATCTCTCAAGGAGCGCATTCAATAATCCATTGCATCAAGGCTTTTCCCGAAGGCATTAGCAGCATAGCATTCAAACTGGGTCATCGTAATAACTGTAAGGTTGTCACCTACGTTCACGGAGAAGAATTGCTGGTCGCCCGAACTAGCAGGCAATTAAGCATCTTGAGTAAATGGGTCTATGACAATTCCGATCTAGTTATTGCAAACAGTAGGTTTTCCGACAATTTTGTCCGGAAGTTCTCCCCTAAGTGCAACTCGATTGTTATTCATCCAGGGGTCAATTCAAAAGCCTTCTCCATAACTGATGAAATGAAGAACGCTTGTAGGAAGGCTTGGGGATGGCCCGACGATGCGGTGATTCTTGCGACAATAGCCAGAATGGAGCCTCGAAAGAACCATGCTGCGGTTATCGAGGCTATTCATAATCTGCGTCGAAGAGGACTAAATCTGAGTTATGTTGTGGTTGGGGAAGGAGAGGAGCAGAGCAGCCTTCAGAGACTGGTGCAAAAATTAGGCGTTTCTGAATGGGTTCGCTTTACTGGCTATCTTTCCAATGAAGAAAGAACGTTAGCCCTAGCATCATCTGACGTCTACATTATGCCGTCAATACATGTGGGGGCTATGGTCGAGGGCTTTGGAATCGCCTTTTTGGAAGCCTCCGCGGCTGGCATCCCTTCTATTGCCGGTGACGTCGGGGGGCAGCCCGAAGCCGTTCTCCATGAGGAAACCGGGTTGATAGTTAACGGTTCAAATCAATCCGACGTCGAAGGTGCAATTGCTCGCTTGACGCTTGATTCTGATCTGAGAAGGCGCATGGGTGCAAAAGCCAGAATCTGGGCGGCGAAAAACGACTGGGATATTATAGCCCAAAGGACCTTTGAAGCCATAAATGACATCGATTCATAAGCCAATATTTCGCTTCTGAATCCTATTCTAGAAAGAAGATTATACGAATGCCTGGAATATTCGGAGTATGCGCTCATTCGGCGATCCCTGAGAGCCCCAATCTATTCTCGGCTATGGCGACTTCCATGGGCAGGGGCCTTGGGCATGCTCATGTTCATAACCATATGGATATGGCAAATGGCCTCTTTCTCGGCAGAGTGAATCTAGGTGTGCTCAACGCTCAAGAGCAGCCAGTAAGAGACCATACGGGGCGTTTCCTGCTGCTCTTTCATGGCGAATTGTTGAACAATCCTAAATCATCCTCCGATCCGGAGCATGCACTCAATATGTTTCTGCGCGATGGAGACCATTGCGCGGCAGGGCTGAAAGGATCATTTCATTTTGTCGTTTATGACGCACGATCGCGAGTGCTTAAGTTATTTAGCGACAAATATGGATTGCTCCCTTTATATTATTCGATCGGATCTGACCGGATGGTCTTTGCTGCCGGGGTGAAGGCGATCCTTCAGGATAGGCGTGTTCGCAGAAATCTTGATTACCGAAGCTTTGCAGACTTCCTGCACTTTGGGCAGATATTGGGCAATAAGACCCTGTTTGAAGACGTCGCCCTTCTTCCACCGGGCTCTGTTCTGACATTCGATTTGAACTCATGTGAGAAGACGCTGCAATCCTATTGGAATTTGGACTCCCTCTTTGTCGAGAATGGAGCCTACAATCCCGCTATATCTTGTGATGATGCGGCGACCCTTTTAATAGAGTCAATAAAGACAGCGTCGCGGCCAAAAGATTCTATCGGACTTTCCCTTTCTGGAGGGCTGGACTCTCGCGCCATTCTGGCCGGCATGGGCAAGGATGCTGAAGGCGTCTACACGTACACTTTGGGACTACCAGGATGCGCAGACCAGAAACTCGCAGAGAAGATGTCGAGGATTGCCGGAACAAGGCACGAGTTCATTGAGTTGGATCGTGGATACCTCCAAGATTTTAATGGCATGGCGAACAACATGATCCGCCTAAGCGATGGCATGTATCACCCTCACGAGTCCACGGAAATGCTGGCTCTCAACTACCTCAGGAACGCCGCATTCAAAATACTGCTGCGAGGCCATGGCGGCGAGCTTGCGAAAGCCTCTCTTGCATACCCGGTAATGGCGACTCCTGAGGTCTATTCACTTTCAAAGGGTAAAGAGGCGACTGACTTTATTTTTAGATCAACCAACCTGGTCATCCGCGATATACAGGCAAAAGCATTGCTCACTCCTGACGCGTATTCTCGGACAAAGGATGCGGCAAGGCAGTCTCTGGAAGAATCGTGTGGGCGGGTCTGCGAAAAACTCGAGCCTGCAGATTTATGCCTTTACTATTATGCTAGTGAGCACATCCGCCGTCAAGTGGTTGCTTCCCTTGATATTTTCAGAACTCAGGTGGAAATCAGGCTGCCCTATCTCGACGAGGATTATCTGAAGGTGCTGCTGCAACTTCCTGTAAACAAAAGGAATTCTGGAGAGGTTCATTGCGCGCTAATCAAGAGATGCATGCCTGAGCTTGTGAAAATACCAAATTCCAATACAGGGGCTCCGCTAGATGCCAGTCCCCTGCGTTTGGCGGTCACAGACAAGTTCAACTCTCTAATGAGAAGGCTGAGGGTGAGGGGGTTTAGACACTACACAGAATTTCAGGACTGGCAACGACACTCGTTCCGGGAAGCTACAGGCGAAATCCTTTTCGGCTCCCAATTAACTCAAAGGGGGCTCTTTGAACCCCGGGCTCTGAAGACCGTCTTTGAGCAGCATGTCTCGGGCAAGAAAGATTATGCCCACCTGTTGGGGACCATCGTCGGAATTGAATTGTGGTTTAGGAATTTCGTTGATTCATTGGACTGATCGGCCTTCTGAAAAAATGAGCGCCCATACGACCGCGAGTTGCTGGGATCTGGACAGGCAAACCGCCTACTGCTTCAATGAGATGGGAGAACAGAGAGGGATGACGACTATCTCGCGCTTTCAGAGTAAAGGGCGTCCACTATGAATTTCAATAAAACCACTGCCAAGGCCGCGGTCAACGCAATCATGCGATTGTTGTCTTTTCCACTGTATGCAATATATAAAATGGAGACGGCTCTCATTGGAAAGCGAAAAGCATTCGCCATGATGGCCCAGTGGGTCTCCTTAGTTCCTGGAATCACTGGTGAATGGTTCCGGCTAGCGTATTTCCAATGGGCGACGAGTTCAAGGCTTAAGGATTGTTGCATAAGCTTCGGAACGACATTTTCTGACCACCGGGTGAAAATTGGTGATGGGGTGTATCTCGGCAGAGGATGTGATATAGGCTATGCCGATATTGGGAGCAACTGCATACTGGGAAGTAGCGTCCATATCCTGAGTGGACTTCGCCAACATTCCTTTGAAGACTTGGGGGTTCCCATCAAGGACCAATCCAGTGAATACACACAAATTGCCATCGGAGAAGATTCCTGGATTGGCAATGGTGCTATCGTAGCCGCGGATATTGGGCGGAAGTGCGTGATCGGTGCGGGTTCTGTAGTCTTGAACCCGATACCGGATTTTTCGATCGCGGTAGGCAATCCCGCCAGGGTAGTTAGAAGTCGCTCTCCAAAATAAGAACGCCAGGCAACCAATTCATGACGTCCATATTCAATAAGCGCATACTTACGATAGACATCATAGAATCAGCAGGATTGACTCGTGATCGGGAGCCGATCACCTTTGGAATTCCCTTTCCTAGGGGAACGGTTTTCGATTCAAGCAATCTAGGGGCATTCGACTCGGAAGAAAATCTCGTGCCGACGGCAACGACGCCTCTTGCGTGCTGGGAAGACGGCAGCGTCAAGTGGGTTTTGTTTGACATGCAGATTTCTTTGCCAGCCAATGGAATGAAGCGCATAGGCATCATTCGGCATGATCCACCGCATGCCAATTTCAAAGTGATCCCGGACCAGCTGGTGGACTGTCTCCAACTGACAGAGCACGCCGATGAGATAAAGGTCAAATCCGGTGAATTAGCATTTCATATCAACTCCCGCTCTTTTTTTCCCTTCAGCCGGATTACTAGAGCAGGACGCGAGTTGCTGGGAAAAGCCTCAAGAATTACCGTAGTCGATAATAATGGCGCCTCACTTTTTCCAAAGATAGATGAACACTGGGTTGAGCAACGCAATCCATTGCGGCTTGTTGTCGCATTCCGAGGCCGACTCACAAGTTCCGACAACTCCTTACACCCCTTGAAATTCAAGTCTCGCATCCATTTTTATGCGGCCAGATCCTTTGTCCGATTTGATTTCACAGTGTGGAATCCGCAATCTGCGAGACATCCTGCTGGGGTCTGGGACCTAGGAGATGAGGGATCTGTCTTTTTCCAAAGCCTTGATTTTGAACTGGAGACGCCAATCGACTCCGGTGATGGATGCTTCTATTCCCTCGAGCCAGGAGCGCCGGGACGCAAAACGCCTGAAGGCGTTCGTGTCCACCAGGATTCGAGCGGTGGAAAAAACTGGCATTCTCATAATCATATTGACAAAGACGGCAACCCCACCGTCACGTTCCGTGGATACAGGGTCTATGAGGGGGAGAGAGTTTCCCATGATGGCCTCCGGGCAACTCCCTGCGTTAGCGTGCCGGCCAAGGATGGCTATATTGCTGCAACAATTAAGCATTTCTGGGAAAACTTCCCCAAGGCGCTGGAATGTCACGGTCAGGGGCTGAAAGTCAGTCTTTTCCCCAGGAGTTCGGAAAAACTGTTTGAACTTCAGGGCGGCGAACAAAAAACTCATACGATCTTTCTTCATATCGGTCAGGGCGTTCCTGATCCTAATTGCCTGGATTGGATTCATAAATCGATCACTCCGCTTCTGTCTCCTTCATGGTGGTTTGATTCTGGAGCATGCCCGCGACCAGTTCCTGCGGAAACTGTATCTTCGATTGGAAAGTCTTATCAAGATTATCAACGATTGATTGACGCTGCAGTAGATGGAAAAACGTCCTTCTTCGAGCGGCGTGAGATTATTGACGAATATGGATGGCGCAACTTCGGCGATCTATACGCGGATCACGAAGCGATTTTTAATGTTGGTGCACAGGAATTCGTATCGCACTACAATAATCAGTATGATGTTATTAAGGGAGCGTTGGTTCAATTTATGAGAACCGGTGAGCGTTCCTGGTTTCAACTTGCGGGAGAACTTGCCGCTCACGTTGTTGATATAGACATTTATCATACGGATGATGACAGATGGCAGTTTAACCATGGCCTTTTCTGGCATACTGATCACCACTTGGATGCAGCTACGTGCACACATCGGTCCTCATCGATAAAACACTATGAAGTCAAGGACTCTAGTATAGTGGGAGGGGGACCGTCTTACTCTCACAATTATACAACAGGGTTTCTTTATCACTACTGGCTCACAGGTGAAACTCAATCCAAAGATGCTGTTCAAGAACTCGCAGAGTTTATAGTTAGAGGCGTTAAAGGTCCTGATACGCTTGTTGAAATGTGTATATTGACTATAAAGCGAATAGCTTCCATGTTCAGGAAAGTATTTAAGATAACAACCTCGGAGCATCCCGAAATATATGAATTTGAAGGCCCTGGGCGGGCCTCTGGAAATGCGTTGAATACCTTGCTTGATGCTTATTTGGCGACGGAAGACAGCAACTATATTGACTGTGCGGAAGAGCTGATAAGTAAATGCATATCTCCTGAGGACGACATACCAGCGAGAGATCTTCTCAACGCCGAATACCGGTGGATGTATAATATTTTCTTGCAAGCTCTCGGGCGATATCTTGATATCAAGAGAGGAATGGGGGCTTTGGATTCTTGTTTCTGGTATGGACGTTCTGCACTCCTCAAATATGCCTCTTGGATGCTCGAAAACGAGCATCCTTATTTGGATAATCCAGAACTACTTGAATTTCCAAATGAAACATGGGCTGCGCAGGATATCAGAAAAAGCGACGTTCTTGCCCATGCCGCCTTTTATGCACCAGGGTCTCTTCGAGAAAGGCTCCTGGAAAAAAGCCGCTTCTTCTTCAGTGCATGCATCAATCAGTTGCAAAGCTTTGAAACTCGGGATCTAACAAGACCTATCGCTATACTGATGGCAAACGGCATGGTCCATATGGATGTTTCTAACGCATCCGGCTTTCCTGAAAACATATCTTCAAAGAATATAAATTATGGTTTGGAAGAAGGCGCGTCAATGCGCAGGTCAGGGTTTATATTGGGAAGTCTATTCAATATCCTGCGTGTAACAAAAGAAACTTCCATTAAGAAAGAGATCAGTTCATTAAGATTGCGATTACATATATAAGTATCGATGGGGATTTATAGTAACAATAAGACGTGATCTACTAGGAACACATTATAATGATCGCTTCTCAAGATATTCGACCATTGCCTAAGCAGGTAATGTGGGTCTTGAAAAATCCGGCCTCTGCTATTTCTATATTATTTATAATGCTATGGTTTTATCAAGCCCTTTTGCCCAAGGGACTCAGTTTTGCACATGAAGCGGGGAGAATGGCATGGTGGATGAAGCCCTCAGCCTCCTATTTGTCTTCTCGGTCGGACGTAATCAGCAATATAATCGCCCATGCACTTACCTGTAATTTATTCTTTCTGTCCTTTCGGCAGAGAGGGTGGTCTACTTTCACATCGATTCTTTTCTCATTTATCGCTGTTATTGCACTTGTCCTAACAGTCGAAACCATCGAATATTACAATCCGGAGCGCGTATCGTCTCTCTGGGATGTGGTCAGCGCCGGTCTGGGGGGCGTATTATGTGTCCCTTTAGGTCCGATATCCGAAAATATTTCTTGTGGTGCGGTGCGCTTATGGGTTCAAAGTAATATTCAGAAAAAACCGAGTTTTCTAGCTGCTATTATGCTCACTTCCATCATTTTTTTCGATGCATTCTGCCCTTTTCATATTATAAGCAACGCAAGCTATTTGAGGGATAATATAAAGTTTAGCAACATCATCCCATTTGAGCCTCCTGGCAGAGACATTCGTGAACAACTGGGATGGAAAACGTCAGTGGTGACGCAAGGCAAGGAAAAGATTGAGTGGACAGGTGATAAGTTGGGCAGTCTTGCTAAAAGGCTTATTATGTATTCAGTCCTTCTTGCTTTTCTTATTTATAAAATCGAGGGATGGCAATTAATTAAAAGTTTTACACTATGGATTGGTATTATGTGTATAACTGAACTAATATATTTAGGGTCAGTAGGAGGACATATTGATATTAATCGCATAGTGGCAGGTCTGATGGGCTTGCCTTTTGTTATTATAGGAATACGCTGTTCTGATCGAAATCCTAAAATTGGAAAATATTTACTTTTAATACTATTCTTGTGTTATGTATTCATATCGGATTTGCGGCCATTTCAGTTTGATAGTATGAAGAAAATAAGTATTAATATGTTTATTCCATTACTTCACCAATACCAACATATAGATGTTATGGTATTTACAAATGTGATGCAGGCGATCCTGGAATATGCGCCTCTAGGATTTGTTGTATACCATATTCAGCATAATCGACAACCTATAACATTCAGACAAAGTTGGCCGCCGTTTACTCCGGCTATACTGTTTTGCGGATTAGTTGGAGCCATAACGGAAACATTACAACTTTGGATTCCTTCCCGCACCCCCTGCATTGAAGGTGTAATGTATGCGGCGATTGGCGGCCTCTTAGGTTCCGCAGCAGCACAGCTATTTATATATCATTTATTATTGGATCAAACGAATATGAATAGCCATGCATAAGTTGTCTCTCCGATATTCTATTATTCGGAGGGAGCATTATGGATTTTGTATCTAATGTATTTAATTTTGAAAAGGCCTTATCTATATTTCAACATGTACTGATTGAAGCCCCCCCTCCTCCCCCAATGTTGTTGACTTATCGTCACCTCGGTGAAAGCCGGGTCCAGAAAGCTGCATAAACCCTGGACTCCAGATTTCGTCAGAATGACGTTGGAGCTTAAGTCAACGTCATTGCCTTCCTCCCTATACCTAAAAAAACTGAAACGTTGATTCTGAAGGCCACAGCACTCAAAACGCCTCCAGCACCAAAGTAAGTGCGTCCTTAAGCTATAGAGGCTATCCTAAGAAGTACAATTCAACCTGCCATAAGGATTAATTCTAGGGATGAAGAAGTGGTCGAAAATTCTTCTCGCAATTTTCTCAATAGTAGCGCTTAAGGCTTCTACGGGAGCGGCCTATCCAATAAAGACGGAGATTCGCAATGACCTCGTCTTTGGATTAGAGCGAGAGTATTTGCCTCCGAATGACAAGTTAGAAGGACTTGTCATATACGATAATTTTAACCAACCTCCGTCAAGCGCTTCCCGAAATTCACTCTTCGTTTCAGTATCTCCCCAGTTCATTCCAGCTGATTTAATATCTTGTAATCCTCCGCTTGTACTAACCATTTATAATCCCGCTGCGGTGGAAGATCGCCTTGCGGCTATTGTCTACGCCAATCTGAAGTTAAAGAGACTTATCGAAGAATATAAACAACTTCAGATAAGAGCGGAGGAAATCACCAAAGGAGTGACAAGTCAGAGATCATCTCTATCTAAAGAGTCTATTATAAGCGCTGGATACTTGGATACAAAAGAACATAATGGCGCATCTGTACGCGAACGAGAAGAATATATTGAGCAACAACTGAGAGCTCTTGCCAATTCTGAAGGAGGGGCAGAGGTCCTGGAAAATGCAACGGATTCTCCAATCGTAGCGTGGCTGACAAATCGTACGATTAATGAACAACAAAAAGCTGGTAAATCCACAAAGGAAGCAGACCAGGATTCCGGGCAACAACCTGTAAGATATAGCAGATCGGGCGAAACCGGTGTTGAATTGGCTCCTCGGACTTTTGAAGGCGATCTCGCCACTAGCCCCGCTTCCAGGCTAAGGCCTATTGGTGGAGAACCTCGGACCTTTTGGATGGTGAGAGTCCTTTTTGGGGCATTAGAATACTTGAATGAGAATAAAGTCGAGTCTATAATTTGCAGTCTAATTCTTGTTGGTCTCGCAGTGCTGCTCATAGGACTGAAGCCCCGCTAGGGGAGGCGAGGCAGTAGCTTTTATGCCAAATGGGCGCTTTGAGGACCTCGAAAGGGAAGGGAAATGCCCTGTGAACCCCATCTTCCGGATGGAACCGGGCTTTGGCATGGTTTCCCGAAACACCATGCGGGACAAGTAATGCAACAAACGAGCACATTTTTGACGCCTCCTGTCTACTTGGCGGTTGCCATCAATCGTGCATTGCACCTTATTGTTCTGGCGGTAATCATCCTTCACGCCTCGTGTAGCGTTAGGAACCCGGAGGATGAATTTAAGGCGCGAATCCGGGAAGGTGCGGCCTATTTGGATCAAGGCGAATATGATGCGGCGCTGTCTGCTCTACAGGCGGCGCTGGCAATCAAGAAGGATAATCTTGAAGTCTTGTTGCTTATATGCAAAGCGAACGCCCAAATCGCCGATTTTCCTCAAGCACTGAAAGCAGTGGAAACAGCGATGCAAGCCCATGGGGATTCTCTGGAGCTAAGACAGGAACTTGCAAAGTTGCAACTGCTTTCGGGAAACTTGAGTGGAGCCGAAGAGAGCGCAAAGAAACTTCTGGATGCATGGTCACAAGACGCCATGACGCATGTGATTCATGGAGACGTCCTGGTCCTCCAGCATCAACTTGAACAAGCGGTTGACGCCTATGAAATGGCGCTCAGCATTAGTCCTACCTCTGAAATAGCGTTGATGCGGCTGGCGAATTGCCAGCTAGTGCTCAATCGGGAGGATCTGGCCGCCCAAACTTATCAAAGGCTTCTCTCTTTGCAACCCTCATCCCCTGAAATCCTTGAACAGATGGCGAAGCACCTTGCGCTCAGAAATGACTTTGCGGGAGCAGAAAAACTATATGTCAAAGCAACTGACGCCGCTCCAACAAACTTATGCATCCAAAGGGACCTGGCGCAATTCTATCTTGCGAACGGCAAAACTGAACAGGCGGAAGAAACCCTGAGGCATGTTCTTGCAATTTATCCAAAGAGTAGATCTTTCAAGAAGCTTCTGATCGAGGTCTTATTGATGCGAGATGGTCTACCGGAAGCCTATTCGATTCTTATGGACCTTCTGACTAACGCGCCTTCAGACACGGAGCTTCTGCTTCTAAAGGGCAAGTATCATCTAACCCGGATGGAGTCCATCCAGGCTGTGAGCTGTTTTGAAAAGGCTGCCAACAATGAGCCAAATATGCCAGCCGCGCATTATCTGCTCGGCATATCCTATATTTCTTTAGGTCAATATAGTCTCGCAGAAAACAGCCTGATACAAGCCCTCGCTCTTGATCCTTTCTTTTCGGACGCAGAGTTGGCCCTTGCTGATCTCTATTACAAGAAGGAAGATCTTGATCTTAGTAAAGAGCACACTCAGAGAGTCCTGGAGAGGGAGCGCACAAATTTTAGGGCTCAGATGATGATGGGTAATATATTGTTGGCTAAAAGCCAATATGACAAGGCCGAAGCTCAGTTTGAAAGCGCTCAAAAGTTGAACCCGTCATCCCCTTCCCCTATATTTTATCTGGCTCTGACAGCAGAGTTGGCGCAAAAAAAGGATCTGGCGTCGAAGTATTATGAGCAACTTTTAGAATTAAGCCCCACTTTCGCGGACGCCCGATTGCGATACGTCAGGTTGCTTTTGAAATCTGGGCAATTAGACAAGGCTAGGCGTTTCCTTGAAAATCCTGAATTCGTGAAAAATGCGGATGCTTTTTATCATTACACCCTAGGCGAGTTTCTCATTTCTTACGGCTCGCCAGTGGAAGCATTGTCACATTTTAAGCGATCGATTACAATGCAGCCGATGATGATATCCGCTTATGGTAGATTACTGGACTCGTACGATATTAAGGCGGGGGCAGATGAGAGGATCTTGCTCTTGGAAGCCTGCGTCGAAAAGGCGCCGCAAATGCCCGAGGGGTATGCGCTACTGGCGGAAGCATACGAGCAGAAGGCCGAGTGGGATAAGGCTGAAGCGATTCTCAATACTGGAATTAGCAGATGCCAGGATTCTGCCGTGCTTACCTGCAACCTTGCTTGGTTGAAGCTCGAACGGGGCGAGGATGTTGACCAGGCGCTGGCATTGGCTCTTAAGGCCTACTCTGTAAGAGCGGAAGACCCCGCTGTGCTGGACACCTTGGGGTGGGCGTACTACAAGAAAAATATGTTTACCAGAGCGGTGTGGATGCTTGCCGAGGCTCAATCGCTGGAACCGGAGCATCCACTGGTGAATTTTCATTTGGGGATGGCATTTCATGCCAACGGAGATGAATCTTCGGCCGCAAAGACATTGCAGAAGTCTCTATCCCTCGGTCTTGGCGTCCCTCAACAGGACGAGGCAAGAAGCACTCTCAATGCCATAACGCGCAATAAGGCGATAGAAGAGGAAAATAATGAGGAAATCAATGCTGACGACATTCTCAAGAAGTTGAATAATCCAAATGAGTTCTGAGTGGAAAATCTGACAAGGAAATCAAATGCGCATTCAGTTTTCTTCTTAAGAAAATGCTGCGCTTGTCCGATATGCCTTAACGCAAGAGGGTGTTGCCCACGATGTTTGTAGCCCGTCCAATCATTGTTTAGAACCTTCTCAGGGCTGAATCGTCGGCGACAATTGTAACAATATGGCTCTTAAAGGCATGGAGTGTGCGAGATGCTGCAAATCCCGAAGCTTGAAATAGGGATATACCTCAACATTGTAATAAGACGTAAATGGTGGGTGATTATCCCTTTTGCGCTAGCGCTTCTAGGAGGAGTGGCTTATCTCAAGACTACCCCCAAGGTGTATAGAGCAAGCACGCTTATCCTGATAGAGCCTCAAAGCATCCCGGACTCATTCGTCAAGTCGACGGTTACGGAAAGCGTAGAAAGCCGTCTGCGGACAATCACCCAGCAGGTTCACAGCAGAACCAATCTTGAGGATATTATCAGCCGATTTAACCTCATGCGTGAGGCTCAAGATGAAGGCCAGATCCTAGTCACAGTATATAATAAGATGCGCAGCCTCCTGGGTTTGCCTCCGATGGTGAAAAAGGAACAGAAAAATGAACGCGTCGCGTTGATGGATCTTGTAGAGAGGCTGAGGCAAATTATTTCGATTAATCTGCGTGGAGGCCATGGCAACCAGGCGTTTGAGATTTCGTTCGACTGGTTTGATCCTGATGTAGCTGCTCAAGTAACGAATGCTATCGCCGCAAAATTTATCGAGGAAAATCTCAACGTGCGCGAACAAATTGCCATAGCGACGACCGACTTCCTGGATAAGGAGACGTCGAGGATACGCAAGGATTTGGAAGATCACGAGAAGGAAGTGGAAACTTTTAAGAAGCAAAACATGGGGCAACTTCCTGATGAACTTGAGTCAAATATCAATATATTAAACCAGCTGCGAGAAGAATTGAACAACGTTGAAAAGCGTATAGACACTGAAAAACAGACCGTGCTGACAATTGACGCGCAAATGCAGCTGCAAAAATCATTTACAGACTCATCGGCTGCTCCGACTGCTTCTGATGCAGCCAAGGAGGGGACGCCGGTGGAGGACCTGGCGACTCTGCAGCAGACGCTGGACGCCCTCAAAATGCGTTATACTGACAAGCACCCGGATATTCAGGCGCTAAAACGTCAGGTGGAAAGGCTAAAGAAAGAGCAAGAAGCCGGAGGGGACGCAGGCAAGACGACTGCCAGTGTTGATCCCAAGGCGTCCAAATCTAGCGCGATTTCTCCTATCGAAGCATTGACGCTGCAAAGGGGAGCCATACAAAATCATATAGCCTCTTACGAAAAACAAAGCGAGGATATCAAGAACCAGATCCAACTTTACAAAGAGAGAGTTGAACGCACCCCCCAGGTGGAAATCGAATTGACCAAGATCATCCGGGACTATGAGACAGTGCAGAAGCGCTACCAGGCTCTCCTGGCCAAGAAACTCGATGCCCAAATGTCTGAGGAGTTGGAGCGCCGGCAGAAAGGGGAGCAGTTTAGGGTCCTGGACCCTGCTATCAAGCCTGAAAGGCCATTTAAGCCCGATGCCAAGAAAATTGTATTCCTGACTCTGGTCCTGGGTTTGGGCTCTGGGTGCGGTCTGGCCTATTTTCGAGAAATGCTGGATCCATGTTTCTACAATCCGGAAGAAGCGGAAGAATTCCTTGCTGCGGAAGTCATCGTCAGCCTCCCTCTTGCCAAAATGGAAGCGGTGACGTTGGCGAAGGGAAGCGGCTCTGCATCTGGGGGCTTCAAGTCCCTTTGGAAACGCGCAAGTTCATAGTATGCCTGGTTGCGCTTATCGCTCCTGGCAGCAGAACAAACCCACGCACTGCACGATAAAAGAAAGACGTCCATGAGCAAGATGTATAGGGCTCTAGAAGCAATGCGCAAGAGTAAAGAGGAAGACGGCGACCACGCTTTTGCGCCGCAAGACCAGGTTCAAAGAGATGCTCAGCCCGCAACGGCGGAGAACGCCAATGACAAGACGCACAAGCTCCGGCCCGGAGCCAATTTGGTCATGGTTGTCCAGCCGAATTCTCAAATCTCCGAGTCGTTTCGCTTCCTGCGATCGAAGATCATGCGGCCGCATACAGGAGAATCCCCTAAGACGATTCTTGTCACCAGCGCCCTTCAGGGGGAAGGAAAGTCTTTCGTTTCATCCAATCTTGCGGTGGCGATAAGTCAAAGCCTTGAAGAATACGCTTTGCTGATCGATACGGACATACGAAACCCGGCCGTTCATAAGAACTTCGGCATTGAATCCAGTGACAAGGGGTTATCCGCATACCTCTCGGGGAACGCTCTCCTGGAGGAAGTCCTCCATAAATCGGATATTGGCAAACTGACCATCCTTCCTGCCGGAAACTCCAGCGAAATACCCGTGGAATTATTGTCATCCGAAAAAATGAGGTTGCTGATCCAGGAAGTCAGGAGCCGCTATTCTGACAGGTATGTCATTATCGACAGCCCGCCGCTGGAGTTGGCGCCTGAAACGCTTGTCATTGCCAATGAGGTCGATGCCGTGCTAGTCGTTGTTCGCTATGGACAAACGCCGAGAAGCTATGTAAGATCCGCCCTTGGGAAGATTCAAAGAGGCAAGCTCCTAGGAATGGTGTTCAACTGTTATGATGAACCCCTGAAGTTATATAATAAGAGATCTCATTATTACGCCAGGACAGAATAGGTTGGACAAACCGTCAAAGGCCTTTGGGAGTGGCAGATGAAGAATGTGCGCTGGGGTTGTCTTGCATTGGCAGTTTCATTATTTGTGGCGACGTTGTTTGTAGTCAGTCCGCTTTGCAAGCTGGCTTGTGCTCAAACTCAGGAAGCTGTCGCGAAGGACGCGGGGGGAGATAGTGGCGCCGCGGACGCCGCCGCTGCCGGCGAAAATGACACGGCCAGCAAGGCCAAGGCCCACGAGGAAGAAATCGCCGGGAGCTATAGGATAGGCAAGGGAGACGTTCTGGAAATCAACGTCTGGAAGGAGCCGATTCTATCCGGCGAGACAATTGTGAGGAGTGACGGGATGGTCTCCCTTACGCTTATTGGGGACGTGCAGGCGGCTGGCAGAACCCCCATGGAATTGCGGGACGATATTCAAAAAAGGCTTGTTGACTATGTTGAAGACCCAACAGTGTCCGTCCTTTTAAAGGCTCAGACCAGCCAGAAGTACTATGTTATCGGTGAGGTCAAGCTTCCCGGCGAGTATGATCTCGTCAAGGACCTGAATATCGTTCAGGCGATAGCGCGCGCAGGCGGCTTCGGTGAATGGGCGGATAAAGACGACATAATAGTTCTTCGGACTTTGAACGGCGTCGAACAGAGAATCAAGGTGGACTACAAGGAAATAGTGAAAGGGGTTAACACGCTGCAAAACATCTCCATTCAAGCCAGCGATACTATCATTATACCGTAGCGGCAAGCTTTTATTGATGCATGCATTGACCCTGGCCTATTGCCTTGGGGGGGCGATGAAGCCTCACTCCCGCTGCCTGTGCGGGGATGCCTGAAGGTTGCCGCCTCTGTTGCAACGGTTGTTGTTCCCATATGAAGCGGCGCAATTGTGTGATTATTCACCAGCCTCCATTTGGACGTCAAACGCAACTGGTGGCTTCATAATGACACCCTTTTAGCATCTTGGAAAGTTTTGGATGCTGGTATGAACGGGGCGCCTATATATGCAATGCTTCATTTCAATTTTGCTCTTCGTTCTAGTAATGCTTATAGAGCCTCTTCAGTCTCACGCCGGATACTTTTCTTATCTTCAACCAACCCTCAGCATTGGCGAGGAATATACTGACAACGTCGATCGTGACCCGGATAACGCACGGCGCTCGGATTTCATAAGCACGATTTCACCCGGCCTTACGTGGGATCTCAGAGCAAGAAGAGCCGGCTTGAATCTAAGCTACAACCCGTCCTTTGAGTACTACGTCAAGAACGAAGAAGACACGACGATACGCCAGGAACTGAGCTTGGGGGCGTGGAGTGAAGTTTCATTTTCCCGTCAGTGCAATCTGATGCTCAGAGAAACTCTTGTGCGATCTGAAGAACAGTATGCCGTAAATGGCCCTACGTTTAAACGAGATCCAGAGCACCCGGTTTTTTCCGAAGACGAAACCTTGAGAAGAAACCAAGACCCTTATTATACAAATACAGCCGACGCTCGCCTGACCTACCAGTTTGGCCCGGACGACTCAGTATTCCTAAGCTATCAAAATGGGGTGCTGCAAAATGAAGACCCCGAATCACAGGATAGCATCCGCCATGTTGCTTCTGCGGGAGCGACCTATTGGTTCGATGTGCAAGACGGAATGAGCGTCACGAGTTCATATACAAAAGGAGACTTTTCAGGCGGGTCTACAGACGACTCATCCAGCAGTTCCGATGCAATCAATCAGCTTCAGTCAACTTTGCAATGGACGCATAAGTTCACCCCCCATTGGGATGGGTTTCTCCAGTACGCCCACTCGTACACTGATCAAAAGGGGGGGGAGAGCGACTATCAGGTGCATCACGGCTCTATTGGAGTTGACTGCAACGTTTCCGAAACAACATTCTACAGTCTGAGCGCCGGCTATTTCGTTCGCGACGAAAAGGACGCGCAAGCAGAATCGGGCTACTCTATAGACGGAGATTTTTCCAGGCAGTTCCAGCATTGGTCTGTTCGACTCGCAGGTGGAATCGGCTATGAGGAGACTTTTTTCGGAGCTGAGAACCTCGGGTTCACGAAGTACAAGAGAGTCAGCATTGATGTATTGCGAAGCCTTTCCAGACGAATGTCCGGATCGATTGTAGGTTCTTATATGAAAAACACCTATGCGGACTCGGAGGACCGGCAGGATGATATAATTACAGTCAGCGGCGGCCTAAGTTATACTTTCCTTCCCTGGCTGATGGGAAATCTTCGATTGATGCATAGGAGCGTGTCATCCACCTTGCCGGAGGACGAGTACGATGAAAACACCGTATTCTTTGGTCTTACTCTGACGCCTCGGCCAATTCGTTTTGATTGATGATGCTTGGTGGGATGCGTTGCGCCTGACAAGTTTGCGTTGGAACGTTCATTTCTCCCCTGATGTCGATGGATGATGAGAGCCTTCACTATTCCCTTCATTGCAGTTAACATATATTTTTTTGCCCTGACCTTGACTACTTGCCAGGCGGAGTCATGCGACTCTGATGGCGAAATTCAGATATGCGCTCAGTTCAAGGGCTCCTGTGGACTGGATGATATTATTTCTGGCCAGGCCAAAGAGCCGGAAATGGACATGATATTCGTCTCGATCCGGAACGGATCTTATCATACAGTCAGAATCGACCCCAACCTGTTTTGCGGAATAAGTGAAAAAGGGACCAAGGTGGCTCTCGACAAGAGCTTGTATGAAAGCATTGAGTGGAAGAGAAAGCTGGGGCCCACTCAACTCGACTCAAACGGCAAAGTGGAAGGCTTTTTGTTCTTTCCATCCACTGAAGGGCATATTAAAATATTAGAATATGGTGGGAATCCGCACTTGAAGGTATCGCTGTATTAGTATGTGGAACCGTACAATACGCACTGCAACATTGCCAACTCCATGGACCCGCGCTAGCAGGGCGATCATCCGTTAGGGAAGGTCTTCCGCCATCGGAGCGCTTCCCCATTGCGCCAGGGTCGAAAAACTCCGGAATAACGCTGTGAAATAGGGACTCACCTCTGCTCATGAAAGGAGCATTTAAAAATGAGATACAGGTCTCGTCTTCCATTCTTCGCACTGGCAATGATGTTTATTATCGCACTCATATCCGGGTGCAGTGCGGAGGCAAAGAAGGCTTCTCATATCGCCAAGGGCGATAAGTACTTTCACGAAGGAAAATATAAAGAATCGATCATCGAGTACAAAAATGTTCTCCAAATAGAAAAGAATAACCCTTATGCCACTGCCCAGTTGGGCTTCGCTTATTTCAACCTTGGCGATTTGAAGCAGGCCTTTCCTCTCCTTGTAAAAGCTAAGCAGCTTAGTCCGGATAACATGGACGTCCGGATAAAACTCGCTAAAATATTTCTTGTCGTCCGTCAGATCGACCAGGCAAGGCAGGAAGCAGACGATGTCCTTGCACGGGACCCCAAGAATTTTGATGGGCTGCTCCTCATGGGAGACACTGCGAAAACCAAGGAAGAAATGGCGGACGCAATTCAGAAGCTAAAAGACGTCGAAGGCGCGAACAGTGACAAGGCATTGTTTTATCTAGCTGTTGGCCGACTCTATTTCAAGAGCAAGGATTTTCCGAACGCCGAAACAAACTTTAACATAGCGCTTCAGAAAGATCCGAAATCCGTAGAAGCCCACCTGCTATTGGGAGATCTTTTTTTGGTCCAGAATGATCGCGAACGGACTGAGCAGGAGTACAAGACCGCCGCGGATCTCTCCACGCCGGGCTCCCTAGCGGGAATCAGACTTGCTGACTTCTATATGCTTACTGGAAGGCCCGATAACGCCAAGCAAACGCTCAGACAAATGACCGAGAAGGCGCCCGATTACCTTCCCGCCTTCTACAAGCTCGCAGAACTTTTACTCCTTGAGAATGACTACGATGGATGTTCCAAACTGGTGGATGCTATTCTCTCGCTCAATTCGTCTGACCCGAAAGGAATTTCGCTCCGCGGACGCATACACCTGGCCAAGCGCGAAACCGACGACGCCATCAAGGATCTCCAGTCGGTTGTAAAAGATAAGCCCAAGGATGCGCGCAACCAGTACTACCTGGCGCTGGCGTATCTGCAATCTGGAGACACCCAGCAAGCCACCGCCGCCCTTCAGGAAGCAATCGCCGTCACCCCGAATTACACTGATGCTATCATCCAACTCGCTGCTGTGGACATTCAGGCAGGATCGTACCAAAAGGCCATCGACTCGCTCAAGCCGCTTGTTGAAAGGCAGCCCCAAATTCCTCCTGCCCGCTTGCTTTTGGGAACAGCCTATCTCTCCAAGGGGGAATTCTTTGGAGCCGCCCAAAGCCTGAAGGAATTTATCAAGTTGGCTCCCAAAGACGCTCGCGGACCGTACTTGCTTGGTTTAGCGCTTTCCAACCAATCCAGGAGGGAAGAAGCCAAAAAGCAGTTCGAGGCGTCGCTTGTCCTACTGCCTGCATTTGCTGATCCACTGAACAGGCTGGTCTTGATGGATCTGGAGGACAAAAAGCCTGATGCGGCCCTCAAGCGGGTGCAGAAGCAAGTTGAATTGGCGCCTAATTCAGCCGGGTTGCGCAGCGCATTGGGGGGCGCTTATTTAGCCAACAAAGATGTAGATAATGCCAAGAAGGCTTTTGAAAAAGCGATAGAACTCGATCCCCGGCTGCCTCAGCCTTATATTTCACTTAGCGAACTGTACCTGATGTCAAAGGACGTCGATGCGGCCCTGGAGAAACTTCTGGAGGTCATTAAAACAAACCCCAAGAGTACTAGCGCGCTTACGCTTGCGGGAATGATCTATAAGCAGCAAGGAGATATCCAGAAGGCCAGGGAGATGTATGAACAAGCCCTTGCTGCGGATAGCACTTCTGTTGTTGCGACAAACAACCTTGCCATCATATATTCCGAGGACCTTGGCGACATCGACAAGGCGCTCGACATGGCCTACAAGGCAAGGTCTCAGGCTCCGGACGATCCCAGCATCGCTGACACCTTGGGGTGGATACTCTACAAAAAAGGCAAGTTTGAATGGGCGCTGCCGCCCTTGCAGGCGAGTGCGCTGAAACTGCCATCTAGCCCCGAAATCCAGTACCATCTGGGCATGACGTACTACAAGATCGGCAAGCTTGAAGATGCCAGGAAAGCCCTGCAACAGGCGCTTGCAATCAACGACAAGTTCTCCGGGGCCGAAGAAGCGAAGAAGATGCTTGCGGATATGTAGACATTTGATTCGATCCGAAGCTGGGAATGCCACGCAGCTTTTTAGGATGCATCGCTTTTCTTGACCGGGTCGCATTGCTTGACTGGCCCTCTGACCTTGATCTGGGGAGTGGGCCTGTCAAGTCCCCGCAAGTGCATTGATTTAGCCAAAACCGCAGGATGAGGTGGCAAAATCCTGATATTCTCCACCTCCACCATTAATCGTTGACGACATGCAATTTAATATGCTCGTTTCCTTTTTTGCGGCCCTCTTCTGCTGCATCCTTGCGGGATGGGCGTTCCTCGGTGATCGAAAGTCGATCACCCATCGGGCGCTTGCCGCCGGATTGACGGCAATTGCTCTGGAACAGTTGTTCTCCGGTCTCAACTGCATGGGGCCGCGGACTCCCGAGCCTTTCGGATGGGAGCACTGGATGCTCTTGTCCGAGAGCCTATCGCTTGGGCCATGGCTATACTTTAGCATGGTCTTTGCGCGTGAACGTTCTCAAACATCTCCAGCCAACAGGCGCCTCATCTTTTTTGCATCGTTGCCGCCCGTGCTGTTGACGGTCCTGTTTGCCAGTTCTTTGTTTATTCCGGACAGCATGGCCGAGAGCCATCAGGAATCGTTCCTCCTTCTGGGCTGGGCTGGAAAGCTCTTCTACGTCCTTGTGCTTCTCGTATCCGTCCTGGTTCTCCTTAACCTGGAACGTACGTTGCGGGCATCGTTTGGCGCTATACGGTGGCGAATAAAATTCATGATCTTTGGCGTCGCCGTGTTTTTCACCATGCGCATTTACACGGCAAGTGAAACGATTCTCTTCTCATCCGTTAGCCCCAGTCTGATAAGCTCCACCTCGATTTCCGTCATCCTCGGATGCTTCCTCATCGCGGTCTCATTGCTGCGCAAGGGGGCGGCGTCTGCCAGCGTCTATATATCAGAAGAATTGATGAGCAAGTCGTTTACGCTGCTTGTCGTGGGCGGGTACCTCATCGTTGTTGGTTTTCTGGCAAAGGTTGCGGCCTTCTTCGATTTTGGCAGGCTCCTGCTACAAAATGCATTCTTTGTGTTCCTCGGATTTATTGGGGTTGCGGTTCTTCTTTTTTCCGATCAGCTGAACCACGAAACGAGGAAGATCATACACCGCAATTTTCGGCGCCCGAGGCACGACTACCGCAAGATCTGGTCCACCTTCACCGAACGGTTGAACTCCTTGACCGATATTAAGGACATCTGCACCGCTGTGGTGAAAACGGTGTCCGAGGTCTTTGGCGCGCCGGCGGTGAGCATCTGGTTGTTCGACAGTCTGGAGAGGGGACCGGAGCTTTGTTGCTCCAGCGCGCTCTCCCACGATTCCGCCGAAACGAAAAGGATAGAGTCGGAAGTTTCCTTCTTGATGTTGACCATGCGCAATCAAGGCTCCCCGATTGATCTCAGCCACCCCGCCCAGGAGTTGGATGTGACCGATGTGGCTTCCGACGCGCGAGAAGCAGGGGACTATCAGGGGCTTAATCTCCGTTATTGCGCTCCATTGGCGGTTGGGAGCAGTTTCTTGGGAATTATGACCGTAAGCGACCGAAGTACTAGGGAATCTTTCACTACGGAGGACATCGACCTTCTGAAAGCCATTGCGGAGCATGCTGCGGGGATACTGCTCAACCATCAACTCTTCCAACGGCTTGCCCAGGCAAAGGAGATGGAAGCGTTTCAAACGATGTCCACTTTTTTTGTCCACGATCTCAAAAACTTGGCATCGTCTCTCTCGCTAACCTTTCAAAATCTGCCTCTCTATTATGACAACCCGGACTTTCGAAAAGACGCCCTTCAGACAGTCTCTCGAAGCGTCGACAAAATTAATTCCATGTGCAGCAGGCTTTCACAAGTCAATCAAACGCTTGAGATTCAGCCTGTTGAAACGGATCTCAATGCCCTGGTGCGTTCCACGGCATCCAGCCTCAATGGCGCATTTAAGTCGACCCTTGTGGAGGAGCTTGCCGACATTCCCAAGGTTGCGGTCGACGAGGAGCAGATCCGGAAGGTCATTACCAATCTGCTTCTGAATGCTGAAGAGGCCGTTTCTGGGAAGGGCGCCATTATTCTTTCGACCAGGAAAGAAGGCGGAAGCGTTGTTGTTTCCGTATGTGATAATGGTTGCGGGATGTCGAAGGAATTTATTCAACGAGCCCTGTTTCACCCCTTCAAGACGACAAAGAAAAAAGGGTTGGGGATAGGGCTTTTTCAAAGCAAGATGATTGTGGAAGCCCACAAAGGCAGAATCCGAGTGGTGAGCAAGGAAGGGGAAGGCTCAACCTTTTCGGTGGTTCTGCCGATAAGTGATAATATCGGGGGTGTTCTGCGCTCGCCTCCTGACGCGAAGGCAAAATCCATCGGAAACCTACCTTGACCAACCATCCCTTGGGGATGGCGGGCGATGAGGGCTGCTTGTCGATGACGATCTCACCCCGTATGCCGGAGGTGAACGCGGCATGGGCGGCGGTCTGCCTATGGATTGCGCCGGAAGCGCCGAGTTGCGGGCAGATATGTCCATTGATGTTTTAATTTTTTGAACTGGCGGGCTTATCCTATCGTAGGAGCTGCATCCTGCCGCGACGCTGCGCCAGTTCTGGCAGGATGTCGCTCCTGCGAAAACGTAATTTTCAATCCTCGACGACAACGAGAATAAATCCTGGTCAGCTTTTTGATTGTAGTTATTTCCTCCCATTGCAGGGTGATGCGTGGCAAAATTATTAATAGTTGAAGACGACGAAGGTCTCCGCACACAGATGAAGTGGGCGTTAGCCTCTGATTATGAAGTGCTCATCGCCGAGAATCGGGAAGAAGCATTGGCTGTTTTTGTCGCCGAACATCCTCCCGTGGTCACTCTCGACTTGGGACTGCCTCCGGATCCCCTCGGAGTGAGTGAAGGACTTCGGACGCTGTCGGATTTGGCGTTGCAGGATACTTTAGCCAATGTGATCGTGATAACGGGGAGAGGTGAAAAGGAGCATGCGCTCAAGGCGGTCGACCTTGGGGCTTACGACTTCTTCTGCAAGCCCGTCGATATCGACGAGTTGAAGGTCATACTGCGTCGCGCGGCGTACCTGCACCAGCTCGAATTGGAAAACCGCAGACTTCGCAGTGGATTCCAAGACAATGCCTTTGAAGGGATGCTTGGTGTGAGCCCCCAGATACAGGGTGTTTTCTCGGCGATCTCCAAGGTTGCTACAACGGACGCTTCGGTGCTGGTGGAAGGCGAAAGCGGAACGGGCAAGGAGTTGGCGGCGCGAGCCATACACAACCTGAGCCCGCGAAAGAATGGTCCCTTCGTTGCCATCAACTGCGCTGCCATACCTGAAAATCTGCTCGAAAGCGAACTCTTCGGCCACGAGAAGGGAGCTTTTACTGGCGCTCACGCATTGAAAAAAGGCCACATCGAGTTGGCGAATGGCGGGACTCTTTTCCTGGATGAGGTGGGTGACCTTCCCCACGGCCTTCAGGCCAAGCTGCTCCGGTTTCTGCAGGACCAGAAACTGATGCGGGTCGGGGGCAGAAAAGAAATCCAGATAGATGTCCGCGTTTTGGCGGCCACTAACGTTGACCTGAAAGCGGCAATCAAGGAAGGGCGTTTTAGGGAGGATCTCTACTATCGCTTTGGTGTGGTGGTCATTTCTCTGCCGCCGCTCCGGGACCGGGAAGGTGATGTTGGTTTCTTAGCCCAGTCAATTCTGAACAAGTACACTCTGGAAACAAAGAAAAAGTTAACGTCTTTCAGCCCTCAGGCGATGCGGCTCATCGAGAGCCATAATTGGCCTGGCAATATTCGGGAGCTCGACAATAGAATCAAACGCGCCGTAATTATGGCCGACGGTCCGTCGATAACTCCGGGGGACATGCAACTGGACTCCGAATATAGCAAGTACAGCAGCATGAATCTAAGGGAAGCTCGCGAGACGCTCGAGAAGGAGCTTATCCAGCGCGCCCTTGCCAAGCATAAGGGTAATGTCACCCAGGCGTCGGCGGAGCTGGGCGTCAGCCGGCCGACGCTCTATGAGCTGATGGATAAGTTGGGTATCCAGCGTTGAGCATGCCGGCGGGATATTGCATCTGTTATTTAGTGCTTTTTCAGGCTTGTTATCTTTTCATCTTTCCTTTCCCCTGTATTCGTAAGGAAGCAAATGATGCGCTCTTGTAAAAAATGTCTTCTCCCAGAGGTCGTTCCAGGAGCTAACATTGATAGAAATGGGATTTGCGAACCCTGCAGAACCTATGAAAAAGTTGACGCTCCAGTAATTGAATCCGAGCGGAAGGCCAGGGAGGCCGACCTCGAGAGGACGTTGCGTGACGTGCGAGGAAAAGGCGAATTCGATTGTCTTGTTCCCGTAAGCGGCGGCAAGGACAGCATTTACCTGTTATATAAGCTCAAGGTTGAATACGGACTGAATGTTCTGGCGTTCACTACGGATATCAATATTCCTGAGCTTGCATGGGAGAACATCAAGCGGGCTATAAGGCAACTGGACGTCCAGCATATTTCCTACACTCCTCCTCACTCTCTTTACACGAAGCTTTTCCGATACTTGTTGCAGAATCAGGAGGAGCGTGGAGCGGTGTACACCATCTCCTACGTCTATGCGCCCCTCTTTGAAGGAGACGCCATCAGGCTGGCTATGGAAAAGCGAATTCCTCTCATCCTGGCTGGTTATTCTCCTGGACAACCTGAGCCGGAAAGGATGTTCTACGAATTTTCCCGAAAGTTGATCACTGAGACGGACTGGACCCCACCAGCGCTTAAAAGCTCGGGAGCCTTTGGCGAATCCGAGCTTTCTTATTTCTATAACCCCCATCGGCTCCCCTCCGGCGCCATCTTTCCCAGATATCTCGCCCCGTTTCATGCCTGGCCGTACAGTCAGGAAGAGATAATGAAGAAATTGGTCAAGCTGGGACTGGTGCGGGGCGCCAAGCATGCCAATCCCATCTTCACGAACTACCCGATAAATTGGCTCCTCATGTATTCTGACCTCAAGAACTTCGGCTACAATCCATACCATCCTGAATTTTCAGCTCTGATTCGGGAAGGGAAAGCTAGCCGTGCATATTGGAAGGTGATGGCTCCAATTGTCAATTTCATTATTCGCAAGAAGATCCATTTGGGTCGCAATGTGGCATTAAGCCTGAAGGAGTTGGGGATTACGGAAAAAGACCTGAAGATTGCCATGCCCAGGGGAGCTTATGATCCCTATTGAAGGAGTGGGATTTACTGCGCGGTTCCACCCGGCGCAGTCCCGAATATATTTCCCTTATCGCTAATCAGGCAGCATTGCAGTGGAGATCTAATGGCAGGTGTAAGGAACATCCCAAGTCTCTTGGCCGCCAGGGTTGAAGAATCCCCTGACAGCGTAGCCCATTGGACGATGGACGCCGCGGGGAGGTGGATTCCGACCACATGGCGGGACTACTGGAAAAAATCGGCGCTCCTCGCGACAGGGCTCCATAAGCTAGGACTTCAAGCTGGCATGAAAGTCGGGATCATGGCCCACACTTCCCAGGCCTGGGAGTTTCTGCAGATGGCCATCTTGATGTGCGGAGGGGTTGTCGTCGGTATAGACCCGCATGACCGAAATGAAAACATCAACGAAATCTCGGTCCGCACGGACCTCGCGGGAATCGTTCTCGAAAATTCCACCCTATTGGATAAGCTCTCGAAAGGAGTGGCGGACAAACTGTTGTTCATGGTTTGTCTGAGTGAAAGCGCCGATCCTGGACATGCCGATAAGACCGTCACGCTGGACGACCTCATCGGCGCAGCAAGCCAGGAAGGCGGCGCTATGGCCCTGACGTACGAGCTATCGGGGGCTCCAGCCACAATCATCTTCACTTCCGGAACAACCGGAACGCCCAAGGGGATTGCGTACACGCATGAGCAGGTCATCTTTGCCTGCGAATCCATATTGGAGGCATTCAACGATCTAGGCGCGGAAAGCCATCTCGTTTGCTGGCTTCCGCTCTCCAATCTCTTCCAGCGAATGGTCAATTTCTGCGGCATTAGGAAGGGCGCATCGACTTATTTTGTTGAGAATCCCAGGGAAGTCGTCAAATGCCTTCCCCTCGTCGATCCCCATATTTTTATCGGCGTTCCTCGTTTCTTTGAAAAACTCCGTCAAGGCGTAATCGATGTTCTCGCGCAAGGGCCGCGTTGGACTCGCGTTGTGATGGACTGGGCCATCGGAATTGGAGATTCTCATGCTCGCGCTTTGCGCGAACGTGAGACGCCGCCCATTTTGACGACGCTCAGTTATAAGTTGGTTGCTTCTTTCCTGCTTGCCCGCCTGAGACGCGCTATCTTTGGCTCGAACCTTCGATATATGATAAGCGGTTCAGCCCCTATGCCACAGTGGCTATTGGAATGGTTTCATTCGCTGGGAGTTGTGATACTCGAAGCATATGGCATAAGTGAAAATATCATACCGATTGCAATGAACCGCCCTTCCTCATATGAATTTGGCTCTGTGGGGATGCCTTTGTCGGGAAACGACGTTACTCTCGCGGGGGATGGTGAGTTGCTTGTACGGGGCAAAGGGGTGTTTTCCGGTTACTACGGCGATGACTCGAGCCAGGAGACGCGTCTGCAAGATGGCCTGTTGGCAACCGGGGATTATGCAAGAATGGATGAAAATGGATTTATATACTTGACGGGAAGAAAATCGGATATCTTCAAGACGTCTACGGGACGGCGCATTGCGCCCGTGGCCATTGAAAATTGCATCCTTCAGGTTCCCTATGTCGAGAACGCGGTGGTTTTTGGAGCTGGGAAAAAGTTCCTTGTAGCCGTTCTGTCGATCTCTCTTCCTCATCTTTCCGGCGCCTTTGGGGAAGAACATGAAAAGGATGCGGAAAAGAATAAAATTTCCTCCAAGCTCTGCAATAAAATAATACAAGATGTCTCGACAGCGGTGAGGGGCTTGCCTAAATATCAACAGCCAGTGGCCCTTTTCCTTGTGACCGATCCCTTTACCGTTGATGGCGGCGAACTTACCAGCAACCTTAAGGTCCGTCGAAAGAATATTGAACGGAAGTATGGAGATGACCTTGAGGGCTTGTATGCAAAGCTGGAAACTTCAGAAAAAATCACGGATATGATTGTGTGCGGCCTATGAAAACATATTTCATTACAGGAGCGACCGGAGCCATAGGGGCCCAACTGGTTCCATTGCTGCTGCGCGATGAGGACGTCCAGGTGCGTTTGCTGATCCGAGCCCGGAATCAGGAGCACCTCGATGAGCGCATGCGGGGATTGCTGGACTTCTGGGGTCTCAAATCGAACCAGTTTTTGTACGACCGGATAAAGTCCTGCCGAGGCGACGCCACCCTTCCCTTATTTGGACTGGCGCCATCGGAGTACGAAGCCCTCGCTGGCGAGTGTACGCACGTCATTCATAGCGCCGGCAATGTTCGGATGAATCTCCCGCTCGAAGAAGCGCGAAAATCGTCGCTGGACTCTGCGCGTGAAATCGCCGCCTTCGCAGTCCGCTGTCAGAACGCCGGAAACCTTCGGAAGGTGGAATTTGTCAGCACAGTTGGAGTAGGCGGAAAGATGTGCGGGGTGATTCCCGAGGATTGGATATCCCAAAAGCGCTCTTTCCACAACACCTACGAAGCAGCCAAAGCTGAAGCCGAAGCATTCATGCACGAGAAGGTCCAAGAGGGACTGCCGCTTGCGGTCCATAGGCCGAGCATGGTCGTGGGAGCCTCGAAAACGGGCAGGATTGTCCATTTTCAAGTCTTCTATCATTTGTGCGAGTTTCTCTCTGGCAAGCGCACGTTCGGAATGCTGCCCAGGATAGAGAAAACCACCCTGGACATTATTCCTGTTGACTATGTGGCAACCGTCATCGCCTGGTCTAGCAACCAGCCGGGAACCATAGGGAAAGTCCTGCATGAATGTTCCGGACCGGAAAACGCGATCCCCCTCGAAGCGTTAAAGAGCCAGGTTCAAACCGTTTTCCAATCACGAGGCGAAAGAATCCCTCGGCCTCGCAATATGCCCCTTCCGCTTTTTCAGGCGATCCTGCCTCTCGTAAGCGTGTTGGCCACGCCTTCGGTAAAGAGAGCGATAAAGGCCCTGCCCTTTTTCTTTGATTACCTTGTGGAGAAGCAATCGTTTGCAAATTCTGCGACGGTTGCGATGCTGAGACCGGAAAAGATCGAGTTGCCAAGGATCGGCGACTGCCTGGAAGGCATCCTTGAGTATTATATGGCACGCAAAATGCCTTAGATAGGAAATCCTGGAGCGAGGCGAAGAAGCGCCCGATAATCGAATCGTCGAGAGAACGTCATCGGTGGAGCTTACAGGTGTGAACTACTTCGGCGGCTGGGGAAAGGAACTCCTCCAGCCGCCGTCGAATCAATCTCTATTCTAGCCTTCTAACTTAGGCGATCGCGTCTTTCTTGGCGGACTTCTTTCTTCCGATGAGCGCGGCCCCAATCAAGCCGGCGCCCATGAGAAGCATCGTGGACGGTTCGGGCACCGCTTCAAAATCCGCATCGAATCCAGTCTCGCGCCATCCGATCAGTATCTCGTCCGGGTCGGTGCTGGTAACCCCTTCAACAGCGTCCGTGACGTACACGATGCCGCCCTGCTCCATCGTGATGAACAGCCCGGAGGCTACGCTTTCAAAGAATTCCTCGTAACCAGCGGCCTCGGCATAGTAGTCGCTGTTGGCGGACGTTTGCGTGAAGGCGAACGAAACCACCGAGCCAACTCCACCCGCAAAAACCGATCCCGTAAGGCTGATGTCTCCCGCTGCGGTGAGGGTGTACTCCGCCACGACGGTCTCGCCGAGATCATACTGGTTGTTGTTATTGGTGTCCACATACATCTTCGCCGAACCGGAGGTGAAACTGGAAGTGTAGGTGTCATCCAGGATGGTTGCGGCGTTGCTCGCGGTTGTCGCGGTGCCGCCATTTGAATAATTGCTGATGGACCCGCCCAGAGCGATGTCCACTTTCAGTCCGGAAGGCGTTGCAAACCCTCCGCCGGTGTAATAGCCGCTGGCGTTATTAATCGCCGTGCCGTTGGCGTCGACGCCGTTAAGCACCACCAGGGTTATATTTTCGGTAAACGTATCGCCATTTCCCAATACGCCATCGGCGCCCAACGATTGAGCGGTCACGAAGTCGACTGTCTTGCCATTCACGTTTTGCGTTTGCGCCGCTTCGAGATCATAACCATAAATGGTCTGAGCTGCATAAGTAGATCCGCTCGCATCGGCATCGAACACGACGGCATACGGAACAGCCTCTGCCGCTCCGCTCATCAAAGCGACGCTCGCACAAGCCACGAATAAAGCGCTCATTTTTTTCAACATGGTGTTTCTCCTCTTCTTTTGATACAGCCTTCCGGTTCTTTTTCTTTCTAACCCTTGCCGCGGCATCACTGCACGACATTCTCATGATTTCGTATTCACGCCTCTTATAAAGCAATGAGGGCGCCACCAACGGTGGTTGAGGCGAATTTCCATCGAACACAAGATGGCAGCAACAAAAATAGCTATTATTACAATGCATTAAAAATGACCCCCCCAAAAACTCAACCTGAAGGTTAGATCGTTTGCGGGAGCGAGGGGTCTTCAAATCTTCATTTGAATTGTAAGGCGTTCCGACGAATGAAAACTCGTACGGTCTGCTTAGGAAATAAAAATCTATAAAATTAGATGCTTGCTCTATAAGAAGCGCCTTTGATGAACCTGTAAACTATTCCGACAGGGTTATGGCTCCTCTCGAACCCAATCCAATCTTTTCAGTCAATCCGTATTTTGCATTCACCTTCATAAGCGCAACCCCATAAAACGTCATCTTGCGACGAATGCCGTGCTCGAAATGAGGTCCAGGCAGCGCATGCTGCCGTTGTTATCCCCTCATGTACTCTTTCATTTTCACTTTGCGCAAGGCGCCAGCCGAACTCATATGCCTTATCGCCCCATAAATGGGACGCTTTGGCCCCCATGGACGATCATAGCGTCCCAGCACCCAAAAAATCCCGTTCGTGGAGTTCGGATCGCGGCCGTCCAAAGCATATTTGTTATTAAGCTCCAGCATGATGGCAAGGGCGTCTTCCGGGGATGCGGACCATTCCAGGATTTTCTTGCCCCAAAGCATCCTGGGATAGTTGTGGATGCGGCCTTCTGCCAATAGCTGTCTTTGGGCTGCGTTCCACACGGGATCATGCGTCCGCGCGGACTCAAAATCATCGAGCGAATACGAATATGGGCGCGGGTCCGACGCATGCATCGAAAGCTCTCTGTAGGCCCAGTTCGGGAGGGACTCCAGCTTATCGCAACCAGCTGCTTTCGAGTGCATATTGAACCCCAGTTCACGCCATACCAGCAGTTGGTCGAGAAACGCCTCCGCCCCCTCGCTCATCCCCCACCATCCCGCGCGCTTCCCGGCCGCCTCGGGGTTCAGCTTCTCCACGGACCATTCCTCATGATTTGCCAGTTCTGAAAAAATCTCGTGCGTCGATATGTGCCCGAAATGTAGGTATGGGGAAAGTCCGCTGACCGCGTTCTCGTCCGGGTGGTTTCGATCCTTGTGGTAGCGGTTCAAATCCCGGCGCAGAAAACTCCTGACCCTCTCCCTTGCGGCTTCCGCTCCTCCCTGGAAGGTCGTTGGATGGACGCTATGGTCTATCGGCAGCGTCAGGAGTTCCGACAACGGCGTCCGCAGCATTGCATCTTCGGCGGGCGGCCACTTATCCGCGATGTTTGGTGGCAGATTCGCCAGCTTGGCGAGAGGCGCTCCTCCCAGCGGCTCCTCTACTGGAAAGGCAGGAAATTCGTCCACAATCAGCTTATGCAGAAATCGCCGAAATGAAGCAGCAGTTGCAAAAATGCGATCGGTTGAATTGATAGGGATAATCCCATTGGAATCCACTGCTTCCAACCTGACCCGCAGCTTGCGGGAAGCGGCCGCTATCATTCGGGGCAGGAAAAACGCGGGAAAATAATCGGTCACAACTATGCATGCACTTGCCGCGAGAGCTTCGAGCAAGCCTTTCCCCTCTCCCTTTCTTCGTTCTATATAAGGATAGTAGAAAACGGACGTCTTGGACAAGTGCGCCTTATTATCGTGCATCCCGCTCAGGATGAAGGCATGCAGCCTGTCGCTTGCCCACGGATAATCGCAGCGGAGCGCTTCCAGCGCTATGAGGGGTTTCCCAAGCTCCCGCGCCCACTTCGCCGCGCGCTCCAATCCAAAATTCCAGCGGGTGCGACGCGCGGCGACCATCCAATAAAGCACATATTCGCCTTCTCCCACCACGGGACAGTTGTTTAGCACTGAAATGCGGGGACTCTCGTCATCCACCTCTGCTAATCCTTTCGCATCCATCGGTTGCTTCCCCTTTTGCGGCTGAGGCGATTATCCTCCGCTGCATCTTATTCCTTGCAATGTTCAATCCTATAGTTGCATAAAAGACCCTTGAAGGGAGTTTGACAATGAATGAAAAAATGCGCTCCATATTGGAGCAAAACAGCCTGTGCGTGTTGGCCACGATTTCTGCCGACAAACCTCATTGCTCTCTCATGAGCTATATTCTTGACGAAACCCGAACCAAGTTTCTCATGACCACTCTCAAAGACTCCCGCAAGTTCCGTAATGTGGTTGCAAACCCGAATGTTAGCATCCTCGTGGACACCCGCGCAACGTGCCAAAATAATAGTGAAGACCTCCAGGCGCTCACCATATGGGGACATTGCTCACTAATCGTTGAAGACCGCGAGCGCCTCAGATTGCTCGAAATCCTCGCCACGCGCCACCCCCGATTGCAGGAACTCGTGGAGCGCCCTGATGCGCAAGTCCTTTGCATTCAGATCGAATCCATCCTTCTGCTCGACGGCGTGCTGGAAGGGCGCTTCGAGAAGCTCCAACCGTAACTCAGCGGAGCCCCGTCTTCGCGTTTGCCATGCAAGCAGTCCCTGCGTCCGGCGCCGCTCTTGGGGACAACAATGGCCTCCGCCCTATTGACATCCACGCATCATTCGTTACATTAATATTAACGAATTAGAAACGTGAGAAAATAGACGGACGCTAATGCACATTAGTGAACCTGCCCAGAAATGGGGCCACGAGCCAGGTTTGCCTTCGGGGAAGCCTGGCTTTCACATTTTAAGGAAGGATCATCATGGAAACCGCAATAAATAAGGCGATGGAAGCATATGGGCGCCATGAGGGCGGCGGGCTTTATGGCGAGTTTGGAGAAGACGCATTCAGCAGGTTCGATGAGTCGGACGACAGTGCGTTCTACGAGCGTGAACGATTCGTGAGCCACCTGGACGCGGTGGCTCTTTCAACCGTAGAGGCTGTCATCGGGGGCCTCGTTCCAGAGAAAAATGCGAAAATCCTCGACCTCATGGCGAGTTGGGATTCGCATCTTCCCGGTTCCCTCCATCCTGCCAGAGTTTCCGCAATAGGCCTCAACGAAAATGAGTTGATGAAAAACAATGCTCTCACCGACTACATCATCCAGGACGTCAATAAGAACCCTGTCCTCCCCTACCCCGATGAATCGTTCGATGCAGTCGTCAATACTGTATCCGTCGATTACATCGTGAAGCCTGTTGAAATATTCAAGGAAGTGGCGCGGGTGCTTAGGCCGGGCGGACTCTTTCTTGTAATTTTCTCCAATCGCATGTTCCACGCAAAGGCCGTCAGGATCTGGCAGGAATTGTCCGAGAGGGAGCGGCCCGATCTCGTCCGCAGGTATTTCGAGGCAACCGAGGCGTTTGATGCGCCAGAGCTGTTCGTGGGAAGCGGGGCTCCGAGGCCCAGGGAAGACAAATACGCTCATCTCGGCATCCCGAGCGACCCAGTTTACGCCCTCTATGCAAATCGAAAGGGAGGCTCAGAAATGAAGCGCCCGGAAATCCGTCTCCCAGGAGCCCTGCGTCCCGAAGGCGGCGCTATCAACGGCCTGCGAAAGCAGGACGATGACAGCTTGTGCCCCCACTGCGGCAAGCGCATGAAAAAGTGGAAAATTCCAAACAACCCCTTCAGCACCTGGGATGCGGAAATGCTCTACATATGCTTCAACAACGAATGCCCTTACCTTTGCAGGGGCTGGCAGGTCATGACAGACCAGGGCAACAGCGGGATGTCTTACCGCTATGTGTACGACCCGGTGCGCAGGAGTTCCATCCCGCTTCCTATCATGAATCTTTACGCGGGCCTGGACGAGCTGACGGATTGAGGTAATCTCTTGGGTGAGACTCCTTTGCCAGTCTTTCCCCTCGTTCAGCGTATGCAAGTCCTGCGATTTGATCACGGCGTACACGGCATGGTTTCGTGCAGCTCTGATGTGAGTCGCGGAGGGCGGCTAAGAATGAATCCATCCGGGATTCGTCGAAGGCCGCCCTCTGCGGTGGCGAAGCAAACTGCCAGGCTCAACCTCGGTTTTCTGTGTTCTTTGAGACGATCTATACTGGGATGCCGACTCCTCGCCAGCCGCCTCTCGGGGGAGTTTCCAGCTTCAGCGCCCGAATGACCCGGAAACGCCTTTCATCGCTGGAGCGCATCCTCGCACCCCTGCTATCCTCCAGGTGTGGCGCAAGTCTCGTTTCATGCCCTCCCCATTATTGGAACCTCGGTGTATGATAACCGCCTGTAGTGTTTTGATGCCTTCGCGTCAGAACGGACGTAGGCGTAAGCTTGTGGTTTTTCAATCCCGAGAGCGGCTTGGAAAGGCTGGAATCGTCGAATGGGGGACGTTGAACGTTTGGCCGGAGTTGTAAAAAGTTTGGAAGATAGCCTCGCCCGCTGTGTCCGTTGCGGCATGTGTCGGTCGGTGTGTCCCCTCTTCGCCGCTACGGGTCGCGAAATCGATTCGGCGCGCGGCAAACTCGCCCTTCTGGATGGCTTGCTGAAGGAAGCTTTTAGGAGCCCGGACAAGGTCGATGAGCATCTCAACCGTTGTCTCCTGTGCGGATCTTGCGCCGTCCATTGTCCGAGCGGGGTGAAAGTCCTCGACGTCTTCCTTGAGGCGCGTATGGCGCTCGCCCGGTGCAGGGGACTGTCCCCGCTCAAAAAAGTGATATTTCGTGGGATGCTGGCCCGACCGGAGCTTTTCGACCGCGTCACGGAGTGCGCCGCCCGCGCACAGGGGCTCTTTGGGGCTCGCGGTGAAGAATCCCGGGAGAAATCGGATTGCGTTTCTCCTGCCTTCTCCATGCTGGGGCTTCCGCCGCTTGCCGCCTCTTCCCTCCACAAGAGAATCAGCAGGTTCTCCACGGAACCGGGAGTCTTGGTTTCGGAGACAAGAGTCGCTTTCTTCCCGGGGTGCCTCATAGACAAGTCGCTCCCAGGCATAGGCGAGGCGACGCTGCGCAGCCTTAAGCATCACGGCGTCGAAGCCGTCATCCCGGATGCTCTCGGGTGTTGCGGCATCCCGGCGGCTGCTTCCGGCGACGGCGAAACATTCGATGCGCTCGTGCGCCGCAATCTGGAGATGCTCTCGGCCGCGCCGTTCGATTACGTTATAACGGCTTGCGCCACCTGTGCTTTCACGATGCGAAAGCTTTGGCCTGCGCTTGCGAAGGGGCTGTCCGCCGCCGAAAAAGCCAGGGCGGTGGAAATTGCGGGCAGAACGGTGGATATATCCGAATTCCTGGTTAATCGTGGCTTCATTGCTGGGCCGCCCCAGCATGGTCGCAATCATGGCACGGAAATTATCGCGACGTACCATGATCCTTGCCACCTCAAGAAATCCCTCGGGATCTCGTCGGAGCCGCGTCGGCTTATCGCGGCCAGCGCTTCGCACATCCTTCGGGAGATGGAAGACGCCGACGCGTGCTGTGGCTGCGGCGGAAGCTTTGCGTTCCAGCATCCTGAACTTGCCGCCGCCGCTGGAGAGCGGAAGCGGACCAACATAGCCCAAACAGGCTGCTCCGTCGTGGCGACGTCCTGCCCGGCCTGCATTCTACACATATCCAACATGCTCTCGCGGGCCGGCGATCGCATTCAGGTTAGACACGTTATTGAACTCTATGCGGAAACTCTGCGCGATTGACGATGGAGCTGCTAAATAAAAGGTGACGCGCGGCGCGCGCGTCCCGTTCGGCCTTGCGCCGCATCCTATTGGGCGATGTCCAGGCCCGCGGCTTTCGCCATGTCCGCGTATTCGTTCTGGCTGAGCGCCGGCAAGCGCTCTACGAACGCAACGATGCTCCATATGTCGTTGTCTTCCAGCGTTTCGCCGAAAGATGGCATTCCGGTCATCTTGAATCCGTGGTTGATGACCCAGAAAAGGGACGCTTCGGTCAGCTCGCTCTGGAGTTCTTTGGAAGACAGGTCGGGTGGCAGAGGGTAGAGTCCCATGGCGAAGTCGCTCCTCCTGAATCCGGGAGCCCCATGGCAGATGCGGCAGGTCTCGTGAAAATGCTTGAGCCCCGTCAACGCCATGCCGGAGTTGTTGAGCGGAGGGGGAACGATCCCCTTGCTATGGTGGGCCACCGACCGCTCGCGGGCTGTCTCTAGCACTGCTATCGTGATCTGCCAATGGGGTTCATCCGCCGCGATGTTATACGCCCCGGACCATATGAAAACTCCGGCTGCAATGACGCCTAGGGCCGCAACAGCCAACAATGTGGAAATTATTCGCATTCTGCGCACTCCTTGCTTCGATTATGGCATGTCGCGTTGTAGATGACGCTACACCATCTTCCCCGGCAAAGTGAATTGCTTCGCCGGATTTCTGATCGCCATTACGTGGCAGTGGGCGTACCGCGACACATTCGCCACCGTGCTTCCGTGGACCAGGCGATCCAGCTCCGCCTTGCCAAGGGAGCCCATCACAATCACATCGATGTCGTGCTTGTTTGCATATCGGATGATTTCCACATCGGGGGCTCCGCAACGGATGACGAACTTGCAGTCCTCCAGTAGTCCTTCCAGCCTTCCTCCGTAAGTGTTTCTCAGTTCGTGTTCGGCCTTCCTGACGATTTCCTCATCGAAGACTGCCTCCCCCATATGCGCCTTCTCCTCCGGCACATGCTCGTCCACCACGTTTCTGGCGTAGGTGTATGGGGAGTGCGGAACATGGAGAATGTGCAGCTTGGCTCCATATTTCTTGCACAAGTTAACAGCGTGCAGAAACGCAATGTTTGCGTCGTCGGAAAAATCCGTGCAAAATAGAACGTTTTTGTACTCTATCATGGCTGTTTTCCCCCTGCTTGCGAGTTCCGGTGAAAAGACCGCCGTTGCGGTCCGGAAGGGACGCCGAGATTTTTTCGATAATAGCATGTAATGAAGATTCTAAAAGCCTAAAAGCTGCGCAGCCTGCAATGCAAGCAGCGGCCGGAGTAATGAGTAATGGCGCAATGAATAATGGGTGACACGGACAACTCGTCACGGACGAGTTGTCCGTGCGCGAAGCGTAAGAGGGAAAACCGGCGGAGGCGCCCCGGCATAAAATTTTTATTGCTGTTGCCGCGATCATCAGGAAATTGGGAGGCGCAAGCGGCTAATCCCCACCCTCTCGCCATGCTCCTCACTGGCCCTTTCAAAGATCGAATTTTTCCTGCTCACTCGTCAACCGTTGCAGGCTTCCGGCAATCTCATTCAAATTTCCTGCCTTCACGGAAGGGCCGCATCGGGGACGGGAGGCCGTTGCCCATGCTTTCCCGGCAGCTTCAGGACGAACCGCGCCCCCTTCCCTTCCTCTGATTCCACCTCGACGTCGCCCCCGTGCTCCCTAACGATCTTTCGGGTTATCATCAACCCGAGCCCTGTCCCCCGGCTCCCCTTGGTGCTGTAAAAATCCCTGAATATCTTTTCCTTCGTTTTGGAATCCATCCCGCAGCCGTTGTCCACAACTTCGTATCGCACGGCCTCCTTGCCTTCCCTTGCGGACCGCACCACCACCCTCGGATGTTCTTTTCCCACCACTCCGGCGAACGCGTCGAACGCGTTGCCCACCAGATTGAGCAGACAGCAGTGGATGCCCTCCGGATCGATCCACACTTCCGGCAGCTTCTCGTCCAGCTCCATTTCGAGGTCGACCCCGCACTCCTTGGCGCGCTCCGCCATCAATCGGCAAACCTCCTCCACGGGGCTATTGGGGTCGCAGAGTTCATAATTGGGCTCCCTCTCCTTTGCATAATTGAGAAGGTCCATGGCGAGGTTTTTGATCTTCTCCACATTGCCCTTGACCATGGCCCATCCCTGCGACAGGTACTCCTGGTTTCCCAGCTCCATGCCTTTTTCCGTGACGTAAATTCCGCCCTTGAGCCCGCCGATGATGTTCTTGATGGCATGCGCCAGCGTCGCCACCGTCTGGCCTATCGCGGCAAGCCGTTCTGCCTCGAGCAGTTTGCGGGTCTTCTCCTCGACCATCTTTTCGAGGTTTTCGGTGTATTCCCTGAGGCGCTCGCGCATCCATATTCTTTCCTGGACTCGCTTCAGTGCGATGTCGAGCGCCTCGTTGTTGATGGGCTTGGTGATGAAATCGGCTGCGTCGAGCTGGAGGCTCCTGATCGCGAGGGCTATGTCTCCGTGCCCTGTTATCATAATGACCTCGGCGTCCTGGCTCTCCTCCTTTATCTTCCTCAGAAGCTCTATCCCGTCCATGCCCGGCATCTTGATGTCGGTGAGGACGATCGGAGGCTGATTCTCCCGGAAGATGCGCAGCGCCTCTTCACCGCTGGACGCCTTCAGGACCTCGTATCCGCTGTCCTCCAGCGTGATTCCGAGCACCCGGCGAATGCCCTCTTCATCGTCGACAAGCAGCACTTTCGGATCGCTCATGCTTCACCCGGAACCGGAAATTGTATGATAAAAGTGGAGCCCACGCCTTCCTCGGTCTCCACCCTGATGTGACCTTCGTAATCTCGAATGATGCCGTAGCTGATCGAAAGGCCGAGCCCGGTCCCCTTTCCGACGCGCTTTGTCGTGAAAAAGGGTTCGAATATCTTGTCGAGCACCGATTTGGGGACTCCCACGCCTGTGTCGGCCACTTCCACGGTCACCTTTCCGTTTCGCAGGCAGGTCCTGAGAATTATCCTTTTCTCTATGTCCCGGTCGTCTATCGTTTCCATTTTCTCTTCGATAGCGTCCCGTGCGTTGATAAGAAGATTGATGAACACCTGTTCGAGCCGGTTGGAGTTGGCGAGAATGGCGGGCAGGTCTTCATTGAAGTCCATCTCCACTTCAATTTCCCGCAGCTTCAATTGCTGGCTGAATATCTCGAGGGCTTTCGCCAGAGGCTGGTTCACCTGGACCTTTTCCTTACTCACTTCCGACTTGCGGCCAAACTCCCGCAGATGGTTGATGATGCGGGACGCGCGGTCGACATGGCTGTCGATCTCCTCCGCCATTGTTTGCAGGATCTCTTCCCTGATCGGCTCCCGCTTCCGGATCTTTTTCATAAAAAAGGCGCTCGCGGTTTTGATGACCGTGAGCGGCTGGTTCAGTTCATGCGCTATCCCCGTCGCCATTTCGCCCAGTGTAGCCATTTTGCTTGCCTGGATCAACTGCTGCTCGGCGAGCATCCGTTTGGTGATGTCGCTCGTCGTGACGAGAAGGGCCGGACGCCCGAGGTAGTCGCATGGAGAAACCCGGATGTTGGCATAAATCAGCCTCCCGTCTTTCGTCAGTTGCCGGGTGCGGTTCATCGCTTCCGTGTTTCGCATTTCGAGGGCGTAGTTCTGGTGCTCGGTTTCTTCGAAAAGCTTCAGGAACGACGTCTTCACCATCTCGTCCTTCCTGTAGCCATACACTCCCATCACGCTTTCGTTGCAGTCGAGCACCGTCAAGTTTTTCCGGTCTAGGATAAACACCGGGTTTGGAATGGTGTTGAAAATGTACCTGTACTTTTCCTCGGATTTCCTTATTTCCTCCTCGAGGCGGCGCGTTTCGCTGATATCGACGCTCATTTCCATCACGGCGGACACTTCGCCAGACGGCCCCCTGATAGCGGAAGTGCGTCCGAGCCAGCAGGATGGAGAACCGTCCTTCTTGTGTCCCGTCTCCTCCACGGTGTGGGTTTTCCCGTCTTCTAGAGTCATCAGCACCGGGCAGGGGTCGCACCGCTCCGACCTTCCCTTGTAAATCTCGTAGCAATGGTCGCCGGGCCGCGGGGCGAAATCCTTCATGAACTGCCGGTTGTAGCGGAGCATGCGCAGGTCCTTGTCTTGCACCGTGATGTAGCACGGAACGCACTCGAAAAGGTCCTGGTATTCGTCGCGCTGTTTGTTGAGTTCATCCTGCTTCTGGCCGATTTCCATGCCCATCCGGTGTATGGCGAGGGCAAGTTGCCCGATCTCGTCGCGCCGGTCTCCATGGATGTCGATATCGTACTTCCCCTGCGCTATGAGGCCCGTCCACTTTATAAGCTTCTTTATAGGGCGGTTGACGAAAACGAAGAGAAAGGACCCGATCAGGGCCGAAGTCATGAGGAATATCAATACGGCGAGAGCGACTATCCACCGCTGGTAAGAGGCGACGACTTGATCGGTCTTGTCGAGCGATACGACCACGTCCATTGCCCCAAGCACCCGTTTGTCAGGAGGGTGCACGTGACACTGCCGGGTGCAGTTGGGCTCGTTGTAGATGGGGCTGATGACCCCGATCATTCTCCCGTTCCCCGGCGACTCGATGATGCGCGTCCGCTTCATGATGTCCGCCTCCTCCCTGGGGGGCTCCACATCATGGCAGATATAGCAGGCGTCATCCTTTATGTTGGTCTTCCGATCCAGGTCCTCCAGCCTGTTCGAGAACTTTATCTGCCCCTGTTTATTGAAGATCCGAACGCTCCGGATGCCTTCCTGCTTGCTGACGTTTTTGATGATCTCATTGATGTCGTCGCGGGAGTTCTGCATCATCGCATAGTGGGTGCCGAGCCGGATGGTGTTGCCGAGCCGGTCCACCTCGTCTATGATCGAAAGAGTCGATTGCCTCCTTTGGTAATCGATATTGAAGTAAGCCCAGGTGAAGAGGCTGACGAAAACCACCAGCCCCGCCAGAAGTATCAGCCGGAAGATCAGACTGCTGAATATGTTCTTCATCAAAGGCGTCATGAAGCGCCGCCATTCAATGGCGTTTGTCTGAAGCGCGAATGAATTTTGCGAGTTGGGTCGAGCGGTGGCGAAACCCAACGTGGCTGCCGGTCTATCTTGGATCTCGCAAGGCCTCGACCCGACTTGCAATACATCCCGGTCCCTTGCCTGCTTTTATAAGATGAGAATCGGTGGCTCAACAGCGTTGCGCCGCCGTTCTCAATATGACCTGCTGGCTTGTCAGCGCCCCGCCGTCGCCGCGCATTTTTCCCGGAATCGAGGTCCGGCCGCGAAATTGCGTTTTAAATCGATCCGGTCCTCCGGCAGGCCGAAAGCGATTCCCATGAGTTGCGGGAGGTAGAGCACGGAAATCCTCAAATCTCGCCCCATCATATGGGATGCTGTCCTCTGATGGATCTCCAGGTTCATCTGGCACATCGGGCAGACCGTCGCAATGCAATCCGCTCCCTGCGCCGCCAGCAGCAGTTGCCCAACCAGTTCGAGTCCCAGCTCCTTCTTGGTCGTCATCAACCCTGCTCCGCAGCACTTGCCTCCCATTGACCACCCGAAGACCTCTGCGCCAAGGGCTTCGATGAGAGGCTCCATGGTGTGGGGCCGCTCCGGGTCGTCAAAAACCGTAAATGGGCGCAGGCACTGGCAGCCATAATAAGGAACGACGGAAAACCCCGATAGCCTGTTCGTCGTTGCCTCCGCAATCCTTTCTGCTCCAAAGTCGTTCGCGAGGACATCGAGGAGATGACGGGTCTTCGTCTGCCTCCCGTAGGTCAGCCCGTCTTCGCTCAAGACAGTGTTGACGCGATTGAGGAGCCCCTCGTCCTTCCTCGTGTTCTCCTCTACGCGCTTGAGGTTGAGGTAACAGGCGCTGCATGGGGCTAATACGTCAACTCCCGCGCCGTCCCGTTCCGCGAGAGCCAGGTTGCGCGCCGGGAGAGCGAGGGAAAGCAACAGGCTCTGGGATTCGGAGGCGCTAGCCCCGCAGCATGTCCAATCCTCCAGCTCCACAAGCTCGGCGCCGAGGGTCTCCAGCACCGAACGGGTCGAGGCGTCGTATTCCATGGCCGATCCCTCCAGGGAGCAGCCCGGATAGTAGATATATTTCATGAATCGGCCTCCATTTCACGCGCTTTTTTGTAAATGGCGTCCAGTTTCCCTTCCGGGCGGGCGTCGGGAAGCTTGATGGACAGCTTTCCCTTGACGAAAAGCCTTGCGCCGAGGCCGGCGAAGCCGATTGGGACTAGCGGATTCCCGAGGGAGAAAAAATAGCGGGCCATAAGCTCCATCTCGCGCACTCTCCCATAACGGCGGACGGTTTCCATGAACGCCCTGTAAAACATCGGGCTTCTCTTGTCCCGGAAGCGCCCCTCGCGAAGAGCGATCCGCTTCAGTGCGGCGATGGTTTCCGTGAGCGGAAGGCCGCGCGGGCACCTCAGCGTGCAATTGTAGCAGCTCGAGCACAACCAGAACGTCTTTGAAGCGAAGATATCGTCCTTCAGGCCGAGCTGCGTCATCCGCCAAAGCTCTCGGGGTGTCGCGTCCATGGCCTGGGAACTCGCGCAGGAGCTGGTGCAGGTCCCGCATTGCATGCAGGCGCGCACCTTTTCGCGTACGGTCTCCATTCCCTCTTTCAGGACCCCGTGCATTGCATCCTCGGATTTCCCGGCTGTTTGTCCGCTCATGCTCATCTCTTCTCCATGGGAAAATAGGATCTAGTGGACTGTTGGCTGTAGATTGGGGTTCGCATTCGCTTGCCCCAACCCACAGAAACACGCCTGACAAAGCACTAGGCCATGGGTGACGCGGACAACTCGTCTGCGAGTTGTCCGTGCGCGAAGCGCAGGAGGCTAAACCCGCGCAGCCCCGCCAAACGCCGAAACTTACAGAAACTGGACTTAGGAGTTGTATGCAAATAACTCATCGATTTGGCTCCACACGGAAAATTGGGTTGCTTGCTGGGTATGGCTTGGCGCGTGCAAGGCAACCCCAAAACCGATGAGTTTAGCTACGGCTCCTTATGCTGAACCGTTATGGCAAATCTCGATCATTCCGAGCGGCTTCAATAGACCGCGTCCAACGCCGCATCGATCATGGAAAGCATCCCGTGGTCGCCGGCTCCGCGCAGCACCGCGGCGCTGTTGGGGCACGCCGCCGTGCAGGCCCCGCAGCCCTGGCATGCCAGTTCGTCAACGACGATCCTCTCTTCCTCCTCGTCGATCCACCTTGCCCCATAAGGACAGGCGATCACGCAGCGCTCGCAGAGCGAGCAGAAAGTCTGGCGGACTTCCGAAACGCCCATCCCCGAAGAAATATGTTTCTTGCCGATGACCCCGAGCGCCCGCTGCGCGGCGGCCTCGGCCGTTGCTATCGACTCTCCGATGGATCTCGGCGAGTGTCCCATGCCGCAGAGGAATACCCCTCCATTGAGACTGTCGACAGGACGCCACTTGTATTCCGCCTCCTGGTAGAATCCGTTTTCATCGGTCTCGACGCCGAACGCCCTCGCCGCCCCGCCATGTTCGTCTGGAACCACTCCCACGCTCAACACCAGGAGGTCGGGGCGCAACGCCAGAGTCCGTCCCAGTATCGGGTCGTGAACGACCACGGAGGGCCTCCCGTCCGAGGCGCTCACCTCCGGCTTGCTGTCGAGTGAATATTGCACGAAGAGGACCCCTGCCTTTCTCGCGCGCGTATAATGCGCCTCGAGCGCGCCGTAAGCCATGATGTCTCTGTAAAGGACGTAAACATCGATATTGGGGTTCGCCTCTTTGAGCAGCAACGCGTTCTTGAGAGCGGAAGCGCAGCAGATGCGGCTGCAATAGTTGCGGCCCGTCTCCCTTGAATCCACGCACTGGATCATGACAACCGATTCGAGCGAGCCGGGTGTAATCGCTCCCGATTGCAGCCGGTTTTCAAATTCCCGCTGTGTGAGGATCGCATCGCTTTCCCCGTAACAGTAGGATCGCGTTTTAGCCTCCTGCCCCCCCGTTGCAACCACCGTCGCGCCGTGCTCCACCGTCTCGCCCGATCCGTCGCCCTTCTCCACGCTCGTCATGAAGGCGCCCACGCGCCCTCCGGAATGCGCCACGCGGGCGTTCATGAAAAGCTTTATGTTCGGGTGGCTCTCAACCCTCGCTATCAACCCTTCCATAAGCTCTTTGGGGCGCAATCCGTCGATAGTGTGGTGGATATGCCGCAGGTTCCCGCCCAATTCCCCTGTCCGCTCGACGAGCGCGGTCTCGTAACCGTGATCCGCTATCGCAAGCGCTGCCGACATTCCGGCGACGCCCCCTCCGACGACGAGGGCTTTTTGAATGATTTCGGTGGGTGGATGGGGTGATGGATCAGCGTTTCTGAGTTTCGCGCCTCCCATGGCCAGCGCCGCGATGGCTGCGGCGGCGATTCCGGAGCCATCCTCCCCATCCTCGCATCCACCGGCGCCTCGGATGTCCACTGCGGCTGCGAGGTTTGCCGGAAGCTCTGCCGTTGCGGCCAATTCCGCGATCTTTCCGCTGTAGGCGTAGGGCAGGCAAGCGCCGACCAGCACCCTGTTGTTTTTCCCGGCCTTGATCTGCTCCGCGAGCAGTCTCCATCCATCCGGTTCGCAGAGGCGCTCCACCCGAAAGACATGGTCCGCCCATCCGCCCTTCTCAACCGCCTGCGCTATTGCCGTGAGCCGCGCTTCCTCACCCGCCGAGCCGGAGCACCTGCACAGTGCGATGGCAAGTGACGGCGGCTCCCTGGAAATATCCCGGCGTCCCGGCGCCTCTTTTCCCGCTTCCGCTATGCCGCCGCCTTTTGAATGCACCAGCAGCGACGCCCCAAGCGACGCGGAGCCTGCCTGTATGACGGATTCTGAAATATCCCGCAACCCCGAAAAAGAACCTGCGACAAACACTCCCTCCCGCGTCGTCCGGCTGAGGGAAAAGTCCACCGTCTTGCAGAACCCCGATGGGTTCAACTCCACGCCCACCGCCTCCGCGAGCGCGGATGCTCCGCGCGGAGGCTTCTGACCAGTTGCGAGCACCACCATGTCGAACACCTCTTCGTGGAGTGCGCCTTCCGCGTCCGTATAGAACATCCTTGGCGCGTTGCGCTCCCCGTCGAGTTCGACTGAATGCACGCGGCTCCGGATGAACCGCACGCCATCGGTTTGCTCAACCTTGTCTCTGTAGCCCTGGAACCCCTTGCCGAAGGTTCGCATGTCCATGTAAAAAATGGCGGCGTCCACCTTCCCGCCGCTCAACTCCTTTGCAAGCGCCGCTTCCTTTATGGAATACATGCAGCAGACCGAGGAGCAGTAATCTGCATCGAAGCGAAGGTTCCGCGACCCGACGCACTGGATCCATGCAATCTTGCGGACCTCCCCGCCGTCGCTCGGCCTGATGAGCCTGCCTGCGTTTGGCCCGGCGCCTCCGATCCACCGCTCGAATTCGATTCCCGTCATGACGTCGGGCATTGCCCCGTAGCCGTAAGCGCCCATCTCCTCCGTCGGGGTGCAAGGTTCAAACCCCGCCGACACGATGACCGCCGAAACATTCAGCTTGCTCTCCCCGGAGCGCTCGAAGGATGTGTATATCTGCTCGACCATGCGGACCATTGCGTCCGGATCGAACGGCTTCATGAGGTAATCGAATGCGCCGATTTTCATGGCTTCCACCGCCGTCTCCACGGTGGCGTAAGCAGTCATCATCACGACAGGCATATCGGGATGCATCTCTTTAGCGCGCTTCAGGACCTCCACTCCGTCCATGCCGGGCATTTTCACATCGAGGAGCATGCAGTTGTAAGTCTCCGCTGAAAGCCTTTCTATCGCCTCCATCCCGGACTCCGCCGCGTCTGCCCGGAACCCGGCGTCTACCAGCCACTCCTTCGTGGAATCCCGGACGATCAGTTCATCATCCACGACCAGGATGCGGAACGCGCGCCGAGCTTCCAGCCGCAGGTCGATCGCGCCGGTTGGGCACGTTTTCTCGCAGGCGCCGCACCGGATGCAGGCCGCTGCATCCACGATATAGCGGTTCGGCGTATTGTGGGGAGTCGGAAGGTGGATCGCCTTCCGCTTTGACAACCCCGCGTTGTAGGCGTCGGGAGCTTCCACGGGACACACCCGGACGCACTCGCCGCACCCAACGCAGCGCTCGGCGTCCACCATGGTCGGCTTGTGGCGGAGGGTTGCTATGAACTTCCCCGGATCGCCCTCGAGCGCCGCCAACTCCGTCGACAGCATTATTTCAATGTTCTCATGGAAGAACCCCTTGCGGAGGCAATACTGGGACCCGGCGTCCCGTTCCACCAGTGGGAGCATTTTACACATGCCGCAATGGTCGCTCGGGAACTGGTTGTCCAACTGGCGCAAAATGCCCCCAAGGCTGGGCTCCCTCTCGATGAGCGCCACTTTGCAGCCACGCTCCGCCAAATCCAGCGCGGAGCGGATGCCGCTGATTCCACCTCCGATCACCAGGACCGAGCCAATACCGCCATTCATGCGCAATACCTCTCCGATTTTGCCGTTTGACGCGAGAAGCCGTTTGACCGCCGTTTTGACGCCGCCCTATTCAATGCGTCCTTGCCGTCACCTCGGGAAATTCGTTCTCTTTAAATGTGGAAAGAGGGGGGTCTTCCGAAATGCTTCTCCCCGCTTCATACCCGAACTCTCGTTGCGTCTCATCCGCAACAGTGCGGAATAACTCCATTACATGAATTCCATTCGGACACGCGTTAGAACATTGCCCACACCCGACGCACGCAAGGCTCATATGGGCCATGCGCGTGATATGATAAAAAACCGTGTCAGTAGGCATCTTGAGCACGCCCTTCTTCTTCGCCCATCGCAGGTACTGTGCGGGGTCGTGGTCGAATACGTCCGTTGTGAAAACGCATTCACGGCAATAACAGACGGGGCATGCAACGCGACAATTGTAACAATTTATACAATTGCCAAGATAACTCATGAGCTTTTCCAGGTCAGACGTCGCCTCGACGGTCTCCGCAAACATCTTGTCCCGGTAGGCAATGCGCTCCTCCATTAATTTCGCGAGCGCCGCCTCTCTCCCCGACGATTGAGCCGATTGCTCGCGTCCTATTTTCTCCAGCAACGCCTTCCCTTTTTCCGTCTTCGCCGTGACGGATGCGGGGCCGTTCATATCTGCGCCGATTACTCCAATTACCAAGTCGGCGTTTTCCGGAACGGGATGCTCGCACGCCTTGCAAGCCGGCGCCATCTCTAATCCATTCACCGTCGCAGTCGTTCCGCCTTGTGCTTTTTCATAAAATCGCAGGGTCGCCGCCATCGGCTCCGATCCCGCAAAAATGGGGTAATCTCGGTTGCCGTAAGCCCCTAAGCATTCCGTCCCCACAACAAGAAGGTTGTCCATGCATCCCTGTTTCAGCTTCACTAGTTCAACGAACGCTCTTATCTCGCATGGGCGCAGGACAACCGCGATGGGACTCTCCAACGACTTTCTTGTAAGTTTTGACACTACCTTGGCGGTATTCATTGAATAACATGGAGCAAAGGGGTCAACCGCTCTGAGTTCGTCAGGGTCGGTGATGAGCGTTGGCATAACGGTGTTCTTCATGGGAAGATGCTGGGCAACAAGCAGGGCGGTTATCCCTCCTTCAAGAAGCATATCTCGAAAAAGAAGTTGCGCTGAAGTGATAGCATTGTTTTCTCTTATAGTTGATTCGGCCGTCATGCTCATCTTTCGTCTCCACGTCCTGATAAAGACCGGAAGCAGGAAAGGTCCGCAAAGTCCGATCCTATCCTGGGTTGTCTCGATCCTAATCGCTGTCCCCTATGGTGTTAATTCTCTCGTTTGTGCAGCAATTAAAAGATTTTTGCAGACCATAGCCGCAAATCATATTACCATCGTTCTCCGCAGCATATTGGGTCCGAGTGCTTTCACTTCTTTTACCATGCCTGTTACAATAGCAGCGAAATCGATCCCTTCACTAGCGCCAATCCAGGTCATTTTAATACGGTGTTCATCAACCGCGAATCTCTTGAGTATTGCCTTAAGCAGCTTGACCCTGCGGCGCGCTTTCAGATTTCCATTTATGTAATGACAGTCTCCCGGATGGCAACCGCTGATGAGAACCGCATCTGCTCCTTCGAGGAGCGCTTTGATAACGTATTTGGGATCGACCATGCCTGTGCACATCATGCGGATCATCCGCACGTTAGACGGCTGCATTAACCTTGATGTTCCCGCAAGATCAGCAGCAGTGTACGTGCACCAGTTACAGACGAACGCAATGATGACGGGTTCAAAGTCATTCATAATTATCCTCTCCTTGCGCTACTCCATAGACTTACACGGCTGGTTCATATAACGTCGTCTAACATGCCCTCGATTTCGGCGAAGACTTGGCGAGTATTGAAATGCTTGCTCGATGCCGCCCCGCTCGGACAGAATCCTGAACAACTGCCGCACCCCTTGCAAACCGCCTCGTTCACGACTGCCACACCTCTTCGCTGATCGAATTCAATAGCCGAATAGGCGCATAGTTTGATGCATGTCTGACAGCCAGCGCATATGTCAGAATTAATCCACGATGTGGTTGAAGAAACCTCCACCTTTCCGCGCGCGGCAAGCGCAAGAGCTTGGGCTGCGGCTCCCGAGGCATGCGCTACGGCGTCCGGTATGTCTTTGGGCCCCTGACAGGTTCCAGCAAGAAAAACGCCATCTGTCGCTGTCGACATAGGACCAAGTTTTGGGTGCTCCTCCAGGAAAAAGCCGTCGCTTCCCTGGCTTATTCCAAAAACCCTGGCTGTTTCTGCGGCACTTTTGCGAGGCTCCATAGCCGAGCACAAGATCAACATGTCTACTGGAACCCTGAGACGCCGACCGAGAAGCGTGTCTTCGACTATTACCATCAATTTCCCGATTTCTTCGGGAACGAGTGGCAAATCAGTCACTTCCCCTGGTCTTCCGCGAATAAAAGTGACACCTTCTTCCTGGAGCCTTCGGTAAAACTCCTCATACCCCTTACCGAAACAGCGCATGTCGATATAAAAGTTGTAAACATCCGTATGATGCCCTAAACGTTCCTTGATGAGGTGGCCATACTTTAGAGCGTACATGCAGCAGACGCGTGAGCAATAACTGTGGTGATTTACGTCGCGGCTTCCCACACAATGAATGATGCCAATGCTGGAGGGAACCTGACCATCTTTCATAACAATGCGCCCGCCCGTTGGTCCCACCGCGTTGTTGAGGCGCTCGAATTCAAGTCCAGTATAAACTTCACTATAGCGGCCATAGCCGTATTGAGACAATGAAGAGGGATCCATGATGTCGAAGCCGGTTGCTACAACAATCGAGCCAACATCGATCTCTATTTCTTCAGATTTCATAGAGTGATCGATGGCGTTGCGTTCGCAGACTTGCACACAAGCCTTGCACTCGGAACAGACGCCGCAATTGAGGCAACGAAGAGCTTCGCGCCGCGCTTCTTCTTCGTCAAGTCCCAGTGATGTTTCAGAAAATGAGGTGACTGCGGTTGTTGTTTCGAGATGCTTTGTGTGAGCCCTATGCTCGCGGCGAAGCCCCTTGGGAATATCGCGCCACCCCATTGTTTCTTTTTGCGCAGGCGTCTCCACAACGTCTTGGACATTCTCGCCCTGCAGGAAACGATGAATAGCTTCCGCCGCCCGGTGTGCAGACGCTATTGCTTCTATGACCGTGGCCGGACCACTTACGGCATCACCTGCCGCGAACACGTCTGGAGCAGACGTCCTCATGGTCTGAAGGTCTACGGCTATCGTATTGCGCTTGGTTTGCTCAATTCCTGAGTTGCTCAGGCAACTTCCGTCTGGTTCTTGCCCTATGGCGGCTATCACCGCCTCGCAGGGGATGAGGAATTCTGAGTTTTGAACTGGAACGGGCCTTCTCCTTCCGCTCGCGTCTGGCTCCCCAGGTTCGGTGCGAATGCATTCTAGGCCTGCTATTCCGCCGCCATCACCATTCGTGACAACTTCAATGGGCGCTGACAAACAGAGGATCTTAATTCCCTCGGTGAGCGCGTCTTCAATTTCTTCCCGATAGGCGGGCATGTCCTCCATTGTGCGGCGGTATACGATGGAGACCTCCTCGCATCCAAGACGTAATGCGGTTCTTGCTGCGTCTATCGCAACGTTGCCTCCCCCCACCACGACCGCTCGCCTGCCCGAAACCATCTTTCGCAACCCCAAATTCACCTCTCTGAGAAAATCGACAGCGTCGAGTACTCCAGCAGCTTCATTGGCTCCCCTAATATTGAGCTTAAGACTTCGATGTGCGCCTATCCCTATGAAAATTGCCTTGAAGTCTTGATGTCTGAGATCCGCCAATGAAAAATCCGATCCCAGCCAAAGTCCTGTCCGTAATTCGACATCCATCCTAAGTATGTTGCTAATTTCCAAATCAAGTAGTTCGGGAGGTAATCGGTAGTCGGGAATGCCCACTCGCAGCATGCCTCCCGGAGCCGGAAGTCCCTCGAAAATAGTAACTTTATATCCCAAGAGCCGAAGGTCGTGAGCAACCGTTAGCCCAGCCGGCCCAGAACCAATAACTGCCACCTTTTCATCTTTTTCCTCAATGGTGGGAGCCGGCAGTTTCTTGATGTCAAAATGGTCCGCAGCAATACGTTTTAAATCGCGTATCGCAATTGCTTCATCAACCTCTTGCCTACGGCACGCCGATTCGCAGGGATGTGGACAAACCCGCCCAAGCACTCCTGGCAGAGGAATCTTTTCCATTATGATTTGAAGCGCCTCCTCGTACTTGCCCTGCCCTATCAACTGGACATAACCTTGAACGTTTACTCTTGCTGGGCAGCTTGTTACGCATGGCGCTCTATCCTTCTTCTCTATGGCGAAGGTTATGGGGGCTGCTTGAGGGAAAAAACGATAGACTGCTTTCCTCTGGCTAAGGAATTCGTCGAACTGATTGGGGATGGAGACTGGACAAACCTCGGCGCAAAGACCGCATCCCGTACAGCGGTCTTCGCGGACGTAGCGCGGCTTGCGGAGTATCCTCGCAGTGTAGTTGCCAATGAACCCTTTCACTTCTACGACTTCGCTATAAGAGAGGAGGTTAATGTTTGGATTTTGCGCTACAGCGACTGTCTTTGGCGTAGATATACAGGCGGCGCAATCGAGCGTCGGAAACGTCTTGTCAAATTGCACCATATGACCGCCGATAGAAGGTTCCTTCTCGACTAGATGCACCTTAAACCCCGCCCTTGCTATATCAAGTGATGCTTGTATCCCCGCGATTCCGGCTCCTACCACCAAGACATCGGGGTGTACTCTAGCTTCTTTGGATGGGAGGCTCTGATGCCTCGCCACGCGATGGATTGCAGCAGATGCAAGCGCTTTGGCTTTTAATGTGGCATCATTCGGATCAGCAACTACCCAGGAGCAATGTTCCCGGACACAGGCCATTTGAAAAAAGTATGGATTAAGCCCTGCGCGTTTACAGGCCGATTGGAACGTCTTCTCGTGAAGCCGTGGAGAGCAGGATGCAACGACGATGCGGTTGAGCCCAAGCTCTCTAATATCTTTCTGAATCATTTCCTGGCCGGGATCTGAACACATAAATTTATAGTCGCGCGCAACTACAACACCTTTCAGACCCTCAATAAAGCGCGCCACTTCTTGTACTCGTACTTTGCCACCTATATTTGTACCGCAATGACATATATAGAATCCTATTTTCTTGGCCATATATTATCTCACTCCCAATGGCTTAACACCAGCGGAACAGCCTGTTGGTAATCTATTGATAGATGACCCAGGATAATCACGGATCGTCTTGCTGCAGTTGACTCCATGCTTCCCTCATGGCCTTGTCAAATGTGCAGTTTAGGCAATCATAACCCTGTCTACATAACTTGAAGTTAACGACCTTGGCAGTCATCCATACGCAAGGAATTTCTTTCAAACCCGACAATTGGGAGGACTGGGACTCAATATTCACCCTGTCAGGCGTTGTACCGCTATTCCGTGTTTCCCTCTCAGTGGGATGCTTTTCTGACATCTCGGTTCCTGTCTCTGCCGGTTGTCATATTAAGCGATTCAATATACTTTTAAGAATCAAAGCAACAATCAGGCCACAGATGTAGTGCATGGATGCGATAGAAGGATCATTATAGCAATTTCAATAAGTTAGATCATAATAAAGCGAATGGAGGGTTATATTTTCCATAAACTCAAAAATCCCTTTTGACTCGATGTTCAAGTTTTTCAGACAGGTATAGAGGGGAAAGTAGTTTCTGCGCGGGGCTGCTGCCTTTTGGCTTCACGACTTGTCCGCCCATAAACCCGCATGTCTACTACACCGGACCCAAAAACTTAAACATGATTATGCAGTAATCTGAAAAATTCAAATATCGAAGTTAAATACATTGTGAGTTGAAAAATCAATGGTATCAAATTGATTCGATGCAAATTTGAAGTTTTGAAAAGAATCGGCGTAATTGTAGAATTATACATCAATGTGTTGATGAATTATACGATTAGAGACAATATGCTGTAATAACGGATACTTGAAGGATCTTGCCTTTAAGTGAGAAGGCGGAGAAAAGCAAAAAGCGGTTTACAGTCGCTTGCTGTTATGGTTTATTGATAAAAATCATAGTGCAACCCTCAGATCTTTCTCTATTTTCAAGCTGAACCGCGATCGAGAGGCTCATTGTCTCGACTGCCGATAACCTCGCAACACCCACCACATGCGGAAAGGACAACCAAAAGGTCGACTATGTTTTATCAAATATACGACTATCTTATGGAGAAATCCTTTCATGGAAACCGTTGGCGGAGCAGCAGACAGACTTATGCGTATAGCTATAATTGGCGGTGGGAAGCGGTGCAAGGCGATGTTGGAAATGATAGATGCAAAGCGTTTTCCGCATCTCCACGCTGAAGTCGTTGCGGTGGCAGACCCCAATGAGGAAGCTGTTGGAATTAAATTAGCTCGTGAAATGCAGATCTACACTACAAGTAATTATCGGGACCTTTGCAGGATTGAGAATCTAGATCTGGTGATAGAATTAACGGGCCAAGCGATATTGCTCGAAGAATTCCTTCAGAATTATTCTGGTCATGCAAGGGTCAAAGTCTTGGAAGCAGCTATTTCTAGACTCTTTGGAGATATAATTCGCTTTCGCGAGGAATATCTGCTTCGGGAACGGCAACTGGAGCTTATAGAAAGCATCATCGACAGCATATTCGTGAGCATCCGCGACAGGGTGCTTATTATTAGACCTGACTATAAGATAGAAGACTGCAATCAGGCATTTCTAAATTCCGTGGCCCTCAGTAGAGAAGAGGTCATCGGTCGTACCTGTCATGATGTGGTCCACCATTCTCCGAACCCTTGCACTGGGGAAGGGTTGCTGTGCCCCTTCAAGGAGGTGCTTGAGACAGGTGCACTAACGCACACCATTCACGAGCATATTGATGCTGACGATAGATCCCGACAATATGAGGTTACTATCGTGCCGCTAAAGGACAGGAATGGCAGAGTGGAGGTATTGCTTGAGATTATGCACGATATCACCGATGAGCTTGAAAAAAGACTAGAGGTTAAGACTCAAACACTCAAACGCGACTTGGCTAGGTTAGTCCATGAAGATAAGATGATCTCACTTGGCAAGCTAGTTGCGAGTGCAGTTCATGAGATCAACAACCCTCTTTCGGGCATACACGCTCTCGCGCGTCTGATGCACAATGATATGGAATGGAATCGCCTGACAGAGGAAACAGTAAAGCAGTTCAAGTATTACATGCATCTCATCGACACCGAATCTGCGCGATGCAGTTCCATTGTCGGCAACCTCCTTTCATTCTCGAGACAGCAGAAGATAGAGCACAAGTCCTTTAAAATCAATGACATCATCGATCGTGTAGTGCTGCTAAGTAAACATAAGATGGAGATGGAGAAGATTGACCTCCATCTCTGCCTCGGCAACAATCTTCCCCTCATCGTTGGAGACCCCGGTCATATCCAGCAATCCATTCTTAATCTGATTTTTAACGCTATGGAGGCTATGCCCCATGGAGGTTCTATCACAATTATAACAAGCGTCGATTTTTCTAGGGAGCAACTACGAATAGAAGTGAAAGATACCGGAGTGGGCATTTCATCGGAGATGATCTGTCATATATTTGAGCCGTTTTTCTCTACCAAGAGCAACGATAAAGGGGTAGGACTTGGGCTTTCCGTGGCCTATGGAATTATTAAGGAACATGGTGGAACGATATACGCTAAGAGCAAAATAGGAAAAGGATCTCAATTTATCATACGGCTTCCTTTAGATCGAGGGGATAAGGAGCATATTTCGGCATGATGCAGCCGGTGAGAATGCTTGTCGTAGACGACGAACTCATTGTGCGGGAGTCGCTTCTCGCTTGGCTCAGAAAAGCTGGGCATGCTGTAGATGCGGCGGAGGGAGGCCGCCGCGCCTTAGATATGCTGAATCAGAAGGATTACGATTTGCTCTTTGTTGATATTAAAATGCCGGACTTGGGAGGACTGGAGGTCCTGAAACATGTTCGGGAGCATCATCCAAGATGCATGGTCGTCATGATAACTGCGTATGGCTCTGTGGACACTGCTGTCGAAGCAATGAAGAACGGGGCGAACGATTACCTGTTAAAGCCGTTTGAGCCAGAGCAATTGCTGGTGCTGGTTGAAAAGCTCTTCCAACAGAAGAAGATCATTGACGAGAATATCCTCCTAAAAGATGAGTTGTCCGTAAGCCAACGTTACCAGGATCTTATAGGCGCTTCGCCTGCGATGATCCGCCTTTTCTTGCTCATTGAGGAAGTGGCTGGAGCCGAGTCCCCCATACTAATTCGTGGAGAGACCGGCACTGGAAAAGAATTGATCGCCAAGGCCATTCACGCTCGTAGCAACCGCCGCTTTGGCCCCTTTATCCCCATCAATTGCGGAGCTTTCTCCGAAAACATCCTTGAGAGCGAGCTTTTCGGTCACGAAGTGGGCTCTTTCACTGGAGCAATTAAGGCAAAAAAAGGCAGACTGGAAATGGCGGCGAATGGGACTCTTTTCCTGGATGAAATTGGGGAAGTCCCGCCCAAGATGCAAGTTGATCTCTTAAGGGTTCTTCAGGAAAAGAAATTTCATCGCGTTGGTGGGATTAAAGAGGTTACAGTGGATTTCCGCGTTATTTCAGCGACTCATAGAGATCTACTTCAAGAAATGTGGGAAGGGCGGTTCCGCCGAGATTTTTATTTCAGACTTAATGTAATCGAGCTTGAAATGCCAGCCTTGCGTGAGAGGACTGAAGACATACCGCTTCTGGCGATGCATTTTCTCGAGCAATTTCGGAGGGAAACAAATAAGCAGGTGGAGGGTTTTCATGAGGATGCGCTCATGCTCCTAAAGGGTTATGAATGGCCAGGAAATGTCCGCGAGTTGGAAAACGCGATAGAACGGGCCGTGGTGCTCGCGAAAGGAAAACTTCTAAGGAAAGAGGATTTTTCTTTTCTATTTCGGAATGTTAGCATAGATACTCCTCTTTCGCTCGATGCGGTTGAGAGGAGGCATATCGAGCGAACGCTGAAATGGTGCGGATGGAACATTTCTAAGGCTTCGGGAATACTAGAGATAAACCGTACGACGCTCCATAACAAAATCAAGAAATATGGGTTGAAGGCAGGAGATTAGTGATCGTTCAGGGGGTGGCTCCTGGCGGCTCATTTGTCTTTAATGGGAGAGTTAGGGTGAAAATACTGCCTTTTCCCGGCGTGCTTTGCGCCTTTATGGCGCCTTTATGGCGGTCCACGATTCCGTAGACCGTCGAAAGTCCCAGTCCGAGTCCTTTGCCTTCCTTCTTGGTTGTGAAAAAAGGATCGAAGATATAGGGAAGGTCCTCTTTCGCCACTCCGCACCCAGTGTCCTCGATGGAAATTTCCACCAACTTCCCTGAGCGATCCAGGTCGCAGCGAATTGTGAGAGCGCCGCCGTCCGGCATGGCGTCGATGGCGTTGAAGATAAGATTGATGACGCACTGCTGAAGTTGATTGAAGTCACCCATGATCTTTGGAACGCTAGGGCTCACGAAATTCTCCAGACGGATGTTCTGGAGCGAAAGTCTATGCTTGCTCAGAAGGATGCTTTTCATCAGCAGTTCGTAGAGGTCCACCTCTTTGAACTCGAGTTTGGACTTGCGCGAAAACGCAAGGAGATTGGAGACGATTTTCGAGCAGCGGTCCAATTCGCTTTCCATGAGGGAAAGGTAATTGCGGAATTTCTGTGATGCATCCGGAGTCGTTGCACCGCGGTCCACGATCTTTATCATCAGTCGCACATAGTTGAGCATGCCCGAAAGTGGATTGTTGATTTCATGGACCACGCTCGCGGCAAGCTTCCCAAGCGAGATCATCTTGTCCTGGTGCAGCAGGCGCGCATGATCAGCCAGTTCTTCCGTGAGTCTGCGGATGTCGCGAAGGTCCCGGAAAAATCCCACCACCCCGATTTCCTGCTGCTCGTGAACAAGGACCGACGCGGAGAGTTGGACTGGCGCCCTCTCCCCGGTTGGGTTGACAAGAGTTGATTCAAAGAGAAAGAGCCGCCCCTTCCCTCCCTGTTCTTCGGATTTGAGCCTATCCTGGAGCCGCTCCATCTCGTTTGGAGGGAAAAACTGGTCTGCCGTCATACTTGTCACGGCCTGCTTCCTGGTGCAACCAAGCATCTGTTCCATGCTCCGATTAAAGATAATGATTTTACCCTGTCCGTCCCAGGCCATTATCCCGTCTATCGAACTTTCTATAAGGATCTTTTGGAAATGAAAGGTCCTTGCGAGCTCCTCCGCGGTTTGCATCCATTTTTCTTCTATGATCTCGGTGTAGTCTCTCAGCTCTCTGCGCGTGGAGCTTCTATCCTTCGCGCGTTTCAGCGCCACGGTCAGAGCGGCGTCATTGATCGGCTTGGTGATGAAATCGGATGCATCGAGTTGAAGGGCCTTTATGGCAAGTTCGATATCGGAGAAGGCGGTCACCACGATGACTTCCTGCATGGGGTCGGCGCTCTTGATCCGTTTCAGGACTTCTATTCCATCGATGCCCGGCATCCGGATATCCGTAAGCACTATCTGCGGTTTCTCCGTCATGGAGAGTTCGACGCCCGTTTCGCCGTCCGCCGCAGAGATGACCTCATAACCCGCATCCTCCAGGGCTATGTTCAGGACTTTCCGTATTCCAGGGTCGTCGTCGATGAGTAGAATTTTCCATTTGTCCACTGCGGCGCCTCCGACAGCGAGAGTTATTCCGTGATGGGAATTACAAATCCGCGTTGTTGACCGGGCGGTGGTGGTGGAATGTCGAGGACGAAGGTTCGGGAAAGGTCCGGTCTAACGGAGATAGAGAGCGTGAAAGCTGAACGCGGGAGGGAGCGGATAAGTATTTCAAACTTCGCTTATACATTATACCGCTGTTCTCATTCCAGCAATAGTTGCTCATTTTCGCGATTTATTTTTTCGGCGTCTCTGTCGAGGCGGCGCAACTCTTTCGGGGGAGACGACGGGAACAGGGATGGCGCGACCGGCGTTCATCCCTGCCGCGAAGGCCAACCAAAGTCCGAAAGGAAGGAGATGCTGACCGATGAGACTTACAGACGTAGAAATATTGAAGGCCCATTCGACGCCGAAGGCCGTCATGAACACATTGCACAGCCTGAAAACAAGATGCAGCGCGCTGAGAAGCGTGATTCCACCCGCAAGAACGGCTGCTTTGCTTCTTAGCGCCGGGAGGCGGGTTGCAAGAATGAGCGCCCCGTACGTCACGATATTAAAGGTCTGGTAGTAGACGGAATGTCCATGGGGCATGACGAGCCGATAGTGAAAGAGTTTAAACGCGAACGCAATGATGCGATCGAGCATTCCCATGAATGCGTCGTTGCACTCGATCCAGGGAAAGAAGAGAATGCTTGCGTAGGCGAGAAATCGGATGAAGAAATAGATCCCGCCCCACTCTTCTCTATTGACGTTTTCCACCCAACGGAGCCATGCGATGCAGGCGAACAAAGTGCAAAAGGCCATATAAATATGGCCGACGTACACGTGAACCCATTCAAAGAGCGAGGGCCTGGCCGCGCTCACCAGGAACACCACGGTTAACCGGAAGAGATTCGCGAGCGCAAGCGCCGGAACCCCCACTGCCATTCCCGTAATTTTCTGCCGGAGAGAAGCTGTATGCGCTGCAACAAAACTGACGTACAGAACGCTAACATACAGCGACGTGCATTCGCCAATGATCCTCGCACTGAAACCTCTTGTGGTCACAAGGTCGGCTTTCGCGGACGCCGACATCCCGAGAATCGAGAGGAAATAAGCAGTGGTTTTTGCAGTGTAGATGTTAAAGGGCATAAGGAGCGACGGGGGAAGGCACGTCAGGAGGATATAGACCATGGAGCATAAAGCGGTGAAAAGAACTCCAAACCGCAATGACGGGTTTTCAATGGCTTGCGCGCCGTATGTCATCGAGCTATGCACACCAAGCTGTAGTCTCCAGGAACGGGGCGGCGCGACGCGCGCTGCGGTGACAGCTCTGTTTCGGACAGGGGTTGCGCCGACTGCCGCCTTAATGTGAACCCCAACAAGAACCTACGTCCCTGTTGGGGTTCGCCACGGCTCACCCCAACCTATCGCCAATCTGTAAAATGAAGGCCGACAGCCCACTAGCAGAGACCGGACCCGATGATCTCAACGTCCACCGCGCGCGGCGTGCATTCCCACGCCAGCGAGGAGAACCAGCAGTAATGAGAACGCCCATGGAGAGAGGGCCGGAGCTTCGTTGGCAACGGGCTCCTCATAGCCAACCGTGCTGAACGACCATGTGGGCGACTGCGTAGTCGTCGTTCCGTCGCTCACAACCGTATACCACTGATACCGTTTCCCCTCTTCCAGGCCCAGCCAGAATATCGTCGCTTTCTGGCCCGAGGCCACCCCCTTGACGACTCCAAGCAACTCCACCCCAGAATCCGTCACCGCATAGAAATAAACATCCACGACGTCAAAATCAGGATCGGAGACCGTGACGGAAAGCCGCGTATTGCTCTCCACGTCAATCTGTCCGTCCGAAATGCTTGGATCGGAGGCAGCTCCCGGAGCATCGTTTACGCCATCGACATAGAAGGCTTTAGCATCCGCAGTGACGGGCGCGGTTTCCACATTGCCGTCGCCATCGGTCGCCACGCTGTAGAATTCATAATACCCATAGCCCTCCGGATAGTCAAAGTTCGCGCTCCAGGGAGAATCGGAATCGGTCGCAACGGGACTCCATGCTGTCCAGGTCAGTCCGTCCTGGGAATAACGGCTCATAAACTGCACCGTCGCTACATTCCCGGCCTCGCCGCTCTGGAATTCGATTTCAAGAACGGGTGCGTAGGTCCCGCTCGAATATTCCTTGGAGTCGAAAGCGTAAGTCAGTGCGGTTGACGATCCTTCCGTCGCGGCTTTCACCAAGAGCGAAACCACATTGTCGCCGCTGTCCAGTTCGTTCTGGACAAAAGAAGTCACATCCCATGAATACCATGCATACGTGGCTCCCGATGCAATCGTCACGGTGTCGAGAGCTGAGCCGTATGTCGGTTGGGAGTTCCAGGTGATCCCCGTTTCCGTCCAATCGTCCGAACCTGTGTGTCCGTATGCAGATGCGTTCATGCCGCCGCCCGTAGCCTTCCAGCAATAGAGTTTGAGCTTTGCGGAGGCGACTACGGCCCCTTGCGAAGCGACGCCGCTCAAGTCGAATTTGACCCACGCGCGCTCATTCGTGTAACTGCCGGATGCGTAGCTTTGCACATAAAGCGACGTAGAGGAGCCGTAGTTGCTTGTCGGATATCCCTCCACCACCTGGGCGTCCGCCGAAGCCGCCACCGTAGCGGAAGAAGCCACGGCGGGGTCGCCTGCGGCCGCCGTCAAAACAAGAGGGCTCGATGTTTGCTTATACCCAGCTATTGCGTCCACGGAGGAAGATGGCGGGGCCCCCACCACGCCGTTCTCCGAGGCGACCTTCGCCGAGTAGCAGCGGAAGATGCGCGCATCGACATCGTAAGTATTGGCTCCCGTCAATTCCAAAATGTCGCCAACGCTTCCCGGCAGCATTTTGGTATAATACCCGCCGGGCTGATAGACGGTCACTTCCGCTCCTTCAAAATCCTTTATAGTGTTGACGCCAGTCTTCGTCGCATAGAACTTCACAAAATGGTTTTCGTGCCATTCGTCCCAGAATCCGCTTATCGCGGCATAGTATTCCGGCTGCGCGAGGCTCTCGTCGTGGCCGAGAACATGGAACTCCGTTTCCGGCCCATAAATTCCCTCCTGGTCAACGAGCTGCGGGTTCCCGTCGTAAAAGCCGCCCTCGCCCCATATTTCGATAACGTCACCGGGCTTCAGCTTGCCGTCTGGAAACCCGAGGCAGCTTCGGTACAGCATCGTCTCGCTGAACTGGTGGGAGCCGTTTATTGAGCCATCCGCCTTCACGAGATCAGAGAGACCGTATCCGTAACGCCGCTCCACGGTGGCGGGCGTCGCCTCGATGAGCCGGACAAATGCGTCTTCAAAGTATGGCTGGCTTTCTGAATCGGCGATCATCGTAATCACCGCCTTGAATCCTCCAGCAAGCTCCGTGTCGAGTTGATACCGTGGTCCGCTCAGCACCATCGGGTTGCTCTCGGTGAACCGCGAGGTGTAGTCAACCACCGCCTCCCGCAGGGGGCAGCCAAGATCCGTGGCGGTCTTCCCCTGGGCCCAGTCTTCATGAGCCGCCATATAGTCGCTAAGAATCACCGTATAGGTCGCGGACAGATCCAGGTCCTCTCCCTGGTGTTTGATTTCCTTGATGATTCCGTCTTCAGCGTACACTTCCCAATCTTTAGAAATGGAGGCGCCGCAGTATTCGGCTTGGAGCACGTCCCATATTTCCCGCCCCGTCATGGCGACCGTCACCATGGCGTTATCTTCCCATGGGTAGGTTTCATAAAGCGCGGTATAGGTGATTGGTCCGGCCGGGATATCCCTTCGGATGCTGCCGCCCGACTGCAGGGCCAAAGCGCACGGATGCCCCAACTGCTCCGCTTTCCAGATCATGGCGTCGCAAACCCAGGCCCCGGCGGAGTTGGTCGCGTTCCAGGGGTACTCGCTCACGGTCCACCATTTATCTTTGTCCATGGTGAGATCCTGGGCCGTGTAGCCTATGATCTCATCCAGGGCGTGGGGCGGATTCCCGGAGTTGTATTCCGCGGTGAGGGTCGAAATCAGGTTGAGGACGTCCACGTCCGGGGTGATCTCGCTCGTGCGGATCGCGTGCTTTTGCGCCTGGACGTATTTGCCCGCGCCCGTGACCTCGAGTTCTCCAATGTATTGCATGTAAGAAGCCGCTTCGTCTACAAGGGTCTTGCCGTCCAGGTTCGACGGTTGCCACGCCGTTTGCGTCCATGTGTGCCAATGACCCGCAATGACCACTTCGGGAGGAATCACCCCGCCTACATCCGCGATAAGAGCGTCCGAACCCGAGACAATTCTACTGTGTCCTATGTGCGCAAGCAGGACGACAAGGTCGCAACCCTCGGTTTCCCGCAACTCCTTCACTTTGTCCTTTATATTGATCGTGCTGGAATCGTTGTCGTCCCAGACGCATGGAACCACGTCGATCAGCGCAGCCGTCTCGTCGCTCATGTAGGCAGACTCGTCATGGGTGTATCCAATGATTCCCACCTTCTTCCCATTGACTGTCACGATGGCGTAGGGTGAAAAATAAGGGGTTTGAGTCCCTTTATAGCACACGTTCACCGACAAGACGGGGAATTCGGAAACGTTCTTGAGGTTCGTCAGCATCGTGAGCGACCGGACGTCGTGGTTGCCGACAACCGTCGCATCGATTCCCCTCCCGCCGAGCGCTTTCAATTTCGCATCGAGGAGCTTGAAGAAATCGATATTCCCTCCGTTGCCTCTCAGGTCTCCAAGCGGGCTCCCTTCGGAAATGTCACCCGCATCCAGTATGAGCGACTCGGGATTGGCTTGTTTGAGGGCAAGCATTTCCGCGGCGAGATAGGCGGCCCCACCCGCTTTTTCAAACACGGGATAATCCCCCTGGTCTGGAAAGTCGAATTCGTGAGGAAGCAAACGGGAGTGGGTGTCGTTGACGTGAAAGATCTTGAAGGCGCCATCCGTGGGCCATTCTCCAGTATATTCGATGCGAAGGCGCGGGGCGAGGGATGTGGAGTATTCCTTCGCGTCGAACACGTATGCCGCGTAGGAGCTTTGCCCTTCGACGGCCGGCTTCACGACAAGCGAAACCTTGCCGTCTCCGGCGTACTGCGCCTGCACGAAAGCCGTAACGTCCCATTCGATCCATTTGTCTTCGTCATTGGCAACGAGCTTCACGCTGCTGAGCGCCGTGGAGCCGTAGGCTGGCTGGCCGCTCCATGTGAGGCCGCTTTCGGTCCAGGAGTCGTCGTCGCTGCCATAAACCGAGGCCGACAAATCGTCTGCGTCATCAGCCTTCCAGCAATAGAGGCGCAATCTGGCGGAAACTATCGTCGCCCCGGGGGGGAGGCTCCCCTTCAAGTTGAACATCGTCCAGGCGCGCTCGTCCTTGTAAGAGCCTCCGGAAGCGCTTTGAACATAGATAGAACTGGCCGAGCCGTAGTTTGAGGTGGAATAGCCTTCTACAACGTGGGCGTCCATGGCCGAACCAATATCTACCGCACCGGTCGTCGCCGCTCCGGCGCCGGGCGGCGCGATAACGGCCAGCAGGGCCGCAATGGAGGCGAGTCTCGCTATCACTTTTTTCATGATCTTCATCCCGTTGCGTGGCGTGGGGCGCCCCACGCGTTCAAAACGCAAAGGCGGTCCGGAGACCGCCTCTATATAGTTGCGGAAAGCAGGAACGGACGGACGCCTAGGCGAGCTTTCTTCTGATAACTCCAAGAAGCGTCATGCCGGAACCGAACAGCAGGAACGCGCCGGGAACCGGAACGACGCTGGCGCTTCCGGTGAACTGCACATCGGTGTAGGTCCCGCTGCTATAGTAATCCGTGATGCGGAACGTGCCCGCAGAATAAGTAGCTCCATCGCCGTCCGCCTGCGTGTCGCCAATTTCCATGAGACGGAGGTAGAACGATCCGGTGATCGTCCCAAGTCCGCTCAGATCAACGATGACATTGGAGTAGTTGCTTCCGTCGAGAGTGATGGAGTATATCGCGGTGGTGAAATTATCCAGGGAAGTGTAGACGCCGATCGTCCCAGGGCCCGTGGCGGAGGACTTAGAGCCGAGCCATAGCTCGGAGAGAGTCACTTCATAGCCCGAGGCGACTTCAAAGCCAAATTCAATATAATCATCCGCGCTCGCACCATTCCACCCCTTGGAATTGAAGGAATTGGAGCCGGTGTTGCCAGTAAGGCCATCACCGCGCACCATGTCATAAGCATCGGCAGCAGCAGATCCAACGCCGGTCACGTAGGTTTCCGTTCCCGTCAGGCCGTACATATCCCATGACGCAATCGTTTCCGCATACGCATTTCCAGCAAAAAGCATCAACGCAAACAATAATATGGCAATTTTTTTCATCTCAAGCATCCTCGTCTGTAGAGCGCACCCGTTTTGGGTAGTGGGCAAAATAAACCACCGCCAACTGATTCCGGATTGGGGAGACGACCCTCGAGGCGACTCAGATCATACGCGGAACGGCTCAACGGCAACGGACCTAGCCACCTGGCAGGCAACCCGGCTGTCTTCTTGAGATCCGTGGCTTTCCGTCCCCGCCTCGCAACGGGTTTGGCTTTTTCGTGGATTTCGGTGGTGTTCGTGGAACGGCGTCCGTGAGCGCCCCGATGGGGTCTGGACCATTACTTTGCAAGCTTGCGACCTTACCATGCCAGCCATCTGTTACGGTTTTATGAAGGCGGCGTGATAAAATGTTTGCATTGCCGAGGTTGGAGAGGCTGGCAACTCCGGGCGTCGTAGCGCCACGCTTCGCGGCAGAGCGCGCATCGGACCGGGGGAAGCCGCCTGCCTGGGCGAGAACGTGCGTTCTGAGAATCGGGCCTTTGCGGCATTGGCGCGAGCAGGAAGTTAAGGGGGGGCCGCGCGGCCAAGCCGCCTGGCGCGACGTCAACAGGACGCCCTGATGATCCTGTCATTGGCCTCCCATGGCGCATGAGCCTTAGAATTAACTTGACACCCCCCGCTCAATGCGGTAACCCACTGTACCGTTTCATATGGATAATCGGGTTTCCGAGTCTTTTTTCCGAGGATCACCGATTGTATGAGTGTCGCTCTCCGGATTTTAGAGAGGAACTCGTTCTTCGCAGTAGAGGACGCGGATGAAGGTTGATTTTCAACGCAACGTCGATCGGTTTCTGGGGCAGCCCATCTGCGGTTTGTTGTCGGTGTGGAGCCGGTTTCATCGAACGGACGCCATCCTGTCCGATCCGAAGAACATACTCGTGATTTTGCTCTCTGAAATGGGCAGTCTGGTTCTTGCCCAGCCCATGTTCGACCGCATCCGGGAGAGATACCCGAAGGCGGCGGTGCATGCGCTGGTTTTCCGTCAAAACCGGGAAATTCTCGAACTGCTGCGACTGCTCCCCAACGAGAACATCCTAACAGTGCGAAACTCTTCCTTGTGGGCGTTTGCTGGAGACAGTTGCAAGGCGTTAACGAAACTCCGCCGCATCGGCATTGACGCGGTCATCGATTGCGAGCTTTTTTCGCGCGTAAGCAGCATTTATTCCTATCTCAGCGGCGCCTCGCTCCGTGTGGGGTTCCACCCACACACGCAGGAAGGATTGCACCGGGGGGAGTTCATCAGCCGCCGCGCGCTCTACAATCCTTACGTGCACATTTCCCGGCAGTTTCTCCACCTCGTCGAAGCGATGGATTCTCCTGGGACGCCCACCGTCAAGAGGGTTGTTCCACGCGAGCCTCTGAACATAAGACGCGCGGTGATGGAAGATGAGGAGGTCGGCAGGTTTTCAAAGCGACTCAAGCGGGACTTCCCGCAGCTTGCGGAAGGGCCTGTCGTGCTGCTTCATCCCGGAGGGGGACTCTTGCCCATAAGGGCGTGGCCGCTTGAATTCTATACGACCGTCGCCCAGCGTCTGATGCAAAATGGGTGCTCCGTGGGCGTGATCGGTCTGGGATGCGACAGAGAGCTGGCAAGGGAAATCCTATGCCAATGCGGTGAAGGCCGCTGCGCGGACCTCACCGGATACACGAAGAATATCCGAGAACTGCTGCTTCTTTTTCATTGCGCGGACCTTCTCATTGCAAACGACGGCGGGCCGGGCCATTTCGCGGCGCTCACGCCGATTCCCGCGATAATCCTCTACGGTCCGGAGGCGCACTTGCTGTATGGCAGCCTGGACTCGAAGGCAGTGAACATGCACGCCAATTTTTCCTGTTCTCCGTGCCTTACGGCCTACAACCACAGGAATTCTCCCTGCGACGGGGACAATGCGTGCCTGAAGGCCATACATCCGGACGAAGTGCTTGAGAATGCATTCCAAGCGCTCGGATTGAAAAAACCCGCGAAGCGCCTGAGAGCAGTCGGAATATGATAGAGACCACGGAAAGCGGTGATCGCGGAGGCCAAACGCCTTCCACATCCGGCGTGAACGGTGAAGAAAGGAGCGCATTGGAGCAAGACAGCGACCAGATGGCGCCCCGCCCGGTCTGGGGTTGGCCCACGGCGCTCAGCATCACGGCGGCGCTCGCCATATTGGCTGGATTTGCCTCGGTGCTGGACTGGGGCGACATCCGGGAGAGGATCGGCGGCTGCGACAAGCGACTGGTGCTCGCCGGAGCGCTCGCCCATTATGGGAGCTATATCTTCCGCGGAGTCCGCTGGCGGCGCTCGCTGGCGCAATTCTCCATTTCCGCGGGGTGGAGAAAGTTCTCCCTCCTGATGTTTTTCTGCAACTTCGTGGACAATATCCTGCCAGGCAAGGTAATCGACTTCTACGCGGCGCATCTCGCCCGCATAAATTTCGGGATCAGGCGCTCGGAAGCCATGGGCTCCATCATGTTCCTGAGGATGGTGGATATGTGGCTGCTGCTCGGACTGGCGGGTTTATCCTCATTTGTTCTCTTTTCGGAAGGACTGCCCCCTTCCATCACCTGGAGCCTGATTTTCGGCGCCGTTCTCTCGATTGGCATCGCCGCGGGCATCGCCCTTTTCGCATTGTCGAACCGCATGCGCCTGGAGTGGATTCCGGAAAAAGCAAGACGCATGATCGGGGCCTTTCGCGTGGGAATGCTGCCTCCGTCGAGGCAGATTCTTCCAATAGCGCTTCTGACGCTTGTCATATGGGCGATGGAGGCTGCGTGGATCTTCTGTCTTGCGTGGGCCTTCGATGTGAGAGTCGGCCTGACGGAAGGCGTATTTCTCACGACCATTCCCTTGATCGCCTCTGCCTTTCCGCTGACGCCCTCCGGAACAGGAGTCGTTGAGCTCACTTTATACAGCTGCCTGCATGTGCTGGGAGCGCCCCCCGCAACGGCCGCGTCGCTCACTGTCCTCAACAGGCTCATCGATTATTGGCTTCATAACGCCCTGGGGGCCGTGACGTGGGCATTTCGGGACGCACTCGGCTTCCGGTCATGGCGTGAGACGAAAGGGGGCGTTCTGCCCCAGCTTTCCTGCAAAGGTTTGAACAACTGATGTCGCTGCATTCGGTACTGCTGCTCCGGGTCAGCTCCGCCGTTGACAAAAATGCGGACCACCCTCAATTTTTCGATCCCCCCTACCCTCTTAAATATTTGCAGGCAGGGTTGCGGAATCGCTCCGATGCAACCGTCCATTTTCTGGACTGCTGGATTCATCCGATGGGAACGCCGCAACTGCTGGACTGGATTTCGGACATCCGTCCAGACACGGTGGTTATATCGGCATCCAGCTTCGATATAGATGTGGCGGCAGAGGTGACGGGAGCGCTGAAACGGTGGGCGTCTCCCCCGCTGGTCATCGGAGTCGGCCAAGGGCATTACTTGAGCGACGATGCCCCCCTGGGGGCGGAGCACCTTCATGTCGCCTACAATGCGGGGTGCGACGCAGTGATTCTGGGGGAGCCAGAGGAGGAGTTTTTCCGTCTCTTCGATTGGATACTGAGGGACGGAGTAGAGGACCCCGGCTGGAGGGAGCATTACCGGCGAGCGTTCACAGAGGAAAAACGTTTCGTCGTGAATGACCCTGATGGTCTGCCTTTTCCTTCTTACACGCCGGAAGAGCTGAAAGATTACAAGTCGATTTTCCCTGTCCGGGTGAACAAACAGGTTGTCTGGGGGTATCTCATTGCGACGCGCGGTTGTCCACATGGTTGCGTGTTTTGCAGCGAGGTGATGCGAGTCAGCACCGGGAAGAAGATACGGAGCCGTTCCGCGGCGAATGTCGCCGATGAGATGGAGCATCTGGCGCGCCTGGGGGTTAACGTATGCTCCTTCCAGGACGACAGCTTTTCGGCGAATCGACGCTTTGTGCGCGAACTTTGCGAGGAACTCATCCGGCGTGGCTCCACGATGCCCTGGATGGCGCGCGTGCGCGTCGACGAAGTAGACCACGAGGTGATCGCCCTCATGCAACGCGCCGGGTGCATCCTGCTGGGGCTTGGCGTGGAGTCGGGGAGCGTCCGCATCATCGAGCGGATGCATAAGACAAACAAACCGGAGCTGTGGATGGAGCGGTGCCGGAGCGCCTTTGGAGCGGCCCGGAGGCTCGGCGTCGGAACACATGCGTACTATGTGATAGGAAATCCGACGGAAACGCGGGAAGAGATCGATCAGACCATCCGGTTTGCGCTGGAGCTCAACTCGGACAGCATCCAGGTGCACTATTACACGCCGTATCCCGGGTCGGCGGCCTGGGCGCAAATGAAGGAAGATGCCCCAGACTACGATTTCACGAAAATGTTCCATTATTCGACGCCTATTTTTACCATGGCCGATGTTTCGGTGGAGGAGCTGGTGAGACTACGTTCGGAGTTCTATAAGCGCTACCTGTTTCGCCCCCTGTTCGCCGTCAGGCATCTTTATCTGTACGCGGGCTTCTACTGGCGCAACCCGGATGTTTTCCAGAGCCTCGCGGGCGTTCGGAAAATCATCTGAAACGCAGAAAGCAAGGAGGATTTGACATCATGCAATTCAACATTGCGGCGCCTAGACGTTGCGTGAATCTCCCGCCAGGGATCATCCGCCTGCTGATCGGGTCCGCGGTTCGCACCAGGGTGGCGATCGGTCCGGAAATCGCCCGCTTCCAGGAAGCGTTCGCCGAGTGGGTGGGCGCTCCCTATGCCTTCGGGGCGGCGACGGGACGGTCTTCCTTTCAATTGGCCATCGAATCGCTTGGCATTGAAAAGGGCGCGGAAGTCATCTTTCCCACATTTACATTTCCGGTGATCCCGATGGCGGCGAAGATGCTTGGCTACAAACCGGTTTTTTGCGACGTCGATCCCGATACGTTCAACGCGGGTCCGGAGCACATCGAGCCGAAGCTCACGGAGCACACCGGGGCCATCGTCGCGACGCACCTGTTCGGGCAGCCGTGCCCAATACGGGAAATCGTGGAGCTGGCGCGGGGACGGGGCGTTCGCGTGATGGAGGACTGCGCGCACGCCAACGGGGCGAGGGTGGCGGGGCGAATGGTCGGGACGTTTGGCGACATAGGCATCTTCAGCTTCGCGGAGGGGAAGAATATGCCCTGCTTCGGCGGGGGCGCGATCGTTACATCCGATGAAGAGATTGCGCGAAGGGCCAGGGAGATTCTTGCGGGAGCGGAGACGCCCCTGGCCGATCCGTTGTATAAGACGGCGCTTTCGGTATGGGGGAAGGGAGTGCTCACCCATCCCACGCTCTTTACGCTGACGGTCTATCCTGTGCTGAGGCTCAAGGAATTCCTGCACCAGCCGCTCATGGACTCGGTGGTTGGGGACGAACTGCTCGCGCAGTATAGCTGTGAGCGGCTTTCCGTCACGCGCATGGGGAACTTGCAGGCGGCAACGGGACTCTTGCAACTCAAGCGCATTGCCCAGTTCAACGAGGGGGCGCGGCGCAACGGGAAACTCCTGAACGAATTGCTGGAAGGGACCCCTGGCATTGAGATTCCGCGCGTTGTGGGGGAGGATCACATTTTCGTCTATTACCCCATCAGGGTGGCGCCGGAGAAGCGTGACGACCTGAGGGCGTTTCTCCTGAGGCGCGGCATCGATGCGAAGAAGACCGACATGAGCGAGTGTTCGGCGTTGAAGACGTTTGCGCCCGTGGGAGAGACGGGAGCAAAGACCGAGACGCACATGGAGGATTCCATCCTGGAAATTTGCGTTTATCCGATGATGTCGGAGGCGCAGGTGCGCAGGATGGGGCGCGCGATACAGGATTGGGCGCGTCAAGCCTAGCCGCCTTTAGCAAAGGAGCATTTGTGACGACAGAGTCGGCGCGCCGGGAGCGAACACTCCTGTGGGTGGTCTGCATAGCGCTCGCGGCGTCCTACTTTTTCGGCATCCGGTCGCTTCCGTTGCGGGACTACCGGGAAACGACCTACGCGGAGATAGGGAGGGAGATGGTCGAGGACGGTGGCTGGATCGTCCCGCATCTCAACGGAACCCCCCACCTCGACAAGCCCCCGCTGGCCCTATGGGGCGAAGCGGCGTCTCTCAAGACGTTTGGAATGCACGAGGGCGCGGCGCGCATCCCATCTGTCTTATCGATTCTCTGGACAGCGCTCGTTCTCGGATGGATGACGCGGAGCGTTTTCGGGACGGGCGCGGGGATTTGCGCTGCGACGCTTTTCCTGGGTTGTCCGGGGATGCAATTCTACGGGCGCATGCTCATGACGGACACGGTCTTTATGGCGTGCACGATCACGGCAATGGCCGCCTTTGTGGAAGGGTGCATCAAGGAGAGCCGGGCGTGGCGCCTCGCGGGGTTCGCCGCCTGCGGCGTCAGCGTGCTTGCACGTGGGCCGCTCGGGATTATCTATCCGCTGGGGATGTTAGGGCTTTTCATCCTCATGACGGACAGGAAGGCTTTCTGGAAGATCCCGTGGATTTCGGGCGGCATCCTGTTCGCGGTCATTGCCGCACCATGGTATCTTGCCATAGAGTCCAAGCATCCTGGATTTCTCAAGTTTTTTATCGTGGAGCACCACCTCGACCGATTGGCGTCCGCCGCCAAACATCCCTTTGTGGCCGTGCCTCGGTGGCAGATTGTCCTCGGATTTATCGGATTCATGGGGCCAGCCGCTTTTGCGCTCCCGCTTGCGAAGAGCGGTGTGCGCGGGGAGCGGTCGACTCAGTTCATGTTCTGGATCATGGCTTTTCTTGTTATGGCGTCGGTGCTGGTTGCAAACGGCAGGAACCATCCCTACACTTTCCCCGCTCTGCCCCCGCTTGTGGGGCTAGCCGCCGCGTGGTTTTATAACCTCCGCAAACATGGGGAGTCTCGTGGAGAACGCTTGGTCGCCCTCTTGACTGGCTTGATTGGGGGAGTCATATTAGGGGCAATGCTGTCCGTCGGGAAGGTGATGGACGCAATTTCGCCCCTTCTGAACAATCCTGAAACCCGCACGGTTGTGAGCGTCTGTATGGGACTGGTCGCCGTGTGTATATTTATGGCGGCTATCCTTATCTGGACGAAAAGGGGCTTGGCAGCCTGCGCAGCCATCGCCGTGATGATGTTCCCGGGGACCTTCATGCTGCACCACATCCAGGGGCATCTGGCGCCGCTTAAGAGCCGCGCTTATCTTGCCGAAACCATCGCTCGCGATACGCCCGAGGATTGGCCGTTTTTTCTAGTAAATCCAAAGGACGTCCTTTTTGAAGGGGTTGGAGGGTGGGATTTTTATGGCAATCGCAGGGTGTCCATGGTAGCCGCGGCGGGCCCGCCGGCAGGCCCCTTTCAGGGAATGACGCGTCCGGAGTGGATTATCGATAAGAGCGATTTCCTGGATTTTGCCGCATCGGGGAGCCCCTTCGTCCTCGCCGCGACGCCGGACGCGGTGGCGCTCCTTCCAGAGCTTGCGCTCGGGTCGCCTATTGCGAAGGACGGGATGTTCAGCGTGTGGGTGGTGAACGGACCATTAAATCGAAACTAAAATCCCCAGGGTTTCACGGCTTCGAGGATCTTCTCGCAGACTTCCTCCTGCGCGAGCCCCATGCAGTTGATGGTCACGTCGGCGTATTTCCTGTAAAGCGCCGCGCGTTCAGCGAAGAGGTCTTCCACGGTCTGGTCGGGGCGCTTAGCAAGCCCGCGCGTTTCGTAATCGTGGACCCGTGACTTCAAAGCCTCAAGGGTGACGTCGAGGAAGACGGCTACGCCAGCTGATTTCAGATGCTCCATTGCGGCGGGACTGTAAACGGCGCTGCCTCCGGTCGCAATGACGTAGTTTAGTGGGTGCAATTTCATTAGCACCCGCTCCTCCACGGCCCGCAACGCCATATGTCCGTCTGAGTCCACTATGTTCTGGAGCGACCGCCCTTCCTCCGTCTGGATGAGGAGGTCCGTGTCAACAAACGCCATGGACGCTTGTTTGGCGAGAATCACTCCCACCGTGCTCTTCCCCGAGCCCGGCATTCCTATGAGAACTATATTGAACCGTCTTGAATGCATTGCCTTCTCCTCCACTGTGTCAGCCCATCATCGTGTGGCCGATCAACAGAAGAGCGATAACGATGAGCAGGGGCGCCGGGTGCATGTGCAACTGGCAAAGCGGCTTCCTCGCGGAGGCTGGGGCCAGGCGGAATTTGATCATGAGTCCCAGCACTCCGACCGCGAGCATCGTGGCGAGTCCCCATTCGGGGAGGCTGGTCGACCGGCAGCAGGAAAGGGTCCAATGAAGTCCGGCTATGGCAAGGGCAATTGGATTCAGCCAGTAGTGCAACCGCATCAGGAGCTTCTTCTGAGCGCGGTTAAACCCTAAAAGAGTTTCCCTGGCCTCGGGTTTTAGCGCAAGCCGTTTATTTATGGCCTTTAGAAATACGCTGAGGGCAACGGGCAAGTTCGCAGCCCCCAGGAGCCAGGCCGCCAATTGCCCAGTGGCCTCATTGCCGTGACCCCGTTCGTGAAATCCTCCTCCGCCAAATCCGCGTCCGCCGTCCGCGAGACCAACGGTTGTCAGAACGCCTCCAGCAATCAAAATCGCGAACACCGAAATCGCCATGGCTTTATGCAACGCTTTCATTTCTGTTTTCATCACCCTTCTGTCGTGTGGTTGTTGTCTTATGCAACTTCTGATACTACAACGGCTATGAGTTCACGCCAAATGAAATGATCTTCATGTTCACCGCCGCGGGCGATAGCGCCGCCTCAGGCGCAAAGAGATAAGGACAAGCGTTTCGTTTGATTATCTGGCGATGATTGAACCAACCACAGGACGATGCCTTGGGGAGAAACGCATGGAAAAGATCGACATGAAACAGCAAAAGAGGGCGCTCTACAGTGCGTCAGCAAAAAGAATCGACATCGTCGAAGTCCCCGCGATGCAATTTTTGATGATCGATGGAGCCGGAGACCCGAATACCTCCGAAGCCTTCCATCAGGGCGTCGAGGCATTGTATTCGCTCGCCTATACAGTGAAATTTATAGTGAAAAAGGGGCCTAATGCGTTGGATTTTGCCGTTATGCCGCTCGAGGGGCTCTGGTGGGCCGAAGACATGAGCAGATTCAGCATGGATCGAAAAAGCGAATGGCTGTGGACGCTCATGATCGCGCAACCGGATTTCATCGGCGAGGGGCTTGTCACACAGGCGAGCGAGGCTGTTGGAAAGAAAAAGGACTTGCCTGCGATTGGGAAGATCCGTCTTGAATCGCTCGTGGAGGATAGATGCTTCCAGACGCTTCACGTTGGCCCCTTCAGCGAGGAGCCCGCGACTATCGAAAGGCTGCACGCCTTCATCCGTGCCGAGGGGTTCCGTCCTTACGGGAAGCACCATGAAATATATCTGAGCGACCCGCGCCGGACAGCTCCTGAGAAGCTCAAGACCATCTTGCGCCAGCCTGTGCTGATCGCATGAGGCGGGGCATGGGCAAGAAGAACCAACGTCGATGTGAAAGAAATCAGAACAAATTTGCCCCATAATTGTGCGACGCATGTACGAAATGGACAAAAATGTTCTACAATTGTATTTTAAATCCTTGGGAAGATCGCGCCGGGGATGTTTTAGATGACAACGCGAAAGAAGTTATCAAGCATAACGACGAATTGCTGACATCACGAAAAGTAAGATAAAAAAGCTGGAGTTTTTTTGTGTGGCGCCGTACAATCGATTCCGCGATTATTGGAAGGGCGGCCTGTGGAAGCCGTCGATGATGAAACCGCGCAACCTAGTGGCACGACTCCTGCTTGACCTATCGAAGGCATATGTTTTCGGCTCATCGCAGACGTCTTTGCGATGGAGCTTATGTGAACGGTGAAGTGTGTGTAGACGAGGTTGGCAGGCGGGTTCCCTGCCATGAAGACAACAGTTGACGATGAAAGGAGGGATAGGGGAGCGCATCCGAGAAAAGTTTTTGGCAGGCTTTCAGAATGGGCTGGATTCTGAAAGCGTGGAAACCATGATTTAATGACTCAACAGGTTTTTTCCGAGGAAAAAAACCGAGCGGAGGAGAGAGAATGAAGAAGTTTTTGGTAGTTTTGCTTGCTATCGCGACGGTCGCGGTGGTCGCGGCCCCTGCGCGCGCCGGGGTGGAGTTCAAGTATGGCGGTATGTTTGCGACGCGTTTCATATCGGACGATAATGTCAATGATGGCACCGACAAGATGGACGATAATGGAAACTGGGTCGATCAACGCTTGAGGATGTACTTCAGCTTCATCGCAAGCGAGCGCCTGCAGGTGGTGACTAAATGGGAAGCCAACACCAGCTGGGGCAACGAGGTCAGGGGTGGAACCGGAGCTGGCGGCGGCGGCGACGTCGGCGCTGACGCGACCAACTTGCAGATGAAGAACGTCTACGTTGATTTTCTGATTCCCAACACCCCTTTGCGCGCGAAACTCGGCGTCCAGGGCATCGCTCTTTTGACTGGATGGATTGTGGATGACGATTTCTCCGGAGCCGTTATCAGCACCACCTTTGAACCGTTCAAAGTCCAGGCCGGCTACATCGCGGCTCAGAACGAAGACGTAACCGATGCGTCTGAAAACATAGACGATCTTTTCGTAAGCATGGATTATGCGGACGGGCCTTTCAGCGCGTCGGTCATTGGGTTTTATCAGTATGGCCATGACAACAGCGTCAGCGCAACCGCCGCTTCCGCTGCGGTCCTGCCAGTTGAGGACAACAACCTGTTTGATCTCGGCATCAATCTTGGCTACAAACTCGACTGGATGAGCGTATTTCTGAACTTTGTTCAGAACCTGGGAAGCTATGACGTAACCGGCGACCGCAGCTACGATTACCGCGGCCGCATGATTGAAGCCGGCGCAAGTTTCTTTGTCAATGATTTCACCTTCACCCTTGGCGGTTTCTACACCTCCGGCGACGATGACGCGAACGACGGCGATGACGATGCTTTCGCCTATCCTGTCGGCAAGTCCCACTACTGGGCTGAAATCATGGGCTATGGCACGTTGGATGCGTGGGTGAGCGAAGCTTCAAACGGCAAAGACCTTACGGCGCAGGAGTACAACAATGGCGGTTATGGTGTAGCAGACCGTCCCTCCAATCTGTGGACCGTATCGCTCGGCGCTTCCTGGCAGGCTCTTGAGACCACGAAGCTGACCCTCAATTACTACTACATCGGGACCTCCGAGGACGTCGTCTCCAATGCCGCCAGTGGAGAGACGGACAGTTCGGTCGGAAACGAGCTCGATTTCTATCTGGATCAAGCTGTTGTCGATGGGCTGAATCTCCGCCTGGTCGCCGCTTATCTGTGGGCCGGCGACGCTTACACGACGCTTGCTGACGATGATAATGCTTACGAGCTTGGCGCTCAGCTTCTCTGGGAGTTCTAGCGCCTCGACCGAGCGGTTGACAGCAGTGGATTAGGGAAGCCGGGTGGGAATCCACCCGGCTTTTTTGGGCCATGTCGGCGCTCATGTCATGATCCCGCTTTCCTCGCCGTGCCTTTTTTCAATTCCTTATTGTCATAGCTTCTCAAAAAAAATTATGATATAGCGAGGTTGCAATTGGGTCGCCGTTTGAGGAGGCCTGACTGATCCCGATATCTTTTTCTGTTTGGAAGAAGAAAGCGACTTGAGCGATTCCAGTCCCATCAAAATACTGATGTATTCACACGATACGTATGGGCTCGGCCATATACGAAGGACTCTGGCCATAGCGAGAAGCCTTCGAAAAAGCCCGGCGGACGTCTTGATCCTGACCGGGTCCCCTCTGGTCGGACGATTCAATATCCCGAAAAGAATCGATTTCGTTCGAGTCCCCGGCATGTTCAAAGTCACCAACGAGCAGTATATGCCGCTTTCGATGCGCCTTGACGCCACTGAGGTCCTCGAGATCAGAAAAAGCATCATCATGGCGACGACCGTGGCGTTCAAGCCCGATTTTTTCATCGTCGACAAGGCGCCACTGGGGCTTAAGCGTGAAGTGGTGGACGCCCTTCAGCGACTGAAGAGCGAACGTCCTTCCTGCACCACAATACTTGGCTTGCGCGATATAATGGACGGAGCGGCGTCAACGATCGAGGACTGGCGCAGCAAGGGCGTGTACGAAGCCATGGGGCGCCTATACGACTCCATATGGGTCTATGGCTGCAAAGACTTTTACGATCCCGTCGCCGAATACGAAATTCCTTACGCCGTGGCGCAAAAAATTTTTTTTACGGGATATATTCCCCGCCAGATTCCTTTAGGGCGAGAGGTGGAATCCATTCGGGAGGAATTGAAGATCGCTGAGCACGAAAAGCTCGTTCTGGTCACCACTGGAGGAGGAGCGGACGGGAACCCGGTAATCGAGACGTTTCTCAAGGCTTTTGAAGAAAATCCGCCGCCGAAGGGGATGCGCGGCGTCATCGTCACCGGACCGTTTTTTCCGCCGAAGGCCTTCAATAGAGTGTTGAAACGCGGAGAGGGGCTCGGATTTGCCACTCTCAAGTTCCATCGTTTCATGGAAGGGCTTATTGGCGCCGCACAAGTCGTCATCAGCATGGGCGGATACAACACCGTCAGTGAAATTATCAGCCAGAAGAAACCGCTTTTGATCGTCCCACGGACGGTCCCCAGAGAGGAGCAGCTCATACGCGCTCAGGTGCTTTGCAACCGGGGATTCTGCGACTACCTGCATCCGGGCGAGTTGTCGCCAGAGGCGTTGCGGGAGCGTGTCGTCAGGCTTTTGGACAATGGAGTGCACTATAAGGAGAAGATGGCGTCTTTCCCCTTTACCGGGTTAAACGTCATTCAGCAGCAGGTCTTAAGACACAGGAAAGAGAGCGGCATACGTGGGGCAGGGACAGAATCGCCTGGGAATGATCCTCAAGGGGTTCCCGCGCATATCGGAAAGCTTCATCAGCACTGAGATTTTGCTGTTGGAATCCTTCGGAACGCCCGTCGAGATATACTCGCTGAGACAGCCCAGGGAGCAATTTTCTCATGCACATGTCAAGCGGATCAAGGCCCCGGTGACGTACCTGCCGGAATACGTCCTTCCGAACTGGGTGAGCCTGTTGCGGAGCAATGCCGCGTTATGGCGGCGTCTCGGGGGACGTTATGCAAGGAGCCTGTTCGGGGCCCTCGGGCGGGCGACGGCAAGAAGAAAATTCGCAACTATCCGGCATTTCCTGCAGGCGGCTCACCTGACGGAAACGCGCCTTGCCGACAACCCTTCAGTGGTGCACCTCCACGCTCACTTTTGTCACACTCCCACGTCGGTGACATTTTTCGCCTCGGAACTCACGGGATTGCCTTTCAGCTTCACGGCGCACGCCAAGGACATTTACACTTCGGACCCCGAGCAACTGCGGCGAAAGATCGACAAGGCCGCGTTTGTGGTCACGTGCACGCAGTACAACGCGCGGCGGCTGGGGAGCCTCTCGAGCAACGGCGCGTCCATCCATACGATTTACCACGGGATCGACCTGGATTTTTTTTCTTTCGCTCCCTCTCCTTCTCCCCTATCGCAGCCATTTCGCATACTGACGATTGGACGGCTCGTCCCAAAGAAGGGATATGACGTTCTCCTCGCGGCGCTGAGGCTTCTCGACGCCGCCGGGATGGACTTCGAGTGGACGCAGATCGGCGACGGCGAGATAGAGAACGAAGTGCGGGAGATGGTGAAGGATTTTGGTCTCGGACCGAGAACGCGCATGCTGGGAACGCTTCCCCGGGAAGAAGTCATAGATCACTACCGGCGGGCGCATTGTTTCGCGCTCCCCTGCAAGGTCGCCGAAAATGGAGACCGCGACGGCATCCCTAATGTTCTCGTAGAGTCGATGGCAGTTGGACTTCCGGTGGTTTCCACCAGGGTTTCGGCCATTCCGGAACTGGTGGAGGACGGCGTCACCGGCTCCCTTGTCGCGCCTGAAGATCCTGAAGCCCTGGCGCGCGCGATCACTGACGTACTGCTGCACCCGGAAAACCACCGAGAGAGCGTGCTGCGTGCGAGAGTCAAGGTAGAGGAGGATTTCGATAACCGGCGCAACACAGCCCATCTAAATGCCTTGTTCCAGAAGGCGTTGCGGCGGTGAGAGTCGCATTCTACTGCCCGAACAAGCCCCTTTCCCACCCCGAACCGTCCGGCGATCTTGCGATCGCGCAAGGAATCCATGACGCATTGCGCGAAGAAGGGTGGAACTGCCAGGAAATAGTCAGGTTCCGCTCCCGCTGGTTCTGGAAATCCAGCGAAGGACGCCATGACGCATGGCGAGCGCTCATGGAAGCCTTCTCACAGGCCATTGCCTTTCAGCCTCATGTATGGCTCACCTATCACTCATATTATAAGTCTCCCGATATCCTGGGGCCGTTGATCGCGGGAGTTATGGGCATTCCGTATATTCTTTTTCAACCAATGTATGGCACGAAGAGGAGGAAGGACGCCAAGACGCGTACAGGCTTTTATTTGAATCGCATTGCTCTCAAGCGTTGCGACCACGCTTTCACCAACAACCGTGAAGACGTCGAATCGTTGCGGCGCGTGCTGCCGGCGACCAAGATCACGCACCTGCCGCCAGGGATTTTCCCCGAGGAGTTTCAGCACGACGAGGAAGCGCGCCGCCAAGTGAGGGCGGCTTACGGGCTGCCGGACGATGCGCCTGTCATCCTGACAGCCGCGCGTTTTAGACCCGGCGTGAAGGTCGAGAGCCTTGAATACCTGTTCCGTTCGTTGGCGTTATTGCTGGAGCAGCGCCTGGAATTCACACTGCTCGTCGTGGGAGGCGGCCCGATGGAACAAACCGTGAAGGCGGCGGCCAATGCCTTGTTGCCCCGCAGGGTGGCATTCACTGGTCAGATCTTGCGAAAGGATATGCACCGATACTATTCAGCCGCGGATATCTTTGCTTTTCCAGGCATAGGAGAGTCGCTCGGGATGGTGCAACTGGAAGCGCAATCCTGCGGTCTTCCGGTTGTTGCGCTGGATGCTCCGGGGGCGGCCCAGGTGGTTGCAAAGGACCGCACGGGGCTTCTGACGCCTCGCGAAGGAAGTGAGGAAGCCATGGCTCGCGCCATAGGGGAATTCCTGCTCAATCCGGCCATGCGAAAGGCTTTTGGTGAGCGAGCGCGCAAATATGTCCGGGAGGAGCGGAACCTGCATACAACCTACCGGCGCCTTTCACAAATGCTTGAGGTGGAGGTCGGCAGAAGGCGGTGCCGGATTTGATGCGGCGGTGTTTGTTCCGAGCATCCACTTCGAGATTGTAAACGGCGGATGATCCTCTTGGGCAGATCGACGCTGTATTCAATCGCGGAGGATGCTTTCTGCTCTTCGCGCCCTGGCAATCCGTCACCGGCGAATAGATCATCGCCCCCAAGACCTATGCCGCCCCCGTTGCGCTGGTGGGGGGAGGGAATAATTAAAAACGTCGCACCTTGGGTTTTCTAGGCTCGGCAAGGGCCAGCAGGTGAACCTGCATGGTGGTGTCCGGAAAAGTATAAAGTTTTTGCGGTCAGAATCCGCTTTGGTATATAGTGCTTGCTGACTCTATGGGGCTAAATGTAGAAAATCGGGGTAAAAAAGAGGCATGAGAGAGGAAACGAGATGTTAGGGCGAGTTAAGGAATTGTTGGCCCGTGAAATGGCAATGGATTTGGGCACCGCCAATACGCTGATTTATGTGAGGGGCAAGGGAGTCGTCATGGACGAACCCTCAGTGGTGGCTCTCGACCAGCAGTCGGGAAAGGTGGTGGCGGTTGGCTCGGAAGCCAAGAGCCTGAGGGGGCGCCACGGACAGGGAATCACAACTTCCCGTCCCCTTCGAGACGGTGTAATCCATGACTTCGACATGGCGACGGTCATGATAAAGACGTTCCTCGACAAGGTGTTCCGCCGTCTTCCTCTTTCGCGCCCGAAGCTGGTCATTGCCGTGCCGACGGGGATTACGTCCGTGGAAAAGCGGGCAGTCGTCGAGGCGGCGGAGATAGCGGGGGCGGGAAAGGTGCGGTTGGTGGAAGAGCCCATGGCGGCGGCTATTGGGGCGGGGCTCGCCGTGGACCAACCGGAAGGGCAGATGATTGTGGACATTGGGGGCGGCACAACGGAAGTGGCGGTGATAAGCCACTTCGCCATCACGTTCAGCGAATCGCTGAGGGTTGCGGGAGACGAGGCGAACGAGGCGGTTCTTCGTTATATACGCACCGAACACAAACTGGGAATAAGCGAGAACATGGCCGAAGTCGTGAAGATGAAAATCGGCTCCGCCATGCCCCTGGGCAAACAGCTGGAAGTAAAATTGCGCGGAAAGTGTCTGCTGGGTGGAATGCCGAGGACAATCGTCTTATCGGATGCACAGATCCGGGAAGTGCTGAGAGATCCCACCATGGCGGTGGTGGACGCGATTCGCCGTGTTTTGGAGAAGGCGCCGCCGGACCTTGCCTCGGACATAGCGGAAAACGGCATCTGGCTTGCTGGAGGCGGGGCGCTCCTGAAAGGGCTCAAGCATCTTGTGCAGGACAGCCTGGGCGTGGAAGCCTTTATGACGGAGGACCCCTTGCGCGCCGTAATCCGGGGGGCGGGGGCCGTTACGGAGCGACCGGATTTTTACCAGAGCGTCTTTCTCAACTGAGGACTACGGATTAGCCGCTTAAATTACTTCAGCCAAAGCGATTCCTGATCTGGCAGTCAGAAAGCCGGCTCCGCAACGTCGTTTCCATGCCTCAAGTACGTTCGGCCCGCGCGCAGACAAGCGCATGGGCCGATTTGTTCAATTTCGTGCGAACTACGGGCGCCGGAAGTTTATTCGGATTCTCCGCTGGAGTCCGGGGACATGGGCATGACAACCTTATTGTATTCGGGAGGGGCCTCGAACATATCGTCCGGGATTTGACCCTGTTTGATGTTCTTGTACTCCATGCCGCCGTCTTTGTACTGGACTTTCAGCGGCAGGGATATCTTGTCAGAAACCCAGTACTGGATCTTCTCTCCGTTTTCATCGACTTCGTACTTTTTGCAGGAAAACCCCGAAACGGTTTCCTCGCCAAGAAGCTTGGCGTTGCTTTCACGCTCGGCGGACCACTTTTCAAACCTCTTGTTGTCGGTTTGGTAGGGCATCTCCATGTACATTTCTTCTTGTGGGCTCACAATCCAGATGAGGCCCTTATCGGGGCGGAAGAGCATTATCTGCTTGTCCTCTCCTTCTACAATTTCTTGCCGTATCTTATCACCCTGCACATAAATTTTCCCGGTTACGGATTTTGCATCTTTTCCGTTAAGAACCAGATCCGCGGAAAAATCCGCTGCTCCAGCCGAGGAAGTTGCGATGCTAATGGAGGCGGTCAGCAAAAGCATTGCCAGAACCCCCCTGTGTGGGATCACATGTTGGACGTACATCCGATTCACCTCTATCCTCCTGTTTTACAAGTATATATGAAGCCCCAATAAGTATAGGATTCTTCATCTATATAGCATAGG
>CALFXO010000085.1 GCA_937958025.1 uncultured Syntrophobacteraceae bacterium
TGCTGACATGACGTATTTTACTCCTGTTTGGGACACCAGCGTCGATCCTCCGACCCTTACCATCACTCTCCAGAATAGTGCGAGTGACAGCAGTCCTAAGTTTTCCCAGGCATTGCTGGGCTCCACAACTCTTGTTCTTACACCTATCGTAGGAACCAACAGCACAATTACCAAGTGGCAGATGACTGGGACCATAGCTACGGAACTTGGGATTAACGATTAGTCGCGTAAACTAATCCTGCGAAGTATATGATGGAGATTGGCATGATTTAATCTCTAGCAGCCCTTGGGGTGGCGCGATCCTTGCGCTGCCCCTTTTGTATTGAGTCTTAAGATTACATTACTATTGAGCTCAGAACAAATAAACTGGAGTGAAACGGTGAGACGTCTGATTCGTTCTGTTAAGGATAAACAGGCCATAGCGTCTGCCTGTTTCACCATGATATTTCTGGTGCTAATATATGCTTCCTATAGCAATATCACCAATGTTCCGCCTGTATTGGACGATTATCAGAGCTTTATCGGGAATAATGAAATATTTTCAGGGTTTCCTTCCTTCGATACACTCCTCGGGATTTCAAAGACAGAATTTGGGTGGAGCCGCTGGCTGCCCATGGTCACTTTCGGTTTTGATTACTGGAGGAGCAATGGCGATATATCTTCATTCCATCTGACAAATATTGCGGTGCATTGCCTCTGCATGATCGCGGTTGCCTTCCTGGTGTATGAGCTTCTGCGGGTTTCCGGGATTGACGGTGAAAAATTGGAGAGTCGGCGCCCCGTTTGGTGTGCAATTTGGATTGCCGGAGTATGGGCCCTGCACCCGGTGCAGACAAACGCCGTCACCTATCTCGTTCAGCGAATGACTTCCATTCAGGCCCTCTTCTATGTCTTGAGCGTCGCCTTCTACATCAGGGGGAGGAGTCTGAACATCCAGGAAAAGGATTGGAAAAAGCCCTTCCCTCTTTATTTTCTATGCTTCTGTTGTTCGATATGCGCCTTCCTGTCCAAGCAGAATTCCGCAATGCTTCCCGTGATGCTGCTTCTCACCGAGCTATGGTTTTTCAATCCATCCCTTTTGAAGTCGTGTTGGGGCTATTTTGCGAAAGCCGGGCGGTTTGCCCGGGCGCTTTATTTGTTTGTTTTGCTGATTGGCCTCGTGATTGCCGTGAAGGTGTTCGATGCAGTCATGGCAGGCTATGCGGTGAGATATTTCAGTCCATGGGAGAGGGTGCTAACGGAAGCCCGCATTGTGGCGTGGTATATTGGCCTCCTGTTATGGCCCGCTCCGTCCCGCTTCTCATTCGAGCATGACGTAACATTATCCACATCGCTGTGGAGCCCTCCAACCACCGCAGCATCTTTGCTTTTCCTGAGTGGGGCCATCTGGCTGATACTGCATTTCCGCAAAAAGTCCCCTCTGTTGACATATGGCGCGCTGTGGTTCTTTGTGAATCTAGCAATCGAGTCCACTATCGTCCCTCTGGAGTTGGTCTTCGAGCACAGGCTGTATTTGCCCTCGGTGGGTTTGGCGATGCTGGCGCTTCCCGGGCTAATTGCAGCGTTTCAACGGTTGACGCAGGCTAAGTTCACTCCACGCGATTCAGAAATAATGGTCTTTTGCAGTCTCACACTGCTTTCATCGAGCTTGGCATTGGCGACGTTCACGCGAAATGAAGTCTGGAGAGATCCTATCGTCTTTTACGAGGATGGCGTTTCAAAGTCTCCTGAAAACCCCAGGTCACATGCGGACCTTGCCGTCACCTTGTACGGCGCTGGTCGATACGATGAAGCCATATCCGAAGCTGAGCTGGCTCAGCGGTTGGGAAAGCCAAACTACGAACAGTATACCGTGGCGTCAAATGTGATTGTTGGCGCTCTGCTAGGGAAAAGCGATACCAAGGAGGCAATTCGGAGAGGGGAAGAAATATATTCCTCTCGCCCTGAAAATATCGACGTTGATTCGATGGCCTTTTTCTGTGTGAATATGGCGAAAGCCTATTTACTTTCCAGTAATATCGAATCCGCATTCTACTGGAGTTCAAAGGCGTTTGACTATGCTTTTGTTGTTGGAGCCCGTGACCAAATCGAGTTAGTGGAGAAAATACAACTGGAGATCTTGAAAATAGCGCACACTGGAAATTTTGACCTGGATTATGACGGCGAGGCCGATCCTGGCGCTCTGAGCGCCAGAGCATGGATGGCAAAGAAGTTGCTATCGGAAGGCCGTATTGAAGAGGCAAAGCGGGTAGCTTCCGCCGCTGTTGCAAGCAGTCCCGAGGACCTTGCCAGTAAAGAGATTCTTCAGCTTGTTCTCAGACAAGAGGAGCTAAGCCGCCTGCAAAACGAAAATTGGAATTTTAGGGATAGATACCTAAGATTTCCGACATCCGCTTTCAATATTTATATGTTGATGGCGCACACTTTATGTAAAAGTACTCTCTTCCCCACTGCCAGAAGCATTGGAGAGCATTTCATAGACCGAGCGCTAAAAATAGAGCCGACATCGTCAGATGCTCATCTCCTGAAAGGATGGTACTATTTTGACAGGAACCAAACCGAAATGGCGGTGAAAGAAGCCCAACTCGCGACAAAGCTCAATCCTGGAGATGCCAGAGCTTGGCTCGGCCTCGGGTTCTTCTTTGCAAAGAACAAGCAGGATGACGCAGCCATAACTGCATTTGAGAAAACCTTAGAATTATATCCCGGCTACCCCAAGCGATCCACCATCTTAGGGATGATCGAGTCGCTTCGCAAAGAGGGCAAGCCCTCTTGAGGCTGCTCGCTCTCCTGCTACCCCGCAAATAATTCCGTGCTCAGATATCTCTCTCCCGTGCTTGCCAGTATTGTCACTATCTGCTTGTCTTTGTTTTCGGGGCGGCGGGCGGTTTCAATTGCCGCGTAGAGCGCCGCGCCGGACGATATGCCGCAGAGGACCCCTTCGAGCCTGGCCGCGTCCCTTGCGGTTTCAAACGCCTGTTCGTTCGTCACCGTGATGACTTCGTCGATGATTGCCCTGTTGAGCGCCTTAGGGATGAAGCCTGCGCCGATCCCCTGGATTTTATGCGGGCCGGGGGCACCGCCGGAGAGGACCGGAGAGTCGGCGGGCTCCACCGCAATCGCCCGGAAGGACGGTTTGCGGGCCTTGAGGACTTCGGCGACGCCTGTGATCGTGCCGCCCGTGCCGACGCCGGCAATCAGGACGTCCGCGCCTCCCCGCGTATCGCGCCATATCTCCTCGGCGGTGGTGCGGCGGTGGGCCTCGGGGTTCGCGGGATTCGAGAACTGGTCGGGGCTGTAGGCGTTCGGGTTTTCGGCGACGAGTTCCTCGGCCCTTCTGATGGCCCCTTTCATGCCTTCAGCGCCGGGGGTGAGGACAAGTTCCGCCCCCAGGTGTTTCAAGAGCTTGCGCCGTTCTATGCTCATGGTTTCCGGCATGGTGAGGAGCAGACGATAGCCCTTCGCCGCGCAAACGAAAGCAAGCCCTATCCCCGTGTTGCCACTCGTGGGCTCGATAATCAACGTGTTGTCGCGAATGATCCCCTGCGCCTCGGCCGCCGCGATCATGGATGCGGCGATGCGGTCCTTGACGCTCCCGAGGGGGTTTCGCATCTCGAGTTTCGCCAGGATGATTCCGGGCAGCCCCTTCGAGATGCGGTTCAGCTTCACCAGCGGCGTTTCCCCGATGGTCCGTATGAGGTCCGAGTATATTCCGCTCATATGCGTTTCTCCCGATGCGTGGCGTCTGCTCTTTCGTTCAAGGCGAATCCGGTTTCCATTCCACCAGCGCTATAGTCGACGTTGCCTCGCAGGGTCGCGAGCGCTCCCGATGCGCAGCCTATTCGTATTCATGGCCCCTTGTAAACCAGCTCCGGCTTCTTCAGGAACACCTTCGTGTCCGGCGGCACCGATTCCGTGATCCAGACGTTGCCGCCGATAACGGACCGCGCCCCGATGACGGTTTCTCCGCCAAGGATGGTGGCTCCCGAATAAATAATGACGTCGTCCTCAATGGTTGGGTGGCGCTTCTCGGAACGCAGCTGTTCGACGGCCTCCTTCGGGAGCGAAAGGGCCCCCAGGGTCACCCCCTGGTAGATCCGGACGCGCTTGCCGATGCTGGTCGTTTCGCCTACAACCACCCCCGTGCCGTGGTCAATGAAAAAACTTTCGTCGATATGGGCGCCGGGGTGTATGTCGATGCCCGTCCTGCTGTGCGCGTATTCCGTCATTATGCGGGGAAGCAGCGGCGTCCCCAGTTTGAAGAGCCGGTGGGCGACGCGGTAAACCGTTATGGCGGATAGTCCCGGGTAGCTGAATATGATTTCGTCATAGCCCTTGGCGGCAGGGTCTCCCTCGTAGGCCGCCCGAACGTCCGTTGCAAGCGTGGCCCGGAGCTGGGGCAGGGCGCTCATGAATTCCAGCGCAATTTCATGGCCGCGCTCCTCGCAGTGCTGGCAGGCTGTGTCGTGACGGATGCAATCGTGCCGTATGGCCGACGTCGCCTGTTCCGCGATAAGATCGAAAAGATCTGTCGCCTCCTGCCCGAGGTAGTACTTCAAGTTGATGGCGTCGAGACGGGCGCGCAGGAAATATCCCGGGTAGAGAAGGCGGTTGGCCCTCTGGAGAATGTCGATGACGGCTTCCGGGAATGGGAGTGGCTCCGGTCCGACGTGGTCAAAGCACCTGTCTCCCGTGCACAGCCGGACCAGATCGTCCACTATTTCCGGCAGTTGTTCGCGCTTCCTCCGGTTGCTCCGGATCTCGTCCCTGCATTCCCGTCCGTTTAGGTTCTCTCCCATAGATCCCTTCCTATTGCGTCAATCCGCTATTTTGCAGAGTCCTTCGCCCACTTTCCAGCAGGGCGACATGCTCCGCAATCTTTCGATAATCGGAGGAAATTTATCTATTATGAAATCGATTCCCTCTTCCGTGTCGTAAACGCTCAAACTGAAGCGTATGGAGCCGTAGACCATCGTGAAGGGAACGCCCATGGCGCGGAGAACGTGGGAAGGCTGGAGAGACCCCGACGTGCAGGCAGATCCCGATGAGGCGCAGATTCCGTGTTCGTTCAACATGAGAAGGATAGCTTCTCCCGCCACAAATTCAAAGCTAATATTCGAGGTGTTGGGAAGCCGCGCCTCCCGGTCGCCATTGACCCGGCTGTTGGGAACTCTTGCGAGCATCTCATCCTCCAGTTTGTCGCGCAGCCTCCGGACCTTTGCGTTTTCCACGTCGATATTGCGGGCGGCGAGCTCACACGCCTTGCCGAGGCCGATGATAGCCGGGGTGTTTTCCGTGTCGTTAAACTTCAATATAAGCATCGCGGGGGGATGTAGTGATGGGAATGGGAAAAAACGAGATTCGAGGGTTCAGCTCAGAACTCGCCCGAACAGGATAGCGCCTGTGCGTGCGAAGCGGAGGCTCCCTGAATGGACTTGTGGACGGGGACTTGCGATTATCGAGAGATATGCAGCGCGCCTTCAAGATCCGTCTGCGAAGGCGCGCCAATGCCTTTAAGGGTGGCGTTCCGCAACCGCCGTGAGAATTCGTGTAGTTGAAGCGCTTCTAATATCTTTCAAAATCTGCGTCCATGGAGTCCCCCGTCGCTTCTCCGGAGAGCCGGAGCGTGATGCCCTTATTGGCCCCTTCCGGAGCTACAGGTGTGGCATGCGCCGCTTCCCCATTGGATTTGGAACGATCAGGCTTATTCAACGCGCCGGATGGCAAGCGGGTTACATGAGCCTTTGGAACACCCTTAAGCGGAAGGAATCCGTCACCGTCCAGCTCTCGGCTGCGCCGAGCGGCGACGCTTGCCGTCCGTCCAGTCATTGACCCATCGTTATTGCCAATCTTGAAAAATGCGATGGTGCTTTGGAGTTGCTCCGCCTGCCCAAGCAACTCCTCGGAAGTCGAAGCCATTTCTTCCGACGCCGAAGCATTTTGTTGAATAACCTGGTCCAGTTGCTGGATGGCCTTGTTGATCTGGTCGACTCCGGAGGATTGTTCGTTGCTGGCCGCGGTGATCTCCTGAACGAGGTCCGCTGTTTTCTGAATGTCCGGAACGATCCTGGTTAGCATTTCTCCCGCGCGTTCCGCGATTTGGACGCTTGAAGTGGAGAGGATGTTTATCTCACCGGCCGCCGTCTGGCTCCGTTCCGCGAGCTTTCGCACTTCGGACGCCACTACGGCGAACCCCTTGCCGTGTTCTCCTGCCCGGGCCGCCTCTATGGCGGCGTTGAGGGCTAGCAGGTTGGTCTGACGCGCAATCTCCTCGATGATGAAGATCTTCCCGGCGATCTGCTTCATGGCTCCGACCATCTCCGAAACCGCCTTGCCGCTTTCCCTGGCGTCCTCCGCGGCTTTTACGGCCGTGCGCTCGGTTATCTGGGCGTTCTCGGAGTTCTGCTTGATATTTACGGCCATTTCCTCCATCGAGGAGGAGACTTCTTCGACCGACGCCGATTGTTCGACGGCGCCCTGGGATAACTGCTCGGCGCTGGTGCTCATTTCCTGGCTTCCACTCATGACCTGTCGCGCCACCGTCTGGGTGTTGGAGACTATTTCGGTGAGCCCCTGAACCATTGAGCCCATGGCTTGCATGAGTTTGTCCTGGGCGGAGCGCTCCTTGACCTTCACCGTCAGATTGCCCGAAGCAATCTCCTCCGCCGTGGTCGTTATCTGCTCCATTGCCTCGATCAGCGTATTCAGGTTGTTCTTGATCTGGTTGAAATCCCCATAGTAGGTTTCCGTGATGACGGGAGGGATATCCCCCTTGCTGATTTTGTCCACGTAGTCTGCGGCGACTTGGAGGGGGCCTATAACTGCATCCAGGGTGCCGTTCACCCCTTCGATGATCCGGCGGTAATCTCCGTTGTGCCTGTCGGCGTTTGCGCGGACTGTTAGTTGGCCTTGGACTGCTGAATTTGAAAGCGCGGCCATGTCGTCGATCAGCAGGTTAATGTTTTCCATGCACTTGATGATAGCAGGAATGATGACGTCTTCTTCGCTGCGCCTTCCGATCTTTTTGTATGTCGTCAGATCCGAGGTGTCGCCCAGGGATAGGTTAGTGTACATTTTCGTTATTGCAAGCAGGCGCTCCCGCACCATGTTGGTGGCTTCGGACATGGATTGGAAGATGCCGACGTACCTTCCCTCGACTTTTCTGGTGTGGTCGTTGACTGCCATCCTGCCGAGCACTGCGTTGCATTCGACAAGGCCATCCAGGCCGTCGATGCAGCTATTGATGCTCTGTTTGATTTCGTTGAAATCGCCTTTGTATTCGTCGGTGATTCTTTCCGGGATGTCTCCCTTGCCTATCCGGTCGATATACTTCGCTGCGACCTTGAGGGGGCCAATGACCGCATCCAGAGTGCTGTTCACTCCTTCAGCAATCTTACGGTAGTCTCCGTTGTGCCTGTCGGGATTTGCGCGGACCGTCAGCGTCCCTTCGACAGCGGCTTGAGAGAGCATGGTCATGTCGTCGATGAGAAGATTGATGTTCTCCATGCACTTGACAGCGTTAGGCATGAGGACGTCTTCCTCGCTGCGTCTTCCAATTCTCTGGAATGTCGCCAAATCCGACGTGTCGCCAAGGGAGAGGTTGGTAAAGATGCGCGTTATTGCCAGGAGGCGGTCCCGGACACTGTTGGTGGATTCGGACATGGATTGAAAGACGCCGACGTATTTGCCTTCGACCTTCCTGGTGTGGTCGTTGACCGCCATGCGGCTAAGCACTGCATTGCACTCCACAAGCCCGTCCAGGCCGTCGATGCAGCTGTTGATGTTCTGTTTGATTTCGTTGAAATCGCCCTTGTATTCATCGGTGATCTTTTCCGGGATGTCTCCCTTGCCTATCCTACTGATGTGTTCGGCCGCGGTGTGAAGAGGGCCAATCACTGCGTCAAGAGTCTTATTGAATCCTTCAACAATGCCGCGGAATTCAAAGTTCACTTTTTCAAGGTCGCCGCGAACATTTAGCCGTCCCTGAAGCGCGGCGGTTGTAAGGTCTGTTGCCTCTTTCAGGAGAGAATTGATGATATCGGTGACGTTTCGACTCAGCAGGAACCCGAACAGAATGGATAAGGCAGCACTCAGGACGATCACCCCCAGGAGAATTCCCCTTACAGTTGACGCCGTCGCGTCGGCTTGCGCGGCCTGCTCCTTAGCAACGCCTGCGTTGATTTCGGTGAGCTTATTCAGACTGGCGGATGATGCCAGGAAAGCCTTTCGACTGTCGAGGGACGTCTGGAAAACTTTGTCGTCATGCTCCTTCATCTTAGGGTCATCCAAACCCACGCCAGAAGCGAGCATTTTGTCTTTTTCAATCGAAAGGTCGACCACGCGCCGGGATTCGTTCTTGTAAACATCCCACTGACCTATGAAGGATTTCCAGACCTCCTTTTCTTCGGAAGTCTTAGGGAAGGCTTCATAGACCTTCCATGCGGCGTCGATTTCTTTCCAAGCATTGTCGATATAGGCGTATTGGGCTTTCCTGATCTCCGAGTCCAGCATCCTGCGGTTTACCAATCCCCGCTCCCCCACAAGCACCGCCTTCTGCGCCTGATTGATGGTGGAAAGAGACTGAATTCCGGGAAGCCTTACGGCGGAGATTTCTTCCTGGGCCCGCATCACACTGCTCATCCCATAGTAACCAATCCCTGCGGCGGCGAGAGAAAGCACAACCACGGTGGCAAGAGCGCCAATGATCTTCGTTCGCATTTTCATCTGCTTCAGCATAATCGTCCTCTTTTTCGTATGGTTTTGACGAGAGAGCAGGGAGGGAGGCGCTCCTTGCCCTTCAGCAATTCCTGGGGTTGCCGGTCCCGTCGGAATGTCCTGGATCGCTTGTCGGGCTGTGAAAGCCGGCTCGGCGCAGCTTGTGATCAACGGGAGCCTTTACCGTAAAACTCTTGCATTAGAGGCATAACCATTTCGTCCACCGACAGAACTATAAGGAATTGGAGCGGTGTTGAGAGCTATCCTACAGCTAGGGGATAGAAACGGAATGCGCTTCAAAAATGTATATCGTCAGAATTTAGAATATGATTAAGAGAAATATGGGGAATGCGCTGAAAGACGATGCGTAGGGCTCGCCTGCGTTGCGCGTGATGCTGGCTGTGTAAGATGTAGTGGGCAAGGATGCGCGAAAGTCTGTAGTTGTCCGGAGGCTGAAATTCCAAGCGAATTTTTCTATGAGCCTGGGAGTGCTGCTGAAATGCCTCTTTGTAAAGTATGGTGACAGAGCTATTCTGTCACTCATCTGCTGACGGGGTTCCACACAGTTCGGGGCGCAGTGAGGATGCGCCGCGCCCCGAACGCACTGGGTCAGTCTTCTTCTCTCCCGTGCTCTTTGTCCTTCAGAAAAAGCTCATGATACTCTTCATCCACAAGGTGTTTTCGCATTAGACCTCCGAGGAGTTCAAACACCTCATTGATTTCATCATCGCTGAGCCTCGGCACGATGGCCTTGAGCATGCTGTCCTCGGCGAATTTCTGGAGATAGTACATCAGGGACTTCTCGTCCACGTCGCGGGAAAACCCGAAGGCGACCATTCCCTCGTACTCGTCAACAAAATTGTGCTGGTGCTTTTTCATATGCCTTCCGATAGATCCCTGAACCGGTTGATGGTCGCGGCGCTTTTTCCTACCGCAGAAGACCTGCGTCTCCAGCCGGAGAGGTTTTTCTTCTTTCGCCGCTGCTTTCTCATTAGTTCTTTTCCATGTAATAGTCTAAACCGAAGTGGGTGATCTGATCCTCGCCCATGAGATAGCGCAATGTGTTTTTGAGCTTCATGAGCTGGATGAACAGGTCGTGCTCCGGGTAGAGATTTTCCTTGTGCATTGGGCTTTTGAAGTAGAACGACAGCCATTCCTGGATGCCGCCCATCCCGATGCGATTCGCGAAATCGGTGAAAAGCGCGAGATCCAGGACCAGCGGGGCCGCCAGGATGCTGTCTCTGCACTGGAAGTCCACCTTGATCTGCATCGGATAGCCGAGCCACCCGAAGATGTCGATGCAGTCCCAGCCTTCCTTGTTGTCGCCCCGAGGGGGATAGTAGTTGATCGTCACCTTGTGGTAGTAGTTCTTGTAGAGCGAGGGGTATAGCTGCGGCTGGAGTATGTATTCGAGGACCGAAAGTTTGCTTTCCTCTTTGGTCTTGAAAGAGTCTTTGTCATCCAACACGAGCCCATCGCGGTTGCCCAGGATATTGGTGGAATACCAGCCTTCAAGGCCGAGTAGGCGGCTCTTAAGTCCTGGCGCCAAGATGGTTTTCATCAACGTTTGACCGGTCTTGAAGTCTTTCCCGGCTATAGGAATATTGTTTTTTGTCGCCAGATCCACCATGGCGGGGATGTCTATGGTGAGGTTAGGCGCGCCATTTATGAATGGAACGCCGCTCTCGAGGGCCGCTAGGGCGTAGAGCATGCTGGGCGGGATTTCGGGGTTGTCCTCGTCTATTGCCTTCTGGAAAGCTTCCATGGACTGATGGATTTCGCCGGGCTTCTGGTACACCTCGGTGGAGCCGCACCATATGACGATGCAGCGGTCGAGACCATTTTCTTCCTTGAATCGGCGGATATCCTCGCGGATGGCTTCCACGCGTGCGCGCAGGCCTTTTTCTTCCTTGATGTAGGTTCCATCGAGGTTTCGGACGAAGTTGCGGTCGAAGGCTGCGCGCATCGGATGAATGCCCGAGAGAAAGTCTTTAATCGGCTCCAGATGCTCGCGCCGTAGCACCCTCGCGTGGAAAGCGGCGTCGTAGGCGTTGGCGTCGTAAATGTCCCAGCCGCCGAACACCAGGTCGTCGATGGAAGTCAGGGGAACAAAATCCCTTATCTTGGGATTGCGGTGCTCGTAGCGTTTTCCTAGACGAATGGATCCCAACTGGGTTAGGGACCCGATCGGTTCGGCCATCCCCCTGCGAACTAACTCGACGCCTGCGATAAATGTCGTGCTCACAGCGCCGCCCAAGCCGGGAATGAGTATTCCGAGTTTTCCCCTGGGAGCTTCGATCTGATCCTTGCGCTTCAGCGCTTCTTCTTTCAACGTGTGTAACCTCCGTTATTCATGATTTGACAGGCCGGCGGGGGGAAGACTATGCATGCGGTGGAGCGGATAGCGCTTTCCTCTCGAGGTCCAAGAGCGCCCGCTTGATCTCCAGCCCCGCCGAGAACCCTGTGAGTTTACCATTATGGCCTACAACGCGGTGGCATGGAATGAAAAGGGGCAACGGGTTCCTCCCGCACGCCCCGCCGACTGCGCGCGCGGAGCAGGACTTGGAGCCGATCTTTCGCGATATATCGCCATAGGATAGCGTTTCACCGAAGGGAATGGTTCGGAGCGCCTTCCAGACGCGGCGTTGGAAGTCCGTGCCCTGCGATTCGTCGAGGGGTATAGAGGCGGGCAGGGGCGTCCCCAACTCGAAGTAGCTCTCGAGAGCGGAGATCGCATCCTCAAGGAATGCGGGGAACTCCGCGCGGGTGGTTGTCTCCGCTTTGAACCCGGCGGGTGGAGCGCTTCCGCAGAAGTCGACAGAGCGGATTCCCCGGTTGCTGCATGCAACGACAATCCACCCTATGGGGGAATTGAGTGAAGCGTGGAAGAGCTCTTCTTCTGTCGCCTTCATGTGTCCTTGTCCAGTTATGACATAAAATCAATTATATATGGGTTGGTTTGCGCTTCCATACGAATCGTGGAAGTCGGCTTGTCTCCGTAGTCGTGTCCGGGCCAGACTTTGGTGCTTGGTGGAAGCGTCATTATTTTATGCTCGAAAGAATCGATCATCTGCTTGAGCGAAGAACCGGGCAGGTCTGTGCGGCCCACCGCCCCAACGAAAAGGGTGTCGCCCGTGAAGAGATTGTCGCCGATGAGGAGGCAGCACGAACCGGGGCTGTGGCCTGGAGTATGGATGAACTTCATGACGATTGATCCGAAAGTGAGCTCATCCCCGTCCTGAACACGCACGTCCGCAGGGGGAGAGAGCGCGAAGCCCATCATTTGCGCAAATTGCTGGTTCTGGGGAAGTTGAAAGAAGTCGTCGTCCACGGCGTGCACCACGATGGGCGCTCTCGTCGCTGCGCGGAGGGGGCCGTTTCCGCAGGTGTGGTCGGCATGGCCGTGTGTGTTAACGATATAGCGAAGCTTTATGTCGTTTTTCCTGAGAAGGGCAAGAATCTTGTCTTCGTCCCCGCCAGGGTCGATAACAATGCCGTCTCCACTCGACTCGTCATAAACGATATAACAGTACACCTCCATCATTCCAACGCGCGCTTGTATGATTTTCATTGCATTCTCCCGCGAGGCTAAGGTAGTCAGTAGGTGCGCCGATGCAGCGCGCGCCCAGATGAGCGCCTTTATAAATGGCGCATCTGGCCGCAAATGTCAAAGACCAAAATAGGCGAGCGATGGAATCAACTTCGGCGGACGATGGGGTTGGAATAAAGAGCTGCTGAGCCTCTTAGCCCGCTGCTTCGCCGGGGAACGTTGAGTGTCTCGGTGGCTCCCGTGCGTAGGATGGGACTAGAGGAGGGATATCGGATGGGCGTTGAATGCACGGGCGAACGCCCGGCGGAGCTAGTGGTTTATGAGTGCCACGCGCCAGGGTTGCCGCGCCGGGAGCCGGAGTCAGCCGCATTTCTTGGAATTTGGCCGGAGCCTCCATTCTACTACCTTTTCTTCGATCGGCCGCGGGATGGCTTGGTGCGGCGTTGGCTGGGAGAGCAGCCGGGCTGGACCCTGCGAGGCGTGCAGCGGATGGATTACACGCAGTGGCAGGACGTTGCGGTGGAACCGCGCCGGGTGGGGCCTTTTGTTGTCGGCGTGGAATCGCGGCATGGGAGCGGCCAAAGTGTAGATGGCATCCCGATACGGCTTGCGCCAGGCGTCGCATTTGGGACGGGCGTGCATCCGACGACCTGCGGGTGCCTCCTCGCCATCGCTTCCCTCTATGAGAAGGAGGCTCCGCCCGCATCGGTTGTGGACCTTGGGACGGGGACGGGCGTTCTGGCTATCGCCTGCGCCCGGTTGGGAGCGTCAGTGATTTGCGCCATAGACTGCCTTCCCATAGCCGTGCGGGAGGCCACAAGAAATATCCGAGCGAATGAGTTGGAGGGCTTTGTCCACGTTGTCATCGCGGATACGCTCAACTGCGTGCGCGACGGGGCCGATCTTTTGCTGATGAACCTCGAATGGCCCTGCCTCATCAAGGTGCTGCGGGAGGAGGACTGGTCCAAGTTTCGGAATGTCGTGCTGAGCGGTTTTCTCGAGCCTCAATGGGAGACTGTGAGAACTATGCTGCCGGTGGGCTGCAAGGTCGTTTCGCGCTATATAAGGGATGGATGGGTCGCGGCCGTGGTCTCCACGAACGCCGCGAACAGCATCCCGTAGCCATGTACAAGCTAAAGGGAGAAGAAAATGACCAACGCGGAAGTGCTGGTGGTCTTCGTCACCGTGGGCGACGAAGAAGAGGCCTTGAAGATAGCGAAGACGGTGGTCGAGGAAAATCTCGCCGCGTGCGCCAATATGGTTCCCCGCATCCGGTCTATATATAGGTGGAAGGGGGAGATGTACGATGAGCAGGAAATCCTGCTCATCATGAAAACTCGGACCGCCCTGTTCAACTCCCTACAGAGTCGCGTCCGCGAGCTGCACAGCTACGAGACTCCGGAGATTATCGGCTTCCCCTTGACGCACGGCATGCCGGACTATATGCGCTGGGTGCTCGAAAGCACGCTGTGGACGCCGGGAGTCGGAGTGTAGCGGATTATTTGCCGACGCCCTTTCCGGACATGCGGACTTTGACGGAGGCTGCGTGCGCACCGAGCCCTTCCAGCTCCGCGAGACGCATGATCGCCGGGGCGTCCCTTTCAAAGGCTTCCCTGGAGTAGGAAATAACGCTCGTCTTCTTGAGGAAGTTGTCGACGCCGAGCGCGGAGGCGAACCGGGCGGTCCCGGCGGTCGGAAGCACGTGGTTCGGACCCGCGAAGTAGTCCCCCACCGGCTCGGGGGTGCTGCTCCCCATGAAGACGGCCCCGGCGTTGCGAATTTTTCCGAGCCATAGCCACGGGTCTTCGATCTGGAGTTCCAGGTGCTCGGGAGCGATCCTATTGGAGAGGCGCACCGCCTCATCAAGGCTCCCGACCGTAAAAACCGCCCCATAGCTGTTTAACGCCTGTTCTGCTATATCGTGGCGTGGAAGCTGCGACAACTGCTCCCGGAGGCTCTCCGCAACCCGGAGCGGCAGGGACGGGTCTGTGGTTATCAATATAGAGCTAGCCATCGGATCGTGCTCGGCCTGGCTGAGGAGGTCCGCCGCTAAGTAGTCCGGGTTGGCCGAGTGGTCCGCGATGATTAGTATTTCGCTCGGCCCCGCCAGCATGTCGATCCCCACTTCCCCGGAGACGAGCTTCTTGGCGAGCGCCACATAGATGTTGCCAGGTCCAACGATGACGTCGGTGCGAGCCACTGATGCGGTCCCGTAGGCGAGGGCTGCGATGGCCCATGCGCTCCCGAGCTTGTGGATGCGCGTCACGCCAACTTCTTTGGCGGCGGCCAGAAGGTAAGGGTTGACAGAGCCGTCCCGCCGTGGCGGGGTGACGAGGGCGACGTCTTCCACTCCCGCGATCCGGGCGGGAATCCCGTTCATCAGCACTGACGATATGAGAGGGGTTTCCCCGCCCTTGCCGCCAGGAATATAAAGTCCGGCGGCGGCTACGGGCGTCGTGAGTTGTCCAAGCAACGTCCCGTCCGGTTTTGTCGTGAACCAGGATGGGTGCAGTTGCCTGCGGTGAAAATCCTCGATATTGTCGATTGCCCTCCTAAGGACGTCATAGAAGGGAGCGTCCACCGCTTTGGCGGCTGTTTCCAGCTCTTCCTCGCTTACCGTCAGCCGGTCGATTTCCATATCCGGAGCGTCGAACCGGCGGGTGTAGCGGATGAGGGCGTCGTCGCCCTCCCGCTTTACGTCTTCCAAAATTTCCAGCACCCGCTTTTCCATGGCCGGGTCGGCGCCGGCTTTTCTGGAAGCAATCACTTCCAGCCGCTCTTCCGCTCCCCTGGACGGGTGGGCAATGGCTTGCATCATGTTATTTCTGCTCCTCCGATGCGACCACGAAAGCTCCGCCGAAGCCGTTCTTCCTGAGCCGCGACATTTCCTGCTGCGCGAGCACAAGGTCGCCGTATGCGCCTATCTGGACTCGATAGAACAATGTTCCCTGGTTGTCGAAAGGGATGACCTGGGCGCTGTTGTAGCGGTTCGACATTCGAGATTTTAGCCGGTCGGCGTTCCTCTGCTCCACGAAGGCCCCGATCTGGATGGAAAACCGTCCGTGACGGAAATCCGGAATCGGATCGACGTGCCACTGCGATGCGCCTGCGACTACTTCCGTCGATGCGACCTGCACGGCCTCGACGCGGACGGGGGCAGTGCCGGGCCGGTCGATGCCAAGCTCCTGCGCCGCCTTCAATGAGAGGTCGATGAGGCGCCCTCCGACGAAGGGCCCCCGGTCGTTCACCCGCAAGACCACCGACCGCCCGTTGCTCCGGTTGGTCACCTTCACGTAGGTCCCGAGGGGGAGGGTCTTATGCGCCGCGGTTAGTCCGTACATATCGTAGGTTTCGCCGCAGGCCGTTGGGAGTCCGTGGAAATCCTTTCCATACCAGCTAGCTACGCCTTCTTCTACGTACCCTTCCGCTGACGGAATGGGGTAGTACCAGATTCCATTGATCTGATATGGCTTCTGCCCTCTCACCGTTGGCGGCGGCGTGGAAGGCGGCTTGGGACAGGGCGCGATGGAAGTCGCGGTGGTCGTTGGGGCGGGAGTTGTCTCGCGCCCCGCGCACCCGACAAGTCCGAATATGAAAAAAAGGCAAATGCCAACCGTTTTCCCAATCGGACCCTTCATGCGCGCCTCCTCCCCTTAAGCGTTTCCGTTCTCTTCCATTTTCGCCAGATCTTCAAATCGGATGTCTATGCCAAGCACACCGTCGATTTCTCCCAGTTCGTTGACGATGGGCGCCGACACCGTGATGCAGAGCGCTCCCGTGTACCGGGACGTGTAGAAGTCCGTGACGTGAACTTTGCCGTCCTTCATCGGCTCAAGGAACCACGGACGGTCGGAGAGATCCTCCCCGATCCTCGCGCTTTCGTACTTCGCCTTGTCGCCAAGGTGGGTGATGTTGCGCGTAACCTTGATGCCCTCGGCGTTCGTGACGTAAATGTACTGGATGAAAGGGTTGAGGTCGAGGAGCGTTTGCAGGACAGGCTCCTGTCTTGCAGTCTCCATGCTCTTCATGATGTCGCTCTCGACCACTTCCTCCACGAGGTGCGCCGCAAGGGTGTAAGCGCGGCGCTTCAGCCGGTCGAATTCGCTCACGAAGTATTCGGGCAAGTGCCGGCGCGCCCAGCGCTCCAGTTCCTCGTTCGAGATAGAGGTGTTCCGGCCTTCTTCGTACTCGCGCATCACGCGCTTGTAAATTTTCATAATGCCGGGGTGGCGCTTGTCGAGACGGCGCTCGCCATCGAGCTTCAGGCGGGCGTTCACCCAGTAGGCTACGCCGGACACTCCCGACTTGTCGGTGATGATGATGCTGATAGGGCGCTTGAGAAGCTTCCCGGTGTCGAAAATGTTGTAGATTTCCTCGTGCTTTACAAGGCCGTCCGCGTGGATGCCCGCGCTCGTGGCGTTGAACGCCTCGCCGACGAAAGGATAATTGGGCGGAATGCGGTACCCCAGCTCTGACTGGAAATATTCGGCAAGATCCGTGATGGCGGTGGTGTCGATGCCGTCCAACGATCCCTTGAGGCCAATATATTCCATGATAAGGCCTTCGATGGGGGTGTTGCCGGTCCGCTCGCCAAACCCGAGCAGGGTTCCGTTGGCGCCGCTGCATCCGTAAAGCCACGCGGTGGTGGCGTTAATGAGCACCTTGTGGAAATCGTTGTGGCCGTGCCATTCGAGGAGATGCCCGGGAACGCCCGCGTCGTCGATAAAGGCGCGCACGACGTTCGGCACGCTTCTCGGGAGCGCGGAGCCCGGATAGCTGATGCCAAACCCCATGGTGTCGCACAGGCGGATCTTGATGTCCGTGCCGGACTCCTCCCGGAGCTTCATGAGTTCGATGGCCATGGGCACGCAAAAGCCGTGGATGTCGGCCCGCGTGACGTCCTCGAAGTGGCAGCGGGGTCTAAGTCCCTTGTCTAGCGCGGCGCGCACGATGCTGAGGTATTTGTTGAGGGCGCCGCGCCGGTCCAGCTTCAACTTCAGGAAGATATGGTAATCGGAAACGGATGTGAGAATGCCCGTCTCCTTGAGCCCCATTTCGGTTACGAGTTGGAGGTCGTCTTCGACGGCGCGAATCCAGCCGGTTATCTGGGGGAAGTCGTAGCCCTTGGCAAGGCAGAGTTCCAGCGCCTCCCGGTCCTTCGGCGTGTAAAGGAAAAATTCCGACTGTCGTATAACGCCCTTCGGACCCGACAGACGATGCATAAAATCGAAAATGGCTTCGATCTGCTTTACCGTGTAGGGCGGGCGGGCCTGCTGGCCGTCGCGGAAGGTGGTGTCGGTGATGAAGATATCTTCAGCCGGATCGAGGGGCAGCAGCTTGTGGTCGAAGTCGATGCGCGGGACGTCCGAATAGGGAAAGATCTCCCGCATCAAATTGGGCTCATCGATTTCCACCAACCGCCATTGCCAGAATTTCGAGTGTTCGTGGTCGAGCAGTCTTTTCTTCGTATTCCATCGGGCCATTGCGTTATTTTACCTCCTTGCCTCTTTCTCCACTTTCAGGCACAGCTCCAGAAGCTGATTGATTTCCGCCTCGCCTGGCGCCCCGCTCATAAGGCATGTGGCCTTCTGCGTCTTCGGGAACGCGATGACGTCGCGGATGGAACTGGCCCCGCAAAGGAGCATGATAAGCCGGTCGAAGCCAAATGCGATGCCGCCGTGCGGAGGCGCGCCGTACTGGAGCGCTTCCAGCAGGAAGCCGAACTTTTCCTGGGCGTCTTCTTCTCCGATGCCAAGCGCCTTGAACACCCGCTCCTGGACGTCCTGACGATGGATCCGGATGCTCCCGCCTCCCACTTCCGTGCCGTTCAGGACCAGGTCGTACGCGCGGCTTCGCACCTTGCCGGGGTCCGTTTCGAGGAGGTTCAGCTCCTCGTCGAGGGGGGACGTGAACGGGTGATGCACCGCGGCGTAGCGCTTCTCTTCAGGGCTCCACTCGAGCAGCGGGAAGTGCGTGACCCACAGGAAATTATACGACCTGGGGTCCACCAGCTGGAGCTGCTGCCCGAGCCGCACCCGCAGGTTCCCGAGAGCGTCGTGGACAATCTTGCTCTGGTCGGCAACGAAGAGGACAATGTCGCCTTCACCGATGCCGAGGCGCTCCGCAAGCCGCGTTTTTACGCCTTCCTGCAGGAACTTGGCGATGGGCGACTGCCAGCCGTCGGGCTGGATCTTTATCCACGCCATTCCCTGGGCTCCAAAGATTTTAACAAATTCGATCAATTCGTCGAGGTCCTTCCGGGAAAGCCTGCTTCCGTTGGGGACCCGGATGGCCTTGACTATCCCGCCCCGCTCCACCGCCTGGCGGAAAACCTTGAAATCGGATTCCGCGACGATGTCGGTCACGTTCACCAGTTCGAGGCCGAAGCGGGCGTCCGGACGGTCCGACCCGAAGCGGTCCATGGCGTCGGCGTAGAGCATGCGGGGGAAGGGCGGGTTGAGCTCGATGCCCATCAGTTCCTTGAAGACCTTGACGATCCAGCCTTCGATCAATTCGTAGATGGTTTCCTCGTTGATGAAGGACATCTCGAGGTCGATCTGAGTGAATTCTGGCTGGCGGTCCGCCCGCAGGTCCTCGTCGCGGAAGCACTTGACGATCTGCATGTAGCGCCCGAGCCCAGCGACCATAAGGAGCTGCTTGAAAAGCTGCGGCGACTGCGGCAGCGCGTAGAATTTGCCGGTGTTTACGCGGCTCGGCACCAGGTAATCGCGCGCGCCTTCGGGCGTGCTCTTGGTGAGCACCGGGGTCTCGACCTCAAGGAAACCATGGCCGCTGAAGTAATTGCGGGTGAGTTGCGCGGCGCGATGGCGTAAAATGAGATTCTCGACCATTTTGGGCCTGCGCAGGTCCAAGTAGCGGTAGTGCAGGCGGGTGTTTTCGTTGACGTCGATTTCGTCCTCGATCTGGAATGGCGGCGTTTTGGCCGAGTTGAGAATCCGGAGGTCGCTAACGACGACTTCGATCTCCCCTGTTGCGAGCTTGGGGTTTTCCATGCCCTCCGGGCGTAGGCGCACCGTTCCTCGCACGGCGATCACGAATTCGCTCCTCAGGGAGTGCGCGCGCTCGTGCGTTTGCTCGTGCTCCTGGGGGTCGAAAACCACCTGAGTTATTCCCTCCCTGTCCCGGAGGTCTACAAAAATGAGCCCTCCGTGGTCCCTGCGGCGCTGGACCCAGCCCATCAGGGTCACCACGCCGCCCACCTGGTCTTTGTTCAGCGTATTGCAGTCGTGGGTCTTCATCCAATCGCCCAGGGAATCCAGGCCAATCTGCTGAAATTCAGTCTGTTGCGAGAGTTGATTCACTGTTTTTGTCCTCCGGGGAACTCTCATTATGGATGGCGGCCGAGTGCGCGGGAGGGAGGGAAATAGTCGGTCATTCCCGCCTTTCGGCCCTCATTTCGGTGTTGCGTCTTATTCTGTCCTGCATTCTTCGTAAGGTGGAGAGGCCGGGGGCGACCCTGAGCTATCCAAGTCCTTATTTTAATCCACTTAGCGTTGGGCGTCTCTATTTTCCCAATATCGTGCGGACCCTTTCGGCGACCGATGCGATGGGGAGGGACTCCTGGGTCTTTTCGGCCATGTCGCGGATCTGCGCTTCGCCCCGCGAGACTTCGTCGTCTCCCAGTATGACCACGAGCTTAGCCCCCAGCTTGTCCGCACGGCGCATCCGGGACTTGAGGCTCGCATTTTCATAGTCTATTTCCGTTTCCAGGCCGATGCTCCTCAGTTGTTGCGCGAGGAGAAAGCCCTTCCCTCGGGCCGCCTCACCTATTGTGGCAACATAGAGGTCGGGAGTGCGCGCGGCTAGGCCCTGTTCCTGCTGCAGGAGCAGAATAAGCCGCTCCATGCCTATGGCGAATCCAATGCCGGAGACTTCCGGGCCGCCGAGCTCCTTCACGAGTCCGTCGTATCGCCCGCCGCCGCCTACGGCGTTTTGCGCTCCCAGCCGGTCGGTGATGACTTCAAACGTGGTGCGTGTGTAATAATCCAGGCCGCGAACCAAACGCGGGTCCACCATGTATTCGACTCCAAGCTCTTTCAGGTGTTCCCGCAGCCGCTGGAAATGGTCGGCGCATGCCGGACATATTGCGTCGAGGAGAATCGGGGCCCCTTGAATGGCTTCCTTGCAGCCTCCCACCTTGCAGTCGAAGGTCCGGAGGGGATTCACGTTGAGGCGGCGCCTGCAGTCGGGGCAGAGGCTTTCCACCTTCGCCTCCAGGAAACTCCGGAGGGAATCGCGGTAGCTTGCCCTGCACTCCTTGCACCCGAGGGAGCTTACATGCAGCACTACGCCCGTTAGGCCCAGACGCTCCAGGAAAAGACGGAGCATGAACATGACCTCTGCATCCAACATGGGGTCTTCAACCCCGAAAACTTCGGCGTCTATTTGGTGGAACTGCCGGTAACGCCCCTTCTGTGGACGCTCCCGCCGGAACATCGGTCCGATGGCGTAAAGCTTCCGGGCGAGCGGGTTTGCCTGGAGATTGTTTTGAATGAAGGAGCGCACTACGGAGGCCGTAGCTTCTGGACGCAGGGTGAGCCACTTGTTATGCCCGTCAGGGAACGTATACATTTCTTTTTCGACGATGTCCGTGCTTTCCCCTATGCCTCTCGAGAAAAGCTCGGTTTTTTCGACTACGGGGGTGCGAATCTCCCGATACCCGAAAGATTCGAGCACTTCGCGGGCGACTGTCTCCACTTTACGCCACCACTCGATCTCATCGGGCAAAATATCGTTCATGCCTTTGACGGCTTGGATGGGTTCCATATATTCCTTATAACTGCATGGGATTGCAATGGGTCGTGAGTTTCCGTTCCTGCTCCCGCGCGCCTGCGAGCAGCCCAAAGGGATGCAAACGGGAATTAACTATAAGCGGACACATATAAGAGAGGGAGCCAGAAAAAGTCAAGAAAAAGTATGGGCGTTCCACTCCCGCAATCGGGCGCGGCAGCGTCCTTGAGACGAATAAAAGGGGTGCTCAGGATGCGGGTTTGCGGCGAGACCGCACACTCCGCCTAAATTTTCTTCTCATTCACCAGGCGGGCGAAGTGCTCGAAGGACCGATCGTAGGTTTTTTCAGCGTCATTCGGGAAGCAGCATCCGGGCAGTTGCCTGCTCTTCAGATGATATTGGATGCACTCGCAACATACGCCTTTTCTGGAACAGGGGTCGTAGCTGCAATTGCACCTGCTCATGTTCTGTTCTTTTTTGCATTCCATCGGCGGCGCCTCTTTTAATAAGGTCGTCTGGATCTTTGTTCGCCGTGCACGGAGGCTTTTCAGCCCTGCAACGCTTCCAGCTGAAATGAATCTTAGTGCTGGGACGTCGGGCTTTTCTTGTCGCCCCTGGCGATCACCAGTCCCATCAGGCAGAGCAGGACCGCTTCCCAAACCAGCACGGGGGTCCAACTGTGCGAAAAATCCCACACCAAGCCGCCTCCCACGATGGCCGGGACGCCGCTCACGATAATCATTCCAAATCGCCATGCCCATTCCATAACACTCTCTCCTTGCATCCGTATCGACGATGGCTTTTATCATAATAACGCACGGCTTTCAACTGTGATGGCGGCTAGTCGCAGTCGGCATCGATCTGTGCAAAATTTCTCTTTCATTCCTAAATATAATCTAATACTATCTATAACTTCTAGGGCGCAGCAGGGAAAGCTAGGGACCTCTGGCCAGCCTGACTTCAGCGATTGCCGGGAGCGCCTTCGTACGCCGTCTTCTTAAACCAGGGACTAAGCTGATGGACGATAAGGGCTACAGAAGATTATGGTGGAAGATTGTCGCTACAACGTTGGGGTTTTCCCTCATCCCGCTTTTTACGGTGGGACTCGCGATATACAATCAGGCCTTTGTCGCCTACAAGGACAAGACAATGGAAGGTCTGCGGACCATGGCCGAGAACCGCAGGGACGCCATTGACCTCTTTTTGGATGAACGCATCGCGCAGTTGTACACGCTGGCCAACACCAGTTCTTTTGAGAACCTGTCGAAGGAGGGCGAACTCGACAGGGTTTTCACCCTCATGCAGGTGAGGTCCAAGTCATTCGTGGACTTGGGAGTCATCGATGAGGAAGGGAGCCATGTCGCCTATTCGGGACCCTACAAGCTTAGGGGGCTCAATTACAAGAACGAGGAGTGGTTCCATCTGACGATGCTCCGTGGGGTGTATGTTAGTGATATTTTTACTGGGTTTCGTAAGCTTCCGCATTTCATAATCGCCGTAATGAAGCGTGAGGGAGACCATAACTGGATGCTTCGCGCCACTATCGACACGGGGATCTTCAATGGGCTGGTCAAGGCCGCGCAGGCCGGCCATAAGGGCGACGCTTTTGTCGTCAACGCGGAGAATGTTTTCCAGACCACGCCCCGGTTTGGAGGAAACCTGCTGGACACGGCAACTCTCCCATCATTCACGAGATTTCCAGGAACGCGCATCCAAAATATGGAGATCAACGGCAAGGATTCCTTGGTCGCTCTGACGTGGCTCAAGAACAAGGAATGGCTGCTTGTGATCAAGGAAGACCCCAAGGAAGAGCTCTTGCCTGTCACCAAGGTGAGGCTCCTCGCGATTACGCTGGTTATCGGGGGCATCCTGGTTATTATCGGCGGGGCGGTTTTCGTCACCAAGTCGATGATCGGGCAACTTATCGAGGCGGACCGTCAGAAGGCGCTGCTCGACGCCAATCTGGTGCAATCGAGCAAGATGGCGGCGCTAGGGAAGCTTGCTGCCGGAATAGCGCACGAAGTGAACAATCCGCTGGCGGTGATCAAGGAAAAAGTTGGCTGGCTGCGGGACCTGCTCTCGGAAGAGGACATAACGAAGAGCGAGAACTACGAGGAATTCGAGGATGCGGTGCGCAAGATCGACATCCATGTGGACCGCGCGAAGAAGGTGACGCACCGCCTGCTCGGGTTTGCCCGGAGGATGGAGCCAATACAGGAGAAAGTGGATATCAATAAACTCCTGGATGAGACCATAGATTTCTTGCGCAATGAAGCCCATTATAGGAACATTGCGATAAACACGGAGTACTCCTCTGATCTTCCCCCAGTTGTGAGCGATACTGCACAGTTGCAGCAGGTGTTTCTCAACCTTATCAACAACGCCATCGATGCTATCGGCAAGGACGGAGAGATCCAGGTCGTGACGAGCGCGACCCCCCAGGAGGGAAGGGACGTCGTCGTGACTATTCACGACAGTGGGCCGGGCATCCCGACCGAGGTGCTCAATAGGATCTTCGATCCTTTTTTCACGACCAAAGAGGTTGGGAAGGGCACGGGGCTGGGGCTGTCTATAAGCTACAGCATCATTGAGAAACTGGGTGGAAGGCTCTTGGTGGCCAGCCAGGAAGGGCAGGGTGCTACGTTCACCATCTATCTGCCTAAGCAATCGACGCGCGAATAGTCGTCCCCATCGACAAATCCAAGCGGCATCCTCCATCCCACGAACCTGACCTGCGAGGGGACCTGAAGAAAAGTTTTATAAAAAGAGGCGACGCTCATGGAAAAGTTTAGAGTCCTGGTTGTCGATGACGAAATCGATTTTCTCGAGACTATCGTGAAACGTCTGCAAAAACGGGGGCTGGACGCCACGGGCGTCGACAGCGGCGTTAAAGCGCTCAAGCTTCTCGAAGGCGAGCACTTCGATGTTGTCATCCTTGATGTGAAAATGCCGGGGATGGACGGCCTCGACACGCTGAAGGAGATGAAGCGGAAGCGGCCTTTCATGGAGGTGATAATGCTTACGGGGCATGCCTCCGTCGAGTCGGGCATGCAAGGGATTCAGTTTGGCGCCTTCGATTATGTGATGAAGCCCGCTAACCTGGATGAGTTGATGGAAAAAATGACCCAGGCCTACGAAAGAAAGACCCTCCATGAAGAGAGGAAGAGTAGTGGGCGGAGCGGAGCGGCGGGCTCAGTGCGCGGATGAAGATCCGGGGCGGACAGCCCCGAGGCAGGCGTTTGCAACTGGGCGTCCGCGGAAGGGATGGCGGCGCTATCTCTGCACTGAACATTAATCGCACTGGGGCTCCTATGAGCGGATCTGAACCCCTTGACAGAGCAGCGTCTTCCCTCGTTCCCCCAACTGGCGGGAAAACCCGGGCGAAGGATTCGTTCGACCCCATACGCCATCAGTTGCTGACCGGAGCTATCCTTCTTGCAACCACTATCGTTGCGCTTTTCAGCAGCGGTGCGGTTCTTGCCGTCTGCGGCGCGGCTCTTGCCGCCGTGCACTGGCTTTCGGGCAGACGCTGGGCGCGCGCTATTGAAAAGGCGCGAGAGGAAAAGCGCTTCCTTGATGAACAATTGATACAATCCCAGAAGCTTGCGGCCATCGGGGAACTTTCTGCCGGAATTGGGCACGAGATCAACAATCCCATCGCCATCATCGGTCAGGAAGCCGAGTGGATGCGCCACCTCCTGCAAGAAGAGCCGGGGAAGACGGAGGAAATTTCCGACAGCCTAAGGGAAATCGTCCGACAGGTCGAGCGTTGCAGGGACATCACCCAGAAACTGTTGAACTTTGCGCGCAAGATGGAGCCTGTTTTCCAGGGAGTGGATGTGAACCGGCTCGTGGACGATATGGCAAAGCTGGTGGAAAAGGAAGCCAAACTCCGCAGCATCAGAGTCATTCGGATTTTTCAGTCCGATCTGCCGGCGCTTTTCACCGATCCTCCCCTGCTTCGTCAGGTGGTTCTCAACCTTCTCAATAATGCGATGCACGCGGTCGGTGAAAAAGGAGCGATAACAATAACGACTTCCGCATCCGGAAGGGATTTCGTGAATATCGTTGTGAGTGATACGGGGTGTGGCATTCCAAAAGAAAATCTCGGGAGAATTTTTGATCCATTCTTTACGACCAAGCCGCAGGGACAAGGGACGGGGTTGGGGTTGTCCATGTGCCACGGAATAATGGACCGGCTGGGGGGACGCATTTCCGTTTCCAGCGAGGTAGGGAAGGGGAGCAGTTTCAGCCTTGCCTTGCCCGCTGACAAGTAGCGAAGAGGTGGAGGGATGCCGTTGAGTCCGAAAGTGCTTATCGTCGATGATGAAGAGCGATTCCGCACGACGCTCGGGAAGTTGCTAACCGTCAAGGGGCTTCAGGTCGACAACGTGGGAAGCGCGCGGGAGGCTTTGGCGCTCCTGGGAGAAAACAACTACGATGTGATTCTGCTTGATGTGAAAATGCCGGAGATGAGCGGCGTAGAAGCTCTCGCCGAGATCAAGAAAATTAATTCCGGCATCGAGGTCATTATCCTCACCGGGCACGCCTCGGTGGATGTAGCCATGGAGATCATGAAGCTTGGGGGGTACGATTATCTGTTGAAGCCATGCCCGGTGGAGGAGTTGCTGGCGAAAATCGAAACGGCCTATGACCGGAAAAGAGAGCGGGAGGGACGTGGTCCCAAGCTCTAGAATGAGGTCTTCCGCGGTCATACACGATGCAGAGATTGTAGAATCCGAAGCCAAGGAGCGCTCTAATCGCTATGATGCCACTCCTCGAAAAGCTCAATCCTTTCAAAAGATGGAAGGCGCGAAAGTCGGACGCTTCGGATGAAGCACTTTATGAAGTGTTTCGCTCCAAATACGAAGCCTTCAAGGCCCTGCTGGATTCCAACGCGGAGCTTTCCAACATCATAGCGGACATAGAGGAAAAGCTCTGCGGGCATGAGATCTTCGGCATGTCCTATGTGCGGTCGCAATCGGCCAGGGCCTCATTCCATACTTTCCGTATGGTCGACAACATGAACAAGCTTTCGGGGGGAAAGCACGCCGCGCTTTTCGACGTCCTCGGAGGGATTAACGAAAAAATCAAGGCGGAGTTGAGCCGGCGGAAAGAGGTTCCCATGACGGAGCACGTCCTGCCCTATTCCCGGATAGACCGCACGATGGTGGACTGGGTGGGAGGGAAGAGCGCCAATCTCGGAGAAGTGCTCAATGGGGCGAAGCTGCCCGTTCCCGAAGGGTTCGCCATCACGACCTACGCCTTCGCATCGTATCTGGCCCACAACAAACTGATTGATGAAATCAATAAGCGCACGATGGAGATCGATCCGAATGCTCCCGATACGATAAATATTGCGAGCGAGGAGATACAGCGGCTGATTATTTCGGGGCAAGCCCCGCCGGATCTCGAGGATGCGATAGCCTCCGCCTATGAGGATCTTGCCAACCGTCTAAAGACGCTTAACCCGAGTCGCCGGGATAGCCTGCCGCGCGTTTCGATGCGAAGCAGCGCCATCGGGGAGGACAGCGAACTCTCCTACGCCGGGCAGTATCTTTCTCTCCTGAACGTCCTGCCGGACAGGCTGATCCAGAGTTACAAGTTCATCATCGCGAGCCTCTACACGCCGAGGGCCATATCCTACCGTCTGAGCAAGGGCGTCCGGGACGAGGACGTCGCCATGAGCGTCGCGTGCCTGGAGATGGTCGAGTCCGTGGCGAGCGGAGTTATGTATACGCGTCACCCTTTCGATATGCTGAACGACAATATTATTATCGACGCGGTGTGGGGGCTGGGGCCCTACGCCGTGGATGGACACATCACCCCCGACTCCTACACGGTGGCCAAAGAGGACACGCTGACCGCGCTTGATGTAAGGGTGGCGCGAAAGCCGGTGCAACTCGTTAGCGATCCGGACGGTGGCTTGAAGGAAATCCCGGTTCCGCCGGAAATGATGGAGCGCCCGTGCCTTTCCCCGGACCAGATCAAGACGCTCGCGGGATGGGGCGTCCGTCTCGAAGAACATTATCATCATGTCCAGGATGTGGAGTGGGCTCTGGACGTTGAAGGACGCCTTATGGTGCTTCAGACCCGGCCGCTTCGGGATGCGTCTTCGGGCAATAAGTGCGTCGAGGATGCATCGCCCGTCTTGTCCCAGTATCCGCTCCTGTTGGAAAACGGCATCGCCGCTTTCCCCGGCGTCGGATGCGGGCCGGTGCATCACGTCCATTCCGAGTCGGATCTCGCTGATTTTCCCGATGGAGCGGTGCTCGTTGCAAAGCATTCGTCGCCTACATTCGTCATCGTCATGCGGCGGGCGGAGGCTATTGTGGCGGATTCGGGAAGCGTTACCGGGCACATGGCGTCCCTGTCGAGGGAATTTGGCGTCCCCACGCTGCTCGACGCCCGGACTGCGACGTCTATTCCCGAGGGGACGGTGGTGACCGTAGACGCGTATTCCGGAAGGGTGTATGAAGGCCGCGTCCCGGAATTGCTGGCGTTGAAGACGGAGCGGGAATCCCACATGGAAAACGCGCCCGTTTTCAAGACTCTCAAGAACGTCGCGGGGTTGATCGTTCCCCTGCGCCTCGTCGATCCGAAGTCCCCGGAATTTGCCCCGGCTTCCTGCACGACGCTCCACGACATCATGCGGTTGGTGCATGAGTTCTCTTATGTGGAGATGTTTCAGATAAGCGATCTCTTTTCCGGGAAATCAGGGTGGGCGGTGAAGTTGGATGCGTCCATTCCCCTCGACCTTCATATCATAGACCTTGGGGGCGGCCTCGTGGAAGATGCTGGCGAAAAAGGGACAGTGGCCCCCGAGGAGGTGGTCTCCATTCCTTTCCATGCGGTGCTGGAGGGCATGTTGCACGAAGACCTGCGGGCCAGCAGACCGCGACCTGTGCAACTCGGAGGCTTTTTTTCCGTGATGAGTGAACAGATGTTTTCAAACACCTATGCGGCGGAGCGGTTTGGGGACCGCAGTTACGCCATCGTTTCGGACAAATACCTGAATTTCAGCTCAAGGGTTGGATACCATTACAGCGTGCTGGACGCCTATTGCGGGCGGACGATCAACAAAAATTACATTTCCTTTTCCTTCAAAGGCGGGGCGGCGGATGAGGTCCGCAGGAGCAGACGGGTGCGGGCGATAGCGACGATACTGGCGGAACTCGATTTCAGCGTGGACGTAAAAGGCGACAGGGTGCAGGCGCGCTTCCAGAAATATGAGTGCGCAAAGATCCGGGAGCGCCTCGACATCATAGGACGCTTGCTTATCTTCACACGCCAGATGGACATGCTGATGACGAGCGAGGAGAGCGTTCCCGCCATAGCGAAGTCTTTCCTTGCTGGGGACTACAACTTGGAGCACAGTCTTGCTCCCGGCGCCGGGAATGCAGATGCCGGCCACTGAGGCAGCGTTGCGGCTGGCGCAGAAAATAAAATCGGGCGGGAGCATCCTCCCGCCCGAAGCTGTTCGTCTAACACATCGTCTGTCCCCAAATGGGGAGTTGCATTGAAATAGCGGCTTCCTACTGTGGAGATCCCACGTCGTACTTGAAGGAAAGAGACACCCTCGCACGGTAAGCGACCACCTTGCCGTCTTCTATCTTCATGTCCAGCTTGGTGATTTCGGCCACCCTCAAGTCCCTGAGAGACTGGCTCGCCGTTTCGACCGCTTTCTTCGCGGCTTCTTCCCAGGAAGTGGGACTGGTGCCGACCAGCTCGATGATCTTGTACACGCTCTCCGCCATGATTTCCTCCTTTTGTTTTGAAAAGGCATGGTGATTGGTGAGGGTTACGGAACGCCAACTATTTAATAACATTTTAGCACATAATGATTAACACTCGTCAACCAGATTCTTACGCCAAGTGCGTCTTGGTTGAGTCTATTGCAAGATTTTTAACTGTTGTATGGGGCGTGCATCTGAAGCGCAAAGTGCGCGCTTAGACCATGGGACGCCGCCTGACGATGCAACCTGCTTTCACATCCGTGCAGGCCTTAAGGATCGCTATGGAATCGGCGTCCGAAACCTTCCATGCCTCGATGTCGCACAACGCGACCTCCTGTTCATCCATTAGCGTGAAGCGGTCTCCAGGACGGACGCCATGCCTGGCGCCCAGGCCGAATGCGATTTCTGTCCCTGAATCTCCTTCACGAACCATATAAACCACCGCCTTCCCTTCCATCGCCATGAACTGCTCCATGCGATTGGAAAAGTAATAAACCGCACCGAGAGCGACTATAATGAAGGGGACGGACAGGGCTGCAAGACTCCAAGGGGATATGCCGCAATACTTCGCGACGAAGGATTTCTCGGCGCGTTGGAGGCCTTGGGCGTCCTTGTGCACCATGATCCGAAAAACGGGAGAGGGGTGCTCCTTGCCTTTCGGGAGCACGCGAAAGGATAGCTCCCCCGGAGGAGCCTGCGGGTCGATGGTGAGGATGCCACGCCACATCTCGCCTCCCAGCCAGAAACCCGATCCCACTGCTTCTATGGAAAGATGGAGGATGCTTGGGTCGCCGGTGTGAACCAATTCGGATGGCCCTTCGACTTTTTCGGGCAAGGGGCCGCTCAACCGGATGGACATGCCTGGAATGACATCGAACGTATTCGCGGGCTGTCGGGCCGAGGCAACCACCCCGTCAACGGCCGCGGCGAAGAAGCAGGCAATAAGGACCATTGCCGCCGCTCCCGCCGTTTTCCTCCCTTGGACTGCTCCGCCGCAAATCATCAGCCGACCCTAATTTCTACGGTCCGGAGCTTTCTGACGGTCACCTTGGCCATGACGAGCGTGGGAAGAGCCATCGCAAAAAAGCTCTTCACGAACACGGGAGTCATCATGTCCGGGTTGCGCGCCGCCGCATACATACTGATGCAAAGCTCCATAAGGATGAGCAGGTCCACTATCGCCACCGCTATTTTCTGATTCATATTCATCGCCGATGCCTCTTTCCATGAGTGCGGATGAAACCGGGAGCCCCGCTCGGCCTCTTCCCCTCGTCATTGAGAAGATTCGGCTCTGCGCTGCTCCCAGGAGGAATCATCCGGGGTTGCAATTCCCGCGGCTACTTCTTGAAAATGTCCGTCTTGCTGATATTCATGAAGCGCTTGGCTATACCCTTTTCCTTGTAGTACACTCGAACCTCGTCACCGTTGTCCCACGTGTCGTCGGCAAGGGCGAAGTATTCATCCGGCACGGAAAAGGTGGTGAGCGTCTTTTGCCGCTTGGAGTAGATCGTTATCGTCTTCTTGAACTTATCGACGATCGGGAACTTTATGGCGGAATCCGTGGATGCGTCATAGACCAGCGGGTCTTGCGATCCAATGTTTTCCTTCTGGTCGATGAGGGTGTAGTTGATCGTCGCGAAACTGTTGAGGGCCGGCACATACACCACGATCTGCTTGTTCTTGAGGTCCAGCTTCATTCGCTTGCCTACCTTGGGGGCTGGTCCCATTTCGTGGGGATCGGCCGGCAGCTTATAGGTGACGGGCGGCAGATGGCTGTAGTCGGGGTTTTTGCTGTCCGTGCTCACGTCCCTGATGAATGTCACCGTTCCCTGGTCCTTGTCGTATTCAATGACCCGGCCCTGGTCCACCCAGCCGAACCGGCTGTCGCAACCGGCGGCGAACGCCATGGGCAGGATGAGGATTATCGCGAATATCCATTTGCAGCTCTTCGGCATTGTCTGTCTCCCTCTTCGGTAAGGTTGGACGCGGCGCGTCTTCGTCACAGATCGCGCTTCATGGGTGGATAGGCCGGTCTAAACGCCTTTTTTCGCGGCTATTTCCTTCTTCGCGCCGTCGAGCATCTTGAGGAAGATGTAGACCGACAGGCTGGTCACCAATCCGAGCACGAGGACCGTGGAGGTGTTGTCGAACAGGGCTTTGTGCGTTGGGAAATATCCGGCCAGAAGCTTCAGGATGATGGAGAGCGCGCAGCCAATGACCGCGAGGCCGAAGGCGATGCGGATGCCGTAGCCCTTGATGTACTTGGTGGCGACGGTGCCGATCTGCGCCCCGATGGAAGCCCCCACCAGCATGATGATGGCCGCCACAAGCTCCGTGCGTCCCTTGAAGGTGTAGGTGGCCGCGCCGTATAGGCCGGAGATCATGACCTCGAAGAGGTCGGTGCCGACCGCGACGTGCGTCGGACAGCCGAGGATGTAGATGAGGGACGGCATGCGGATGAGGCCGCCGCCAATGCCGAGGATGCCCGCGAGCCATCCGGTCAGGAAGCTGACGAAGATGGGAAGCCAGGCAGAGCAGTAGATGCCCGCGACGTTCAGGTGGATCATGGGGGGGATGTGGATCTTGTGGAAAGTCTTGTGCCATTCGATGCCGGTCGTGAGGGCGTCGACGGGCTTGCCGGCCGCCTTGGCTTCTCTTTCCTTCTGACGTTTCCTGGCGACGTCGTGGAACACCATCCAGGCGATGAACGCGAGGAGGACGAGGTACATGTACCGCACGACGATGTCCACGCGGCCGAGGCGTTCGAGCCACATAATCATCTGTGCGCCCACCTCGAAGCCGACCACGGTTCCTATGAGCATGATGAGGCCTAGCTTATAATCCACATTGCCGAATTTGCCGTGTCTCATGGTGGAAATGAGGGATTTGCCCGCCATGTGGGCGATGTCCGTTCCGATGGCGAAGGCCATGGGGAAGCCGAGGATGTTTAGACCGGGAGTCACCATCCATGCGCCGCCCATTCCAAAGAAGCCGCCGATGATTCCCACGCCGATGCCCAAAATGATAAGACCCGGCCAAAATATCTTCACTCCAGCGATAGGCATCATTATATACAACCAATCCATGAGAAAACCTCCTGTTCCGCTAGGGGTGCGCTGGTGCGCCAAAGGGGCGCTCGTTTTCAGTGTTCCGAAAGCTCTCTCGACTTGAGATCGATTCCGATGTGGCTCATGACGAGGTCTGCCACCACGCCGAAGACCACTCCGATAGTCGGGATGAGCGCGACGGTCAGGAGGGCAAAATACAGGTGGCTCTCGTTGTAGAGGCTTGCCCACCAAGCCATGATCCCAGTAAGTCCGCGCGTGTCGGCCACGATAACTATTGATGCCCCGCCGCCGCCCGCAGCAGCTGCCAGTTGAGGTGTGAGAAACAGCGCAAGAGCCGCGAATCCTATTATTTTCGACCATAACTTATGCATTTTAAGTCCCCTCTCTCTACAAAGTTGTTGGGTGAACCGGAGCTTGCCGCAACTTCCGAAAGATTGCCTCTGCCTAATAAAGTAATGCATGTTTTGAAAACGTCTCGTCGTGCTCGTCCCTCACGGGACTAGCGCACAACCGTCACACTGCATGGAGCATGGGCGGTGACCTTGGCCGCAGTGCTCCCGATGAGGACTTTTTCGAGTCCCGTGAGCCCTCTGCTGCCCATGATTATCTTATCAAAGCTTCCTTCCTCGGCCATTTCGATTATGTTATTGGCCGGGACCAAGCCTGTCTCAAGAATCGCCTTCACGGGGAGCCCTTTCTGTTCAAAAATCGCCTTCGCTTTTTTTAGAGCTTCCGTAGCGTGCGCTTCCATTTTCTCCTGGAGGTTCAAGGGCATTTCATCCAGGTCTTCCTTCGCGTAATAAGCGACCGAGAGCAGCGTCACTTCCGCGCCTTCCTTCTCCGCCATCGCCACGGCCATTTCCACGGCTTTCATGGAATAGATCGAGCCATCCGTTGGAACCAATACTTTCATGGGAAACCCTCCATCTCGGTGTATTTGTCCTGTCCCTATGGGGTCTATTCTTGATGAACACCCATTCAGCAACATGCATGCCATTGATTTTTTATGAAAACATATAATAAATACAATGCATTATAATTATATCTTGCCTGCGGGGCGATATGATGGCTTTGAGGTGAAACCTACAGGGGACACTTATGTCTCCTGTAAGGTGACAGTCTTGTGAGAGTAAGTGTAAATTCCGGTGCGCGCCATGCGATGGAGCGAACATCGTTATTGGAGCATCAAAGACGCGATGCCATAAGCTCTTGACTGGACGGGCGTGCATTGGCAGTTCGGTCGTTGCCTTGGAATGCTTCGCAGAGGGCTAAAAGGAAGTTCGATGTGGATTCTAAGCCGCTGGGCTTGTTGGAGGCGTCAGGAAGGACTCTATCTTCTTCCTGAATTCGTCGATCTTGACCGGCTTGATGATCCAGCCCGCCGCACCGTGCTCGATGGCCTTGCAGGCAAGGGGCTTTTGGTGCAGATAGGCGTCTACAATGATGACCATGTCCGGCTGGAGCGCTTTCAATCGCTTCAGTATGCTGAAGCTCCCATTCATGGCCATAGATGCGTCGAGGAGGGCGAGATCGACCGGGATGTCACGCGAAAGAGCGACGGCTTCCTCTTCTCGGGACGCCCAATAGCACTTGCAGTCCTTGCGGGCTTCCAGGGCCCGAGCGAACAATGCGCTCATGTCTTGCTCTGGGTCCAGTATGAGGATGTTTTTCCGGTTCATCGCACTCTCGCCGCCTGGTGTGGTTGTGGGTGGAACTCCGAGTTGGCAAGATGCAGCCAACATTTTAAACGCAGGGCTGCAGGACAGCGCCATAAGAGGTTGGGGGTGTGAGGAGCCAACTATAGCGCTCTTTGAACTGCCCCTACATCCGAACGATTATGAATTACATATATGCAAGCGATGTACCGATCGCAGGTAATGGAAAGAATCGAGATTCGTTAGAATATTGAAAAATTGTGAAAGAATCGCAAAAAATTGATGATATTGTGCATAAACAGTAGTATGATGCTTGTTCACCAAAGTACGATTAACCATGATGAGGTGGTAGTCCGGACGGTCTGTTAAGAATGCTAGGCAGCGGCGGATGTCTAACAGAAGGGAGGACGGTTGTGCAATATGCAGGCTTCCACCTCGAGTGGGCGTCATTTCAAGGGCGGAGTCGCTCTTTGCGATTGTTTTTTTTATCTTTATCGATCTTTCTGATTCTTCCAGCAGCATTCCTTTCGATTTCGGGCTGTGGCAAGCACGAGGCCGGCGCCTTAAAACAGGAGGCGCATCCAACGACGGTGAGCGTTGTCGCTGTCGCACCCCGCGATGTTCCGGTCGCATTTGAATACATCGCTCAAGTCCAGAGCTCGCGGCAGGTGAGCATTCGAGCCCGCGTCAACGGTTTTCTGGATAAGCGGGTTTACACGGAAGGTTCGGTCGTCAAAGCTGGCGACACCCTTTTTCTCATGGATCAAAAGCCCTTCAAGGCGCAGCTGGATCAGGCGAACGCCGCTCTGGCGAGGCAGGAGGCGGCCTTCGCGGTGGCCAGTCAGAACCTGAGCCGGGTCAAGCCATTGGTTGCCGCCAATGCGCTATCGCAGAAAGATCTGGATGACGCGGTCGGACAGCACGAGTCAACGGCCGCCGCGGTGGAGCAGGCGAAGGCGACCATGGAGGAAGCGAAACTGAACCTTTCGTACACGGTCATCGCCTCTCCCGTTGCCGGGATAACGGGGGCCGCCGATCAGGCGGATGGAACCTACCTCAGTCCTTCCAATAACCAGCTGACCACCGTGGCTGTAATCTCGCCGGTCTATGTCAATTTCAGCATTTCGGAAAATGACTGGCTCCGGTATCACAATCAGCTTGAACAGAAGCTTCTTATCGAACCGCCGGACCGGAAGTACGTTGTCGAACTCATTCTGGCCGACGGCTCGACGTATCCTCTCACCGGGAAAGTCACCTTCGCCGACCCTTCTTTCAACGCCCAGACAGGAACATTTCTAATTCGCGCGACCGTCGATAATCCCGATGGCTTCCTGCGCCCGAACCAATACGTGCGCATCCATCTCAAAGGGGCGTCCCGGCCCAACGCTTTCCTCGTTCCCCAGCGTTCCGTCCAGCGATCGAGCAAGGGACATTACGTGTGGGTGGTGGACAAGGAGAAGAAGGCGGAGCTTCGCCCGGTCATCGTGGGGGAATGGTTCGAGGATGATTGGATCATCAACGAAGGGCTCCATGCGGGCGAACTGGTTGTTGCCGACGGGACTATGACCTTGAGGCCGGGGGCTGCGGTCGAGGTGAAGGCGCGGGATGATGCGAGCGGGGCGGCGACCGCGCCCTCCGCCGAAAGCGGTTCAGCGAAAAGCGGTCTCTAGGCGCGGGAGGGCCCCTGTATGTTCTCCAGATTTTTCATCGAACGGCCGATCTTTGCAACCGTCGTTTCGCTCGTCATAGTGATAGCGGGTCTCGTGGCCATGAGCGCCCTCCCGATAGCGCAGTACCCCACGATCACGCCGGTTCAGATCCAGGTGACGGCGACCTATCCGGGAGCGGACTCCAAGACGGTGGCGGACTCGGTGGCGGCCCCCATCGAAGCCCAGATCAACGGCGTCGACAACATGCTCTACATGATCTCGACGAGTTCCAACACCGGGCAGATGACCATATCCGTTTACTTCTCACTGGACACGGACCCGGACATGGCGCAGGTGCAGGTTCAGAACCGCGTGAATTTGGCCCAGCCACAGCTTCCCGACGCCGTGGTGCAATATGGGGTCTCGGTTCAGAAGAAGTCCTCGAGCACATTGATGATTCTCGCGGTGACCGACAAGGAGAGCCGCTATAGCCCCGATTATGTCAGCAATTATGCAAACGTCTATGTGCTAGACGCTATCAAGAGAGTCAACGGGGCTGGTCAGGCCCAGATTTTCGGGGCCCCCGACCAGGCGATGCGCATCTGGATGAACCCAGACCGGATGGCCTCCCTCGGGATCACGACCACGGACATCCAGAGCGCGGTGGCCAAACAGAACGCTCTTTTCGGAGCGGGCCAGGTCGGCCAGCAGCCGAATGCGGATAACGTGCAACTCACTTTCCCTGTCGTGACCCAGGACCCCTTTGTCACGCCTTCGGAGTACGAGAGCATCATCCTGCGCGCCGGGCAGGAAGGGAGCGCCATTGTCCGCCTTGGCGACGTCGCGCGCGCGGAGGTCGGGCGGAAGCTGTACGTCGAGGACACCCGGCTGAACGGGATGCCCGCGACCTTCATCGCCATTTACCAGCAGCCGGGGGCCAACGGACTCGAAGTTTCAAAGGCCGTGCGCGCAACGATGGAGGGCCTGAAGCATTCGATGCCCGAGGGGCTCGACTACGTGATCGCCCTCGATACGACAGATTTCGTTCGCCTCTCCATCAAGGAAGTCATCCACACGCTTTTCGAGGCGGTCGTACTGGTCGTACTGGTTGTCTACCTGTTCCTCCAGAATTTTCGGGCTACGATCATCTGCACGGTCGCCATCTTCGTGGCCCTGACCGGGGCTTTCCCCGGGATGCTGGCGCTCGGGTTCTCGATCAACCTGCTGACGCTTTTCAGCATCGTGCTGGCCATAGGGATGGTGGTTGACGACGCCATCGTCGTGGTGGAGAACGTGGAGCGGAACATGACGAAGTTCAACCTTCCGCCCAGGGAGGCCACCATACGGGCAATGGAGGAAATCGGCGCCTCGCTCATCGCCGTCGTGCTGGTCATGGCGTCGGTGTTCCTGCCAGCGGCCTTCCTTCCCGGTGTTACGGGGCAGCTCTACAAGCAGTTCGCGATCACCATAGTCATCTCGGTGGCGCTTTCGGGGTTCGTTGCGCTCACGCTGACGCCCGCCATGTGCGGACTCATGCTCAAGCATTCGGCGCCTCGGACGCGAGGGTTCTTCGCTTCGTTCAATCGCATGTTCGACCGTTTCACGCTGGCTTTCGGGGATGCGGTGGTGTTGATGATAAAAAGGATGGGGGTTGCGTTTGTGGTCCTTGTCGCGCTCATCGGGGCACTTGTGCACCTCTTCCGCACGATCCCGACGAGCTTTGTGCCCAACGAGGATCAAGGGTACGTCATGGGGATGGTCCTCATGCCCGATGCCGCCAACCTCAAGCGGACGATCGAGACGGCGTCCCGGGTGGACGCGCTGTTCGGCGACAGCCCCGCGGTAGCCAATCGATCGACGATCAATGGCTTCAGCTTGATAGACAGTCAATACAAGTCCAATGTTTCCACTTTTTTCGTCACGCTCAAAGATTTCGAGGAGCGCTATTCGAGCATAGAACGGGCAAAGAAAGAAAATGCAAGGGCAGTGCTGCTGGATGTGGCGTCCAAGGCCCGCTCCATCGATACGGGGGTGTTCATACCCATCGCCCCCCCGGCGATCCCTGGGATTGGCTCCACGGGAGGCTTTGAATTCTGGGTGCAGGACAAGGGAGCCGGGGACCCGGAGCGCTTGTACGACATCACCCAACAACTATTGGCCAAGGCGCGCTCCATGCCGGAGTTGTCGGGATTGAACAGCACCTTTCGAGCCGCTTCCCAGCAGCTCAAGGTCGATGTGGACCGCTCGAAGTCGATGCTTCTCGGCCTGCCGGTGGATGACGTGTACAGCGCCTTGCAGGCCCAGTTCGGGTCGATCACCGTCAGCCAGTTCAACCAGTACAGCCGCGTCTGGAACGTTGTACTGCAATCGGACGCCCCTTTTCGCCGCACTCCCTCCGACATTGTGCGGCTCTATACGAGGTCCAACAACGACCGGATGATTCCGCTTTCCGAGGTGGTCACGACCCACTATGCAACCGGCCCCGACCTGACGCCGCACTTCAACGGGTTTCCGGCGGCGCAGATCACCGGCTCCGCCGCAGCCGGTTTCAGCTCGGGGGAGGCTATCGCGGCCATGGAAAGGGCTGCGGGCGAGGTTCTCCCGGAGGGCTACGGGTATGCATGGTCGGGAATGGCCTTCGAGGAGAAACAGTCGGGAGGAACATCGACCGCCGCGTTTGCATTCGGACTCATCATCGTTTTCCTGGTCCTGGCGGCGCAGTTTGAATCGTGGACGCTTCCCGGCTCCATCATGACGGCGGTTCCCTTCGGCATCCTCGGCGCGCTTGCTTTCAACTGGCTGCGGGGGCTCGAAAATGACGTCTATTTCCAGATCGGCCTTCTGGTGCTCATCGGCCTCGGCGCCAAAAACGCCGTGCTTCGGGTCACGTTCGCGGTGGAGCTGCGCAAGCAGGGCCTGTCCATAATGGATGCCACGATCCAGGCGGGCGAAGAGCGGCTGCGGCCGATCATCATGACCTCCCTCGCCTTTATCCTAGGCGTGCTGCCGCTTGCCATAGCCACGGGAGCGGGGGCCAACGCCCGGCATTCCATCGGGACCGGCATCATGGGAGGCATGATCGGCGAAGCGACCCTTGCAATGCTCTATGTTCCCCTGTTTTTTTATCTTTTCGACAAGTTGAGCGAACGCTCCAAGGGAGCGGAAAATGCTTCCGCTCCCGGGAATGACGCCCTTTCCGATGAGGCTTCAGCAAGGCAGGAGGGTGAATGACATGCGGCGTCTTATCTTCCTGGGATGCGCAGTGGCGCTTGCGAGCTGCATGGTCGGCCCCGATTACCGCAGACCGGCTGTCGATGCTCCGGATGCTTTCCGTTATGAGGAAAAGGACGCCCGCGACGCGGCCGACGCCGATTGGTGGAAGGCGTTCGGCGACCCCACGCTGGACGCCCTGATCGGGGAAGCGCTCGCCCGGAACCTTAGTGTCAAGATAGCGGTCGAGAATATCGAACAGGCCGCCGCCGTGCTCACCCAGGTTAGGTCGCCCCTTTTCCCCCAGGTGGATTATAGCGGCGCCGGCCAGCGCGAACGGGTGAGCGAACGTGGTGCGACTCCTCTCGCCTCATACATTCCTAATCCCCGGAATTCCTACCAGCTGCTGGCCGGAGCGAGCTGGGAAATCGACCTGTGGGGGAAGATCCGAAGACTTTCGGAGGCCGCCAAGGCGGACGTCCTTGCCGCAAATGAGGCCCGTCGGGGCGTGGTGCTCTCCCTTGTGGCCTCGGTAGCTAATTATTATATCCAGCTACGCGGTCTTGACGCTCAGCTAGAGATCGCGGGCCGGACGCTTGCCGCCTATGAGGAATCGTACAAGCTTTTTAAGCTGCAATACGAGCACGGACAAGTTGCGCAAATGACCGTCGAGCAGGCCCGTTCCCAATACCAGACCGCCGCGAAGGCCATCCCGCAAATAGAGCTTCAGATAGCCCAGGTGGAGCATGCCCTCAGCATCCTCCTCGGACGACATCCCGGTCCTATCGCGCGGGGCAAGTCCCTTCTGGAACTGGGATCGCCCCTGGTTCCATCCGGTCTGCCATCGGAACTGCTCGAGCGGCGCCCCGACATTGCTCAGGCCGAACAGCGCCTAATTTCAGCCAATGCGCAAATAGGGGCCGCGAAGGCTCTTTATTTTCCGAGCATCTCCCTGACCGGGGCGTTCGGTGCACAGAGTTCTCAGCTATCGGACCTTTTCAAAGGGACGGCCCGGGTGTGGAGTTACGCGGGCTCTTTCACTGGACCGATTTTTACGGCTGGGGCGATCTCCGGTCAGGTGAGACAGGCCGAAGCGGCCCAACGCGCGGCTCTGTTGGACTACCAAAACGCTATATTGAATGCTTTCAGCGACGTGGAAAACGCCCTGGCGTCCCGCCGGAAACTTGCCGAGCAGCTTGAAGCGGAGCAAGGGCTGGTGGATTCGCTTAAGGAATACGACCGCCTCGCATGGTTGCAGTACAACGGCGGGTACACACCTTACCTCACTGTGCTCAACGCTGAATCGCAGCTCTTTCCCGCCGAGCTGAGTTACGCGGAAACGAAAACCTCGCTCCTCACGGCGTATGTCAACATATACCAGACGATGGGCGGCGGTTGGGTGACAAGAGCGGAAGAGATGACAAAATCCTCGAAGGAATAGACTATGTGCTCCCTATCATGGGGCGGAGCCGCTCGGGTGCTCGGGACGAAGGCGTGCGTTAAGTGACGCGGCTATTTCCTCATGCAGATTCCTGAATGACCGGGAGGGTGATGGTAAAGGTTGTCCCGGTGGGGGCGCTCCCTCTGTTTTCTTCGGTGCGGCTGTCGCAGATTATCGATCCCCCCATCTTGGAAATTATCCCGTAGCTTACTGAAAGGCCGAGCCCTGTGCCGTCCCCCACCTTTTTCGTCGTGAAGAAGGGATCGAATATTTTCTCCAGAAATTCCTCCCTGATTCCGCACCCCGTGTCAGAAACCTTAATTACGACATCTTTCTTGGATTCATCCCATTGGGTGGCGATGGAAAGACTGCCGTTTCCCTCCATGGCGTAAATGGCGTTGTTGATGAGATTGAGGAGCACTTGCTGGAGCCCCTTGTAGTCGCCTTTCACCATGGGCAGTTCTGCGGCAAGGCGGGAGATGAGGTCGATGTTCTTCATGTCCAGAGTGTGTTTTACGACGGAGAGGATCGTTTCGATGTTTTCATTGACGTCGCATTCTCCGTCGTCTTCGTCGCTTATCCTGGCGAAGCTGAGGAGCCTCTCTATAATGCTCTTGCAATGCAGCCCGTGGCGTTCGATGGTCTTGAGGTCATTGTATTCCATAGTGCCGGGGTCTATTTTTTCGAGCAGCAGGTCGCAGAAGCCGAGAATGATGCCGAGGGGATTGTTGATTTCATGGGCTACTCCGGCGGCCAGCGTGCCAAGGGAGGCGAGCTTTTCCGTATTGATGAGTTGCTTCTCCAGGCTTTTCCTGTCCGTTATGTCACGCGCGATGGCGAGAATTCTCCGGTCGGAGCCCTCTGGCGCAACCTGGAGGGGCATGTACTGGATGTTGAACCAAAAGTCGTTGTCCTGTATCCGGAAAAGGGTTTCTGTTCTCTGCCCCTTTCCTGACTTCAACGCTTCGCGGATCAGGATTAGCTGGTCGTCGGCCGGCTTCTTCTGAAGGAAGAGGTGGAGATTCTTCCCCGCTAGCATGCTGGGCTCGATACCGAAAAGCCTGCCCATGTGACGGTTGGCTGTCTGGATGACCCCGTCAGAGTCCACGGTGAAGATAAGATCTTCCGCCCCCTCCACGAGAGAGCGGTAGTTCGCCTCTGACTCTTCGAGCGCCTGCGCCTTGAGGGTGAGGTCCTTTGTTTTCAAGGCCACGAGGTGCTCCAGGATGGTCGACCATCGCAGTTCGTAGAGAATGACCGTGGCACTGCCGATCAGGATGACCAGAATGATGATCCCCTGCAGGAGCATCTGCCTCTGGTAAACCATGTTGACAACGCCCTCGAGTTCATCGACGGGCGCCACGACGGCCACTGACCACACGTATTGCGTGTAAGGTCCATCGATGCGCACGGGCGCGTAGGCAATCAGTTTTTCCATCGGTTCGACCACGTCCCTGTGCCAGCCCGAAAGATAGGCCCCGGTGCCCTCCCTTCCCTGGAGCATTCCATCCCGTTGTATTTGGTTGATCTGGTTGAATGAGATGCTTGGGTTGCGGCTATGGCGCACCTCGAAGGCGTTTTCACCGATAAAAGTGATCTCGGGGTGATAGAGAAACCCGCCCGATGAGTCGAGCACCCAGGCATAGCCGGTTCTTCCCGATCGTATATGGACCATGACGTCCTGGAGAAGTTCGCTGATGTTGACGCTTACGCGCAGATACCCCGCGAAGCTCTGCGACGCCCTGGGGTGGTCTTTGTCCGTCGACTCCTCGTAGGTAGGCGTGATAAGGTCCATGACGATGTTCTTCTTGTCGCCCGAGGGGTCCTTAGGGCGGATTCCCGCTGCCATTGTCTTGCCGCGGTTGCTCAAGGTCGCAGCCCAGGAGAGGTAGGCCGCCGCGCCCTGGAGCTTCAGACCGAACCGCTGCATCGCGATCCCCTGGTCATTGGCGACCATCATGGTGTTTCCCTCACGGTCGACGCGACTTATCTCAAAAATCTTGTCCCGGTGCAGAACGGGAATGGTTGAGAGAAGGAGCGCTTCGTAGGCGTCCGAGTCACAATACTGGATTGTCGAAAGAGAGTTCAGGAGGACGAGATCGGCTATAGCGTTTTGTAAGTTAGTTTCGATCCTTTTTGCAGCTGTGCTTGCAAGGACGAGCTGCTGCTGATTGAACTGCTCCCGTATGATGTCCTTCATTTGACGGGAGGTGGTGAGGCCGAGATATATCCCCGCCGCGAGCAGCAGGAGGGTGACTATCATGACGGCTTTAAGAATCCTTTGGAGTTGAACCCTTTCTCTGGCTTCCATGGTTCTCTTTCTTTGTGATGGCGGATGGGGCCGCACAACGGACACGGTGGGGGCATCCGGCCGGAAGCGGTTGGCTGTGCGAGTCAATCAGCGAAAAATGCAAGCGCCCCAAGGTTCGGACCCGATATTATGCTGATTGGCTGCTTGAAATCAAGGGGTGCGGGAGCGCCGGGTGGATGGTCGAAGAGTGAAACTACCAGGTTACATTTGTGTTGACTTCGTTGCCACCCTTGCATAAGAACATGCCGAGGGGAGCGAGGCGAAATATCGACGGGGTGTGGAGTCTAGAGAAAGGCGGAAGATGTAGATGCCTGTAAAAATGCTGGTGATTGATGACGAGCAGGACATGCTGGTCCTATTGGAGCGAATTTTGGCGGCGAGACCCGATTACGAGTTTTCGTCGACGAGCGATTCGCGCAAACTCCCGGAGCTCCTGAAGGCCAACGACTACGACGTGGTGCTTACGGACCTCAAGATGCCCAGGGTGGACGGGCTTCAGGTGCTGGAGCTTGTTAAGAGGAAGTGCGAGAGCACCGCGGTGATTATCATGACGGCCTACGGGGCTATCGAATCTGCCGTGGAAGCCACCCGCAAAGGGGCTTTCGACTACATCACCAAGCCTTTCAGAAAAGAGCGGATTCTCCATGTAATCGATCAGGCCGTCAAATGGCAGGGCCTCCAACGGGAGAATCTTTATTTGCGAGGGGAGTTGGAAGGCAGAGGGGGCTTTCCCCACTTGTTGGGCGCAAGCCCCGCCATGCAGAGACTCCAGGCTCAGATCTCCCAGGTGGCAGGAACTTCCGCAACCATACTGATTACGGGCGAGAGCGGGTCGGGCAAGGAACTGGCGGCTCTCGCCATCCATGCCAACAGCCAGAGGCGAGACAAGAGGTTGATCGCAGTCAATTGCACCGCCATTCCGGAATCTCTCATCGAAAGCGAGTTGTTTGGGCATCTGAAAGGCTCTTTCACGGGCGCCCTCAAAGACAAGAAGGGACTGGTGGAGGAGGCCGACCATGGGACGCTTTTTCTCGACGAGATCGGCGACCTGAGCCTTGTGCTCCAGGTGAAACTGTTGCGCCTCTTGCAGGAGGGGGAATTCAAGGCCATCGGCGAAAACAAGATCCGAAAGGTCGACATTCGGTTCGTCACCGCCACCAACAAGAACCTTCCCGAAAAGATCAGGAATGGAGAGTTCAGGGAAGACCTGTTCTACCGTCTGAATGTTATCAATATCCACCTTCCACCTCTCCGGGAGAGGAAAGAAGACATCCCTCTGCTCGTCCGGAATTTTATCGCCAAGTATAACGTGCTGCACAAGAAAAACATTACGGGCGTTTCCGAGGAGGCCATGGAGCATCTCGTCATGCAGGACTGGCCCGGAAACGTCCGGGAGCTCACGAACGTTATTGAGCGCGGGGTCATTATGGCGGCAGGGGACATCCTGACTGTTGGGGACCTTATGGTCTCGGGGCAAATGGTTCTCGCCGCTCCCGACAAGAGCGGATTTTCCGATGAGGACCTTTTTTCGATGCCTTTCAAAGATGCGAAGGACAGGCTGATGGAGGAGTTCCAGGCTCAGTACATAGCCAAGGCGCTTGCCCGGCATGGCGGCAATGTCTCGCAGGCGGCGAAGGAATGTGGCTTGAAAAGGCAGTATCTGCACCGGCTCATGCGAGAAACGAACGTCGATTCCAAATCTTTCAAGAAACCTGGACGGTAGAACTGGTGCATGGAGGCGAATTTAATGTGGAAGCGCATTAGCCTGCGCACACGGTTGCTCATTCTGGTTGCGGCCTTGGTTGTCGCGACGCTTGGGGGAGGCATAGCGAGCTCCTGGTATTTTTCGAGGGTCGATGCGCTTTTCACCACGATCATAGACCATAACATCGCGGCGCTCCAGGCTGCATCGGGCCTCGAAGCCGCTCTGGTCATGCAGAAGGGGTTTGTGACCTACTACGTTCAGGATGGCGATCCCAAGTGGCTGGAGGAGTTGGACAAGTATAGTCATGCGTTTAAGGAATGGCTGATGAGGGCCGAAGGGTTCGTTCATCCCGAGGAGGCTAAGCAGGTCCTCCAACATATTGAGATGCAGTACGCTTATTTCGTAGCGTCGCGGGACCAGGTGCTTGAGCTGTACAGAGGCGGCTATCGGACTGAAGGCGCGAAACTTCACCGGGAGGTGCGGGGGCAATTCCTGGCAATTTATGATTTATGTGAGGAATACAAGAGCATCCATGAGCGCAGCATCCAGGAGGCGCAGCGCCGCAACCGCATGGAGGTGCGCGTCCTGAGCAAGATGGCGCGGGTGGTGGTCCCGGCGACGGCGCTGATCGGCGTACTGCTCATTTTCGTATTGCTCAAACAAGTGCTGGGTCCGATCCGGATGCTCGCCGCCGAAGCAGGTTCCATCCCGGATGGGAGCGCTGGTGCGACCGATGAAATCAATACGCTCCGCCAGAGGGTTCGCGGCCTTATCGATGACGTTGACCGCACGCACACGAAGCTCAAGGTGAGCCACGAGCATCTCGTGCAATCGGAGAAGCTGGCGCTTGTCGGAAAGCTCGCCGCGGGAGTCGCGCACAGCATTCGCAACCCCCTGACTTCCGTTAAAATGCGTCTTTTCTCGCTGCAACGCTCCCTGGATATGAACGACATGCAGAAGGAGGATTTTGAGGTCATCTCCGAGGAAATCCGGCATATCGACAACATTGTCAGGAACTTTCTGGAGTTTTCGAGGCCTCCCAAGCTTAAAGTGCAGAAGGTTAGCCCATCGACCGCCGTGGACATGGCGCTCCAACTCTTGCGGCATCGCTTTGAGTCCTATGAGGTGGATGTGCGGCTGGAGCGGAGCGAGAAACTTCCGGAGATCATGGCGGACCCGGAACAGCTCAAGGAAGTGTTGGTGAATATCCTGGTGAATGCATGTGAAGCGCTTGGCAATGGAGGGCTCATCGTGATTCGGGAAGAGGTTGACGTTGCGGATGGCGGGAGGAGCAGCGCCATCATCCGGGTGATCGACAACGGGCCGGGGATAGAAGCCACGGTGCAGGAGAAGCTTTTTGAGCCCTTCTTCAGCACGAAGGAGGAAGGCACGGGGCTTGGCCTTAGCATCGCCATGCGCATAGTGGAGGAGCATGGCGGAGGGCTCGCCGTGGAATCGAGCGAAGGGCGGGGTTCGACGTTCACGATTACTCTACCAGTGAGAGGGGACAGAAACGTTGGGTGAGATAATGATCGTCGACGACGACCCGCAACTGAGGCAGAGTTTTTCCAAACTCCTGACCCAGGAGGGGTATGGCGTCCGGATGGCTCCAAGCGGTGAGGCGGGCTTGGAGATGGTGCGCGGTTCCATGCCGGACCTCGTCATAATGGACGTGCGTCTGCCGGGGATGACGGGGTTGCAGGCGTTCCAGGAGATGCACGCTTTCGATCCCAAGCTGCCCGTAATCATCATGACCGCTTACGGAACGACGGAAACCGCCATCGAGGCCACCAAAATGGGCGCCTTCGACTATGTGCTGAAGCCTTTCGATATTCCCGATATACTGGATCTGATTCGGCAGGCGCTTGATGCGGGGCGGCTGATGCGCTCCCGCGTCGAAGTGAACGCCGCGCCGGAGGCGATTGCATCCGAGGCCATACTTGGGCAGAGCAAGCCCATGCAGGAGATTTACAAGGCCATCGGCCGCGTGGCGAGGGCGGATGCCACGGTGCTTGTGCGTGGAGAATCGGGAACGGGCAAGGAATTGGTGGCACGCTCTATCTACCAGCACAGCCTCCGGGCGAACAAGCCTTTCTTAATCATAAACTGCGTGGCTATCCCAGAGACGTTGCTCGAGAGCGAACTCTTCGGATATGAAAAAGGGGCGTTTACGGGCGCCGTCAACCGAAGGGTCGGGAAGATTGAGCAGGCCTACGGCGGGACGATATTTCTCGATGAGATCGGCGATATGCCGTTCAGCATCCAGGCGAAAATTTTGCGCCTCCTCCAGGAGAAGAGCATCGAGCGGCTGGGAGGGCGGGAGCCGATACCCGTGGACGTGCGGATCATCGCCGCCACCAACCGCGACCTCGAAGCCGCGCTTGCCGAAAACCGTTTCCGTGAGGATCTGTATTACCGGCTCAAGGTGGTGACAATATCGTTGCCGCCCCTGAGAGAACGGCAAACCGACATCCCGATGCTTGCTGACTACTTCATCGCCCGCTTCGCGCGCGAAATGGACATCCCCAACCCGGGGATAACGCATGAGGCTAAGGCCGCCCTGATGGCCCACCACTGGCCCGGCAATGTCCGCGAGCTTGGCAATGCCCTCCATAAGGCGCTCATATTCAGCCGGGGGCGCCCCATCGGGCAAGAGGACGTGACCCAGACCATATGCGATGACAACTCCGTTTCCCGAAGCGCAGACGACGCGGCGGCGGAGGAGTGCATGAGACAATGGGTCCGGAAGACTTTTTCTTCCGACTCGAGCGATAATATGTTTGATTTGATGATGGACCGCTTTGCGAGCGTGCTGCTCAGCGAAGCCCTGAGCCTCACCGGCGGCAACCGGAGCAGGGCGGCGAAGCTGCTTGGCATCTCGAGGCCGACCCTGCTATCCAAGATCGAAAAACTCCGGCTCAAGATGGAGACGTCTGTCTCGACCGACGAATCATGAAGGCGGCCTTTTACAATTTGTAAAATTCCCTGACAGCTCCTTCCCTGCAAGTTCATCCCAAGTTGTTTCCCGATATTGATAAAACCTAATTAAATAAGCCTGTTACTATAAGCGCTGGTTCATGTGCCTCTTGGCACAACCATTGCCATATACGAAGGGCAGAGCTCCTCCGGGCCGGGTTCTCGAAAGTTGGGGGCCGGGCCTGGTTGTGGGCGGTGCGCTGGGCCACTATCGCTTCGGCTCCATGCCGAGACGGAAGGTTTTATAAAGTGGGAACGATGTACTTATCATTAACGCACCAAGGAGGTCTTTTCAATGAGCATCGCAAGACAGGTTTACGAGTTTCTAAAGGCGGCTTCGATAGCGCACGCGAAATGGGATTACGAGGTTTCCATGTCCATAATTAAGAACAGGAAAAAGTTGTTGATCCTGCTCGTTATGGCGCTTCCCATCATCGCGATTTCGTTGGTGGAGGCGGGCGGTGGAATGCTGGGCTCCAAGACGGCTTACGCTCCCTCTTATTACACGACCACCATTTTCCTGGTGTCGATCGCCGTTGGTTTGGCCGCGGGCCTGATTACGGGCTGCATCGGCGCTGGCGGGGGATTTATTATTACACCCGCCCTGATGGCTGCTGGCGTTAAGGGCATCCTGGCGGTCGGGACCGACCTTTTCCACATCTTCGCCAAGGCGATCATGGGCACGACGGTGCACAAGAAGCTGGGCAACGTCTCTATGAGCTTGGCCGTTGCGTTCGTTGTGGGGTCCGGGGGCGGCACGGTCATAGGCGGCGCGATCAACAAAGGGCTTTACAACCAGGACCCGCTGTTGAGCGAAGCATTCATCAGCATCGTGTATTCGATCCTGCTCGGCTTCCTCGGGTTCTACGCCCTGATCGACTTCTTTCGGTCGAGCAAGGGCGGAGGGGGCGGCGATGCGCATGGCGGTCCGGCTACGGGCACTCCCGCCATCGCGACCAAACTCCAGAATATGACCCTTCCTCCTATGATCACGTTTGACGAAGATTTCGTTCCGGGCGGGAAGAAAATCTCCGCGGTCGTCATAGCGCTTGGCGGCGTGGTGGTTGGCATCCTCGCGGCGGTCATGGGCGTCGGCGGCGGATTCGTAACCTTCCCGATGTTCGTGTACATCTTTGGCGTCTCCTCGATGACGACAGTCGGCACCGACATCCTTCAGATCATCTTCACGGCGGGGCTTGCCGCCATAGGCCAGTACGCCATCTATGGCTACGTTTTCTACACTCTCGCCATCGGAATGTTGATCGGCTCGCTGCTTGGCATCCAAGTTGGCGCGCTCACCACCAAGGTTGTGAAAGGCATCCATATCCGGGGGTTTTACGCTGTTTCCATCATCGCGGGCTTTATCAATCGTATAGCAACCCTCCCGAAAAAACTCACGGAGCTTGAAGTGATCAACGTCTCCAAGCCCATGATGAACGGGATCGAGACGGTTGGAAACTATGTCTTCTGGGTGGTTGTGGCTATTTTCGGTTTGTGGATCTTCAGCAAGTTCTTCAGCAACATCGGCGTGTTGAGAGAGGAGGAGTAAGATGGAACGCAATGCGGTGCTCATAAGGAATAAGGGTCCGTTTAACCTTGGGATAATGCTGGCAATATCTTTTGTTGGGATCTTGTGCGTGATCTTCGCCCCGATCTTTGGGGATGGAAAGACGGGCCTGCAATATTCCGACGACCTTTTCAATAAGCTGGCGAAGGGCTCCTCTCACTTCATACAGGAAATGTCCAAGGAATCGCAGAAGTTTGCTGGAAAGCCGGTTTCGTTCACCGTGAAGCTGGAAGACCAGACGCAGATCGATAAGGCTGTTGCCATCCTGATTCCGGCGGGCGCACAAGTAGGGGCCAAGGAACTGTCTCTGACGGTAAGCGCAGATCTGGGCAAGCTTCTCGACCAGGTGCTCCAGGATTCGGACGCGATTTACAACAATAATCCGAAACAGCTGTCCGAACGTTATCCCGGGATCGATGGCAAGGAAGTGCTGCCCCTATGGTGGACGATCCTGAATAAGAGCATCAAGGTGCTCCAGAAGGATAAGCATATTGAAGAAGCCGGAATAATCTCGGATGTAATGAAGAAGGGCATCGAGCCTGCCCACAACTTCTACGGCATCGAAGCGCAGAGCGTGCTCGACAAGGCATTCACCTTGACGGCTCTGCTGGTCTTCTATGTGCTCTACACCATGTGGTGGGGGTATGCGATCTTCTACCTCTTTGAGGGTCTGGGGCTTACCATGAAAAAAGCCAAAGTCAAAAAGGAAGTGTAAAGGAGACGCTCATGAAAGTGCTGGTCCCGGTTGACGGTTCGACATATTCCCAGGAAGCGCTCAAAGTAGCGATTGATTATGTGAAGATAAAAGGCGCCGATCTGAATGTGATCAGTGTGGTTCAGAACGTGGGTGGGGCGCTGGAAGACCATGAAATTTCGCCTTCGCGGATTGAGAAGGTGACGGAGAGCCTCTCCCAAAGGGCGGAGGAAGTCGTGAAGCAGGCTTGCGACATGCTTGCTGCTGAAAAGGTGATGTCCGTGAGTGCTAAAGCTGTCACCGCTACTGTTTCGGTGCCGGATGCCATCATCGATTATGCCGCCGCGGAGGGCGTCGATCTCATCATTATGGGAAGCAAGGGGTTGAGCGTATCCTCGAAGATCAAGCTGGGAAGCGTTGCCGCGCATGTCATAAAGCATTGCCATTGCTCGGTCTATCTCGTGAAGACTCCCGGAAAGGAATGATGCAGCGATAAGGTCCTTGCAGGCGCGGGCGGTTTACACGCTCTCGCCTGCAAGCTTTCCCGATGATTCCTCTGTTGCATGGGGCGCTGCGACGGCTATTGGTCGGCGATCGCGCTCCAGGTCAGATCGTGTCCGGAGTCTCGACGCACTCAACCAGGCACACACGAATTCCTCTCGAAAGTTGCGGTTAAAGGGCGCCAGATGGGCGAAGGAGCATTTTCCATTTTAATAGCGGACCGCAACAGGCGCGTTCGGGAATTTCTGGGCCGCGAACTTGCCGCGGAAGGATATAGCATCCGCATGGCTAAAGACGGCCGGGAAGTGCTGGCCGCCATCAAGGAGGACGACCCACCCGACCTCATTATCCTGGATTTGGACGCCGCCTGCATCGGGTGTCCGGCCCTTTGCGCGCGGCTGGGCCTCCCCGATTCCCATCCTCCCTTCATCATTCATTCGTTTCTGGAAGAGCAGGTCCAGCATGCATGCGCAGAGTGCGCCGTGGCTGTCGTAGAGAAAAGCGAAAATCCCGAGGCGCTCAAATCGACCGTGGGGGAGGTGCTCAGTCGATTTTATCCCCTGCGCTTTTCGGCAGCCCGTAAACAGGATGCGACAGATGCGGACTTCGGGTCGGACAGCCGCCATGAATAATGCGCGCCCGTCCCGCGCCTCATCCTCACTTTCCGTTCTCAATCCAAAAATGAATGATACCCATATCATTTCGGATTGTGGTAATATCACTAGACAATGGGGATGCCAGCGCATTCCTTGAACGACGCTTGCATGGGGATTGCGTCGCCAATGCAATGGTGGTGGAGAGTGCAATTCGGCTCCTTTGGAATAAGGAGGGACCGATGGAGGAGGTTTTCCGATTGAGTGAACTCAGTGTTTTGCTCGTGGATGATGAAGCAGAGTTTCTGGAGACTTTGGTCAAACGGCTCAAGAAACGCAAGCTGAATGCCATAGGGACTGGCAGCGGCGAAGAGGCGTTAAGGGTTCTGAAGAAAATGCCCATTGACTTGGTGGTCCTGGATGTCAAGATGCCCGGCATGGACGGTATTGAGACCCTCCGGGAGATAAAGAAGCTCTTTCCACTGGTGGAAGTGATCATGCTGACCGGCCATGCGAATATGGAGGTGGCGATCGAAGGTATGGAATTAGGGGCTTTCGATTACCTGATGAAGCCCATGGATATCGATGAACTGCTCTATAAGCTTCAGGATGCATACAAGAAGAAAGCTCTTCATGAGGAGAAGATTAAGTGCGTGGCGGGAGCCTCCGAAGCAGGCGGCTAATAGCCGAGACCGCGAGCGTCCGTCTCCGCTTCCAGACTGGGCGTCGGATGCGCGCCTTCCCAATGCGTCGCCATCATTGCCCTGGGGCGACAGGGCTTGGCCCGGTTGCCGGCTGCCTCTGAGCACAACCGGCGACTGAATGGGGCATGGCGTGGACCGTTAGCAGCGGATCGAGCAGATTATGGCTAAGATATTCAACTTCCTTAAGCGGGTCCTGTCGAGGGGAGACAGCGAGCAGATATCGGAAGCCGAGGCACAGCAGTTGCGATCGGCTTTCAAGGCGCGCTATCACAATTTCAAGCTGCTTCTGAGCGCCAACAATAGAGCCCTGGAGCTCATGTCCGAGATGGAAGAGACGTTGCGGGGGAGCAGGCCTTTCGGCATGTCCTTCATCAGGACGCACTGCACCGGCGTATCCGTGAACGTTTACCGTATTATAACCAATCTGGATCAGCTCGCCCCAAACAAGTACACCGGCCTGTACGACAGGTTCAAGGATATTCAGGAAAAGATCAACGAGGTGCTTTCCCAGCGGAAAGAAACCAAGGGGGACAAGTTCGTCCTTCCTTTTTCAATGATCGATAAGGACATGGCCGATCAGGTCGGGAGCAAGATGGCGAATCTGGGAGAGGTCAAAAACCGGCTCGGGATGCCTGTTCCCGAAGGGTTTGCCATATCCGCGCTGGCGTACGAGAGGTTCTTTGCCCATAACGATCTCCAGACGGAGATAGAGCGCAGGCTGCAATCTTCGACGGTGGAAGCGCTTGACGAAATGTACGCGCTGAGCGCTGACATTCAGCAGTTGATAATCCGCTCTTCGGTTCCCGAAGATCTGGAACATGAGATCATGGCGGCCTATGGGGAGCTGGAGAAGAGGGCGGGCGCGAATGTTCGTGTCTCTTTGCGCAGCAGCGCGTTGGGCGAGGATTCCGCGGGAACGTCCTTTGCAGGGCAGTACCGGTCCGAGCTCAACGTAAGCCCGGACAACGTCATCCAATCCTATAAGGAAATAGTCGCCAGCAAATACAATCTCCAGGCCGTCATGTACCGGTTGAATCGGGGAATCCTGGATGTGGACGTCTCCATGTGCGTGGGGTGCATGGCGATGGTGAATGCGGTCGCCGGGGGTGTGATATATTCCTGCAACCCGCTCGACATCCGGGATGCGTCGGTGTTTATCAACTCGGTGTGGGGGCTTCCGAAATCTGTGGTGGATGGGAGCGTTGCAACGGACCTTTTTGTTGTTTCCAGGGGAGAGTCGCCGGAGATTCTCCACAGGGACATAAGAACGAAAGATTATAAGTTTGTCTGTTATCCCGACGAAGGCTTGTGCCGCCTCGACCTTACAGGAGACAAGAACGACGCGGCTTCTATTGAAGACGCTCAGGCGGTGGAGTTGGCGCGGATAGCCGTCAGACTGGAAGAGTATTATGGCGCGCCGCAGGACATCGAGTGGGCGATTGATCGGGAGGGCGGCATCCATATTCTTCAGTGCCGTCCGCTGAAGCAGGCGGCGATCGCGGAGGCCGGCCGTTGCGCCGGTGAGGAATCTGGCGCGGTCCACGGAGAAATCCTGGTGGAAGGCGGAGTGACGGCGAGTCCGGGGGTGGCTGTCGGCCCCGTGTTCTGGCTGAAGAAGAACATCGACACGCTCCAGTTCCCGGAAGGGGCGGTGATGGTCGCATCGCAGGCGCTGCCGCGATGGGCGGCGCTGCTCAACCGCTGTGTAGCGGTTGTTACGGAGCAGGGAAGCGCCGCGGGGCACCTTGCAAACGTTGCAAGGGAATTCGGCGTTCCAGCGCTTTTCGGGACGCCAGGCATAGTCGAGTCCCTCCAAAACGGCGACCTTGTCACTGTGGATGCTGACGGGCTGCGCATCTACAAGGGGAAGGCGGAGTCGTTGCTGACGAAATCCGAGCCCCGTAAGAACCTCATGGAAGGCAGTCAGGTGTATGACATCCTGGTCGAGGTGATGAAGCATATCACGCCGCTCAGTCTGCTCGATCCGGATTCCACTGCCTTCAGACCCAGGAACTGCCTGACGCTCCACGATATTACCCGGTTTTCGCATGAGAAGTCGGTGAAAGAGATGTTCAGCTTCGGCAATGAGCACAGGTTCTCCGAGCGGGCCAGCAAACAGCTTGTGTGCGAATTCCCCATGCTGTGGTGGATTATCAACCTCGACGACGGCTTCCGGGAGGACATTCCGGGCAAATTCGTGAGCATCGATAATATCGTGTGCATTCCAATGCTGGCCCTGTGGGAAGGGATCGTCGCAGTACCGTGGGAAGGGCCTCCGCCGGTGGACGCGAGGGGGTTCATGTCGGTTCTTATGGAGGCGACCGCGAATCCTGCGCTTGATCCGAGCATGCCCTCGCCGTACGCCAACCGCAACTACTTTATGGTGTCGAGAAACTTCTGCAGCCTAAGCTCCCGGTTTGGATTTCACTTCTCCACGATCGAGGCGCTTGTGGGGGAACGATCCAGTGAGAATTACATCAGCTTCCAGCTAAAGGGAGGGGCGGCGGACTTTCAGCGGCGGCTCAAACGCGCGCAGTTTGTGGGCGGCATACTGGAGGAATTGGGCTTCCGCGCGGAAGTGAAGGAAGATGGCGTTTTTGCGCGCATCGAGGGCTACGACGAGAGCTTCATGAAGGAGCGGCTCAAGATTCTCGGGTACCTTATCATCCACACCCGACAGCTGGATATGGTGATGTCGATCGATGGCACGGCTAGCAGTTATAGAGCCAAGTTCATCAAAGATATTTGCGCATTTGCCGACCCGACCTGCATCCCTTTGTCGATGACGAGTGGGTTGCAGCCGACGCGGGAAACATAATAGGAATGGCGAACAGCAACTGTGGAGCCTGCCCGGATTTAGCCAGGGAGAGGGCGTTGCCTGTGATGAAGTTGCGCCTCGCGCCTTTTGGCGCTTTGCGAACCCTAATCGATGGAGACGCATAGGTCATGACCGTGGGACGAAAAAAGATCTTGATTGCTGTGGATGGCTCTGAACCGGCGTTGGAGGCGGTGCGCTATGTCGCTGGAATCCTTCCTCTTGAGCGGGTGCATGTGACACTGTTTCATGTAACGACAATGATGCCGGAAAGCTTCTGGGACTCGGGGAGCGGCGTCCAAGTCGGCCAGCAGTTTGCGAGCATTGGTGATTGGCGGGAGCAGCAGGACAAGACCATTCGGGGCTTTATGCAAGACGCCCGGGCGGTGCTGCTGTCTGCGGGGGCGCCAGCAGACGCCGTGGTGGAGACCGTGCAAGAGCGATTGGTTGGTGTTGCGAGGGATATTGTCGCGGAAGCCGGGCGCGGCTATGATGCGGTGGTGGTTGGGCGCAAGGGCGTGACGGACCTCAAGGACCTGGTGTTTGGAAGCGTTGCGGCCAAGGTGATCGAGAGAGCAGTGCACACCCCTGTTTGGGTGGTTGGCGGAAAGCCCAGGACGGACAAGGTGCTGGTTGCGTTCGACGCTTCCGAGGGAGCGTTTCGAGCCGTGGATTATGTGGGGGAACTGCTTGGCGGATCGGACGTAGAAATCGAGTTGCTTCATACGATCCGATCGTTCAGGGTTTTTCGTTTTGGTCCGGGAGCCAGCGATGTGGAAGCCGCCTGGAGCGCTAAAATCGAAAAAGAAATGGAAAGAATTAAGGGGGAAATGGAGACTGCTATCGAAGAGGCCCGAAGGCGCCTAGTAGAAAAGGGATTGAAGCCCGAATGGGTGACTGGCAGGATCGTCTCCGACGTAGCCACTCGCGCGGGGTGTGTTGTGGATGAGGCAAGGCATGGCGGGTTTGGAACCATTGTAGTTGGAAGAAGAGGCATTTCGGAAGTAGAAGAATTCTTCATGGGACGGGTGAGCAACAAAGTGGTCCAAATGGCCAGGGAATTGGTCGTTTGGGTTGTGAGTTGACGTCCGCGCTGTGTGCGGCTTCGGTTTGACCAATGAGGGTGAAAGGTAGACTCACCCGGAGCGGTTCGTATTTGCAGGACCTGCATCCAATTGGAATTGCAATCCTTCATGGTTTGTTCTCTTTTCTGCGCGCCGTTTTCGCACAAACTCCTGGCGGGGTTCAGGCCGGTGGATTATTATTGGTATAGTCGTTTGAAGAGTCTATCAGTTTTGGGGACGGATCGCAGCGTTTGCGCATCACCGGGGAGTGGGAGCTGGAGTAAGGATGCAGCCAAGCTATAATAAAATAATTTCGATAAAATCCACTAAGTCCACGCTGGTGAACAGGAACCGAGAGCTTTCCACTCTGCTTAATCTCAGCGCGCGCGTCTCAACGTCCCTGGATCTGCATGAAATTTTGGATGGCGCCCTTTCCACAACGATGGACTGTTTCGGCCTTTGCGCGGGCAGAATATACTTGAAGGACAGGAACAGCGGCCCGGAGTTGTTGTTAGCTGCCTATAAGGGGATTGATCCGAAAGGGCTGGAAAAGGTGAATATGGAGACGGGATTCACCGGGCGGGCGGCCAGGACGCGCTCGTTCATCGCGCAGCGCGTTTCGGAGCTTGAAGATGCCCACAGAGCTGAGGTGCTTCACCAGCAGGGGCTCGAAATCATCATCTGTGTTCCCCTAATAGTGGGGGATAAAGTTATTGGGGTGATGAACCTCGGTGCAGACAGGGAGATAGAACTGGACCAGGGGGCGATTGACCTCTTGGTTGTGATTGGCGCGCAAATAGGTATAGCTGCCAATCATGCGAGACTATTTGAAGAACTCGAAATGAGAGTGGCGGAGCTTAAAGAAAAGCGAGACACGATCGAGTTTTTTGTGTGCTCGGCCGCGCATGACCTCAAAAGTCCCGCTATTGGACTTTATGGCCTGACGCAGCTGTTGGAAAGGCAATATGCGGGTTCGCTCGATGAGAGAGGGAAGAAATACTGCGAGCAAATAGTGAAGGCGGCGGGAGGGATTGTCAGTATTATCGATAGAATCAATATCTATGTTCGGACCAGGGAAGCCCCCCTCAACCTGGAGCGTTTTTCCTTGAAGGAAATCCTGGACGGCGTCAAGGCGGAATTCTCCCTGCCCATGAAGGAGCGCGGCGTCCGGTGGATGGAGTCAGGGGCGTTTCCTTTGGTGCTTGCAGATAGGCTATCGCTGGAAAGGGTGTTTCGCAACCTTGTTGACAATGCGCTCAAGTATGGCGGTCCGGGGCTTAGCGAAATACGAGTGGAGTGTGAAGAAAAGGACGGTAAGCATATTCTCTATATCAAGGACGATGGCGTGGGGATTAAGGACGAGGATTCTGAAGCTCTTTTCCGCCCCTTTCAGCGGCATGCGTCGTCCAAGGGCATCGAGGGGTCCGGTTTGGGGTTGGCCATCGTGAGAGAACTCATTGAGAAGCATCACGGTAAAGTCTGGATTGCTCCCTACACGGGTAGGGGGACGACCTTCTGCATCCTCCTCCCCTAAGTGATGGACGTTGAAATGAAGCGATAGCCGTGGTGGCAGAAGTGGAGGCTTGAGGCGTTGAGATGGGTGTTTTCTTGTGAAATAATTAATTATGTTTCATCTCGTTAATGACTGTTAATTTCATCTTGCCACCTTTGTTGTAGGTAAAGGATTTTATGGGAGATTCTTGGTGCTTGATTTTACATTCTCTTGACTGTATATTTTTAACAAAATGAGCATTAACACTTTTTACAATTTATCCGCCTGATCTTGGCGACGTCGCGGCATGGGGGGAATGAGCGTTATGTATGAATTTTTGACGGGCCCGGCTCTGTGGGCAGCATTTATCGTTTTCTTCGGAGGACTGGCGGTCCGGATTGCATATCTGTATGGTCTCAGTATGGAGCGGGATCGGGTCTTCTACAACCACATGGACTCAAAATGGGCTCTCAAATCCATCGGGCACTGGATAATCCCGCTGGGGAGCGCATCGATGCGCCAGCAGCCGATATTCAGCATCGTGGTCTTCATCTTTCATATCTGCCTCCTGGTTGTCCCTGTCTTCTTGTTCGCGCACAATATGCTGTGGAGCGAGTCCTGGGGAGTGAGTCCTTGGTCCATGCCGGACGCGGTCGCGGACGTCATGACGATGCTGGTGCTCGCATCGGGGGTGTTCCTTATCCTGAGGCGGATAGCGCGGCCTGAGGTGAGGATTCTTACGAGCGCCTGGGATTATACTCTCCTCATTTTAACGCTTCTCCCGTTCATAACGGGATTTCTCGCCTACCATCAGTGGGGCTCTTATGAGACGCTTTTGATCCTCCATATATTGTCCGCCGAGGTCTTGCTGGTCGTGATTCCGTTCAGCAAGCTGGCGCACGTGGTTCTCTTTTTCTTTTCACGCGCATTTATCGGGTTTGAGATGGGGACGCGCCGGGGGGCCAGAGCTTGGTGACGGAGAGTTGCTCCGGCGCATGCCAGCAGGCGGGGCGGGGTCCTGACGGCGATGCGCTGGGCGAGGGAATGATGGCCTGATATGCATGGTCATGGACAACAGCGCATTTAGCAGAATGCGAAGGAGAATAAACGGGTCGTGAGTGAAGAAATTAAAAAGCCGGTTAACATCCGTAAGATAAAAGAGTTGCTGGATATGAACGACGGGGCCAGGGTCCGGACCTGGCTTAGCATATGCTCGCGGTGCGGCTTGTGCGCCGAGAGTTGCTTTTTCTATCTGGCGAATAACAAAGATCCGAAGTTGAGTCCGGCTTACAAGGTGAAGGCCACGCTGCTCGAACTCTACCGCAGGAAGGGCGAGGTGGACTACGACTTTCTGAATCGCACCCGAGAGATTGTGTGGGGCCAGTGCACCATGTGCAAACGCTGTTCACAGTTTTGTCCTTTTGGGATAGACGTGGCCACGATGATCTCCCTTGTGCGGACCATTTGCGAATCGCAGGGCGTGGTTCCGGAGGGGCTCGCGCGTACGACGGAAAACATCCGCGTGTCCGGCAACCAGATGGCCATGGCCACCGAGGACTTTGTCGAAACCTGTTCGTGGATGGCTGAGGAAACCTCCGAGGAGATTGCGGGTCTCGACATCCCCATGGATGTGCACGGCGCAAAGTACATGTACACGGTGAATCCGCGGGAGCCTATGTATTACCCGCAGGATATCGCCATGGCGGCCAAGATCTTTACGGTGGCGGAGGAGAGCTGGACTATGCCGAGCACTGGCTGGGACTGCACCAATCTCGCCATGTTTTCGGGCAACCGGGCCGTTGCCGCAATTCCCGTGAAGGCGATGTACGATAAGGCGATCGAACTTGGCGTCGAAAAGATCGTCATCACCGAATGCGGCCATGCATTTCGGTCCGCCGCGTTTGAAGGACCGTATTTCGTGGGGCGCAGGGATGGGAAGCCGCCGGTGCCCGTCATTCATTCGGTGCAGGTGTTTTACGAATACCTGCGCGACGGCAGGATAAAGATCGATCCGTCCAAGATGCTGGAGGAGCCAGTCACCTACCAAGACCCCTGCAACGTGTCGAGGAACGGTGGGCTATGGGAGGAGGGGCGGAAGATTATCCCGTATCTTGCAAAAGATTTTAGGGATATGAACCCCAATCGCGACCATAATCACTGCTGCGGCGGGGGCGGCGGGTTCATCCCCATGGGACCGGAATACAAGGCGCGCCGCATGGCCTCCGGGCGCATTAAAGCCGAGCAGATCAAGGCCACGGGGGCGAAGATCATCATCACTCCGTGCCATAACTGCTTCGACCAGATAAACGACTTGGTGAAGGAATACAAACTGGGCGTGAAGGTTGTTTCCTTTAAGGATTTGATTACGGAAATGATGATTATTCCGGAAAAATTCCAGCCCGTTGAGAACGAAGAAGAGATGGAAGACGCTGCGGGTGAAGGGACGGAAGGCTAGTCCACAGGCGTTCGGTTGGCATGAATAATGCGGTCGGGAGAGGAAGCTTTCCGGCTGCCGGAACTTTGGAGAACAAGATGCGCGAACGATTAATGAGGCGTCGGGCTGTGGCTTTCGGTCAACTCGCTTTGGCCTTGCTCATGGTCGCTTTCTTTTTTTCGCCGGTTTTTCCCCAGGACGACGTAATGGAACTGCAACCGGAAGGCGTGAAAAATTTTGAACGCCCCCTGGTGAAGTTTTCTCATGGGAAGCACGCGCAGGTTATTAACTGCTCCCGGTGCCATCATGATTACGACAAGTACGGGAACAACGCGATCAAAGGCGAGGAAGACGTCGAGGGGCGGCACTGCGCTGAATGCCACGAGGTGAAGCCCGTTAAGGGCCAGAACCGTTTTGGTTTGATCGACGCCTTCCACATGCAGTGCAGGGGATGCCACGAACGCATGCGGGCGGAAGATAAAACCGCCGGACCGTTGGCGTGCGGGGAATGCCACGTGCGCAAGTAAGGAATGGCTTCCGCCGGGTGAAGCATACGCATATGAAAAGGCCGGATGGCGCAAGCTGTTCGGTCTTTTTTGTGCGGGCGCGTGGCGATGAATGTTTCGAGAGCCGGTTGGCGAATGTTCAATCTTCCCGTCTGAGTGCTATGGCCGGCTGCATCCGGGCTGCCGTGAGGGCCGGATAAAGGACTCCCAGAAAAGAGAGGAATACCGCCAGAAGCGACGACAATGCGATCGTTTGAAGCATCTCGATTGCTGGCCAGTGCAGAATGACCAGCCATCCGGTCCTGATCCAAAGAGCGGCAGTCGCCGTCAAGACGCCCGCGGCGCTTCCCGCCAAGCCTCCCAAAAGCCCCTGATACATGGCCTCGAGGACGAAAATCCGCACCACGAAGCTATCTAGCGCGCCGAGGCACTTATATGTGCCAATTTCCCGGAAACGTTCGCTCACGGACATGAGCTGCGCATTGACTATCCCGACCACGCATACGAGCAGCGATAGCGTGACCAGCCATACGTCTTTGGGAGTGTTGCCGAAAACTCCGTCCGACATCTCGTAGCCCATCGAAAGGATGCTTTGCCGCAGCGCGTCGTCGGCCCAGGGCCAGACGGCGTTGAGCATCTTGCAACCAGCTCTGATGTATGCCACGAAAGCAATGGCAAGAGCGAGCGAAAGCGTTGTAATGAGGGAGCGGAAAAGACGGACCCTCATGGAATTGTAGGCGATGCGAACTACTTGACCCCATGGAAGGATCACCTGACGCTGCACGGATCTATTTCTGCTTTGCATAGGCCTGCTCGAGGATAACTTTGTTCTCCCGCCTGCCGCTTTGCGTGGACCCGCAAGTCCGGCGCAGCTCCCGTCTTTAATGCATTTTATATTCTATCCGAGAGATGGCGGATGTAAAACACCTTGTTTCGGTGTGGCGAATATTATCGCTCCTCACAAAAGCAACCAAAGTTTGTCATGCCGGGTCCCCACTGCATATGGGCTTTTATCGATCAGGAAAGCCTCCGATAGGAGGCGGCTAGGATTTTCCTCTTGCGCTTCGCGCAAGGACAACTCGCTGCAAACGAGTTGTCCAATCACCCTTCATCAATGGCATCGCGAGAACGACTTTATGTACAGAGTTCGGTGAGCATTAGCGTCAGGAGCCGAGGTAGGCTTTCGCCTGTCCGTGGATGGTCGGGGAGATGTCCGGCGTGACCTTAGCCCTTATCTGTTCGAGGGCGTCGAGCACTTTTTCGCGTAGGACGGGTTTCAGGCGACGGGCGTGTTGGAACACGTTGAGGAACCTGCTCGCCGTGAGAGGGCTCAGCGTGGCCAGTTCTATCACGGAGTCGGCGGCCCAGCGGATTCCCCGGTCGGTCCAAACCTTTTTACTGTTCACCGCCATGGAAAGGAAGAGCGCGCGGCACCAGGTGGGCTGCGTGATGACGAAGGAGGGGCGTTTCTTCTCGGCTTCAATCATGTCGAAAACGTCTTCGCCCGTTCCGCTGGAGATAACCCGAAGGTAGTTCGCGTAGGCGCTCAAGTGCGGATGCCACGCCTCGTAGTATTTTTCGAGCGTGGACCTGCGTTCCGGGGCGGAGCTCCGGTTGAGCGCGAGGAGGGCGGCGACGCGGTCGGTGGCGGTCGTCGCGGCGTCGAGGTGCGAGAGAATGCGGCAATGGCTGTCGGGCTCGTCGTCGATGGCGATGAGGTCGAGCAGAGTATTCTTGAGCATGCGGTCTTCGATGCCATCGTTCGGGGAGGTGGTCGCCCGGTAGGTGTCGAGGGTGTTGAAGACGTTCAGGAGTTTTCCTCGGTGACGCTCATTCACCGCTCGCATCAGCTTTTCTTTGGCGGCGACCAGTTCGAGGACCCACGTGGAATAGGTGCGGTCCATGGGCTGTTCGTCGATGCGGAGAAAATGCGCTTTGATGGCCGAGGGGATGGAGCCGTCGGCGATGATTTCCCCGTAGATGCGGAGCCATTCCTCGTCGATGGCGGCTTCCGGATCGTTCAACAGGCGGACGCGCTGACGGTCTGTCAACTGGCGCATCGCATCGACCCGGTTGTACGCGTTGGGGTCGAGGCGAACCTGGAAGGCGAGGGATTCGGGCGTCGCGTCTTCGCAGCGGAAGGTTCCGTAGAAGGAATAATCCCGATTCATGGAGGCGAAGGCGGGGGGCGAGTCCACGCCGTCGAAGACGACTTCGGCGCTTGCGTCGCGGAGTTCGACCGTGCGGGCGGAGCCTTCCATATCATGACCTTTGTGGTCCACGAGCGCCATAACGATGGGAAAGTGGAAAGGCTCGAGGCCGGGCTTCAGTTCCTGGCGGAGCGAAACTTTGTATTGCCGCTTTGCCGGGTCGTAAGCAGTGCTCGCGACCACGTTGGGGTACCCGATGGTGTAGAGCCAGCGGAGCTTGAACTGTTCCAGCGAGACGCCGGAGGCTTCTTCAAAGCATTTGAAGAACTGGTCGGTCGTGGCGTTTGCGTGCTTGTAGCGGTTGAAGTAAAGGGTCTTGCCCGCCTTGAATTTGTCTGCTCCCAAGAGAAGCCGCAGCATGCGGATGACTTCGGCAGCCTTCACGTAGGTGACGCCGTCGATCAGTTCGTCGGGGTCGTTGAAGCCGTCGCGGACGATCCGTCCGGCATGGCCCGCGTCCTCGATGGCGAGCGGCCCTAGAAGCGGATTGCGGATGCTTTCCACCTGTTGTAGGCGTACGAACGAGGGGTCGAAGACGCATGCCATGAACTGGCGCTCCACGTCGACGGTGTAGGCTTCGTTCAGCCAGACGTCGAAGGGGGTGTCCATGGTGGTTTCGCTGCCGCACTGGTTGTGCTCGAATTCATGCACGATGACTGCGTGTGCGTAGAGGACCGAGAGATCAAGGGTGTGCTCGTCGATCAGCGCGGCGTCGGTCACGATGGTGGTGTTCCCGACGTTTTCCATGCCGCCGAAGTTCGACTTGTTCATGGTGATGGTGCGGTAGGCGTCGCCGGTGTATTCGTAGTCCTGGGCGTCTTTGATCCAGAGAATGGATTTTTTTAGGATTTCCATGGGGATGCGGGCGTGCTGCGAGCGTCCGGGAGGGGTCAGGTATTCCAGGCGGACGGTGCGCCCGGAATCGAAAGTAACCGTGTCCGTGAGCGCTTCCCATGTGCCGGCGCAGGCGATGAAAAGATACGGCGCCATGGGGACGTCGTTGCGGTAGGTGATGACTTGGCGGGTGGGGTCGCCGGGCTTCGGGACGGGCTTGCCGTCGGGGTTGGAGCGGAGGTCGATGTTGCCGTTGCTAACGAGGTGCGTGTAGGCGGCGTCGGCTTCAAGGGTCGTCGTCATGGTGCACTTGGCGCGGCAGTCGTCGAAGATCGGCATGATGCGCTGGAATCCCCACTGCTGGCACTGGGACATGTACTGCTGCGGGGCGCCTTCCGGGGTGGCGTCTTTGTAGATGCCTTCCAGGATGTGGTCGCTCGGCGTGCAGCGGGTGAGCGTCCGGATGTGGAACCTTTCGTCGGCGGCGACCGGGCGGGAGAGCAGCACCCGGAGTTTGTTTTCTTTCTCCCGGTAGTCGTATTCGAGCGGGACGGCGCCATCTGGCGAGGCGTCGGGGCTATCGAGCCGCCAGACGCCGAGGATGACGAGGTCGTTGGCGTCGAGTTCGATCGCATCGAGGGGTTGGAGCGCCGTCATGTCCAGGATTTCGCTTGCCTCGACGTCGCCGTCAATGAAATTGAGGTGGATGGTGAGGTGGTGGAGCTTGACGGGGAGGTCCCCGAAATCTTCGCGTCTGTATTTGCACCGATCGTCCGGCATGTTTTCTGGTCCTTCCTTTGCTTCATGATGCCCGACTTCCACGGATGAGGCCGGGTGACGAATTTATCGGGTAGAAATCTAGCGCAACTGTTGGGGGGCGCTTTGCTCACCCCAACCTACCGCCAGCCTGTAAAATGAAGTCTGACAGCCCATTAGATGTCCCTCGGGTGCTTGCAGACCATGTTGAGCACGGCCTGGCGCTTCTCCACCCTCACGGCGTGGATGGCCCGATGGAGAGCAGGCAGGACTTCCGACGGATCTTCCACCCGTTCGGCGTAACCGCCGCTTGCGGTGACGATTTTTTCATAGTGAGGAGCGGGCTCTAGGTCGCTCAATGGAAAATTTCCGGTGCGGGCCGCCCAACCGTTGGGGTGCATACGGATGTTCGCCTGACGGACGGCGTTCCAGCAACCGTTGTTGAATACGATCGTGAGGGTCGGAGCGTCGAAGGCCCGAGAAACGAAGTGGCAGGGCGTCGGGTTGCCGAACATATAGCTGCCTTCTCCCGAGCAGAGTATCACGAGGCTCTCCGGCGATCCCATCTTGACTCCGATCGAAGCCCCAAGACCCCAGCCGAGCCCGCCCACGGAGGTGTTCCCGAGGAACTGGCCGGGGCTGGTGAAATCCATCTGCGGCAATACGAGATCGTATTCGTTCAGGATGATCGTTTGTTCGTCCTTCACTTCATTGATGCAATGGGAAATCCAAACAGGATCGAGGGGTGCATTCTTGCGAGCGGCTTCGGCTGCGTTTTTCCATGCCTTGAGCTGCCGGGCGTGCATTTCACTCACGCGGTTGAAGCGCTCCGCGATTTGGGAGGCTTGCCTGTCGCAGTAGGGCGCGAGCGCTTCGGTCAGCATCGGGACAGCGTACGCGGAATCCGCGCGGATCGCGAGGTCGCATGGGAAGCTCCGGATGGGGTATCGGCTTTGTAGCGGATCTATTCCCATATGTATGACCTTGCAATCATCCGGTGGCGAGCCCATCGAGGGATACCACGGCACCTCGGAGTCCAGCGCGAGGATGCAGTCGGACTTCTGGAGGAGCGCCGATGGAAAATAGCCTGCGTGCATGGGGTGGTCCGTCGGAAGGCAAACATGGCGCGGATTGAACGTTATGACAGGGATAGCGAAACTTTCTGCGAGCTTTGCCAGATGGACGACGGTTTCGGCGTTGCGGCCCGAGGCCGAGGTGATGACAAGAGGGTTGCTTGCAGAGACCAGCATAACCGCCGCCTCCCGGATCGCTTCGGGGTCGGGGTGGAGGGGGCCGCAAGGATTGCGCCGGGAAGGGGATGTAAAGACGATTTCTTCATGCCGCTCCGCCAGCACTTCGCGGGGGAGCGTGAGGTAGACCGGCCCTCGTGGCTCCGTCATGGCGATTTCAATCGCCCGGTCCACGACTTCCTCGAGTTGGGCGAAGTTGCGGAGTTCATAGTCCCACTTGACCCACTCGCGGACCATCGCAGCCTGATCGAAGCACTCCTGCGACCAGTGGATGTACATGTCGCGGGAGCCAGGGAGGCCGGACTCCGTGAGGGGCGTGCGCCCGGCGGTGAAGATTATGGGGATGTTGTCGCGCGCCGCATTGATGATTCCGTTGATGGCGTTCGCGGTCCCGACGTTGACGTGCACCATGACCACCTGCGGCCTGCCGGTCGCAAGGTAATACCCGTGCGCCATCGCTACGGCAGCGTTTTCATGCGGGACCGTTATGGGCTTTGGGGCGCCCTCCCCCTGATGCGCGAAAAGCGCGAATGCGTCGATCAGCGGGGCGAAGTCTGTGCCCGCGTTGGCGAAAAAACAGTCGATTTCACGATCCCTCAAGAGCTCGAGGTACGCCTGAGCCACGGTTTCCACTTTGATCGTCTTTTGCGCCATATGCTCCATTTCCCGGTTCTTGTACTTTTGTTGTTCAGCCGGCTCGGGCGCGGCCGGCCTTTGTCCCATTACTGAAAGATCTTGGAATTATAATCCGATTTCGCACGGCCTCCCACAAGGAAATGCTGCGAATCCGCAAATTGAGCAAGCCATCCATGCGGAAAGGCGCGCGGAAGATAAGAGGGCGCCGCACTGGCAGACAACTATACCCGTTGAGGATTGAAAATTACACTCTCGTAGGAGCAGCATCCTGCCGCGACGTTGCGCCAGTCACCGCAGGAAGCCTGCTCCTACAGCAGGATATTCAAATATTAAAGCCCACCATTTGAGCTATGCTTTAACTCTTTGAAATTGCTATTATTGACAGATGTAGTGCATGGATGTGAGAGGAGCTAGTTATAGCAATTTCAACAATTTAGATCATGGTAAAGCGAATGGCGGGTTAAAGGGTATGGCTTGTAATCATTTTTCTTACATAAAAATAGTTTGTCTCCGACAAACGAATCAGAATTAGACCGATTCCCCGCAGGCGCCTGCTTTACTATACATTTCAACCATCCGGGCTTCTTCCATGGGCGATGCGCCGCACAGTAAAGAGGAAGCCGGTGTATATTGACAATGCACGGCCGTTCAGATATTTTGACTGCGTATGATTTGTTTTGCTTTCAAGTGCTGATGATTCCCGCTCCCATTCAAGCGCCATTCCATCCCTATTCTTGGGCTCACACCGCATAGGCGCTTCCCCTGTCTTTCGGCTTCTGAATCTCCCTGTTGCAAGCTTTGAACGGAACGAAGCGTTCAACGTAAGACAATGGCGAGCGCTTGGTTGCGTGCTATTCGGACTGACGGCGCGGCTGGCGCGTTGTTTCCCGAGGGCCTGTAACCGCAGGAAGGAAAGGAGGTGCGGGCGCGCCGCGAGGCCGCAATTCGCAAGACGTCGTTTTTTCCCAAATACTTGATGCAATCGACTGCAAATCGCTGGGACTCCCGGGGCAAATGGGTGCAGTGGACCGAGGCCCACGGCGGGATCTGGTGGCGATGGCGGTTCTGTTCTGGGATGGAGCGCCCGTGCATGGTGAATTCGATTTTGGTGAGTGCGCACGGGCTTTTGACGAATCGGAATGGGATGCGGAGGATATTTTTCATGAGTTGTTCATCTACGGCAGGTGCGTATAAGGCGGCATTTAGCGAGTCCATTGAAAATCCGGAAGCCTTTTGGGGAAAAGCGGCGCAGGAAGTTGCGTGGCACAAGCCATGGGACAAGGTCCTCGATGCTTCAAACCCTCCCTACTATAAATGGTTTGCGGGAGCGGAGCTCAATACGTGCTTCAATGCGCTCGACATCCACGTCGAAAACGGCAGGGGCGACCAGACAGCGGTCATTTACGACAGCCCGGTGACGGATACGATAAAGAAGTTCACTTATTCGGAACTCAAGGAGAGAGTGGTCAAGATCGCTGGCTTCCTCAAGGGACTCGGCGTGGAAAAGGGTGACCGCGTTATCATATACATGCCGATGATCCCGGAAGCGCTCATGGCGATGCTCGCGTGTGCGCGGCTCGGCGCCATCCATTCGGTGGTTTTCGGAGGGTTCGCCGCGAAAGAGTTGGCGGTTCGGATCGACGACGCGAAGCCCAAGGTCATGATGTCCGCCTCCTGCGGCATCGAAGGCAAGAAAGTCATTTCCTACAAGCCGCTTCTCGATGAAGCCATCCAGATTGCATCCCACACCCCGGATAAATGCGTCATTTTCCAGCGTCCGCAGGTGAGCGCGCCTCTCTCGGCTCGGGATTTGGACTGGGCTGAGCTCGAAGCCAAAGCCACCCCAGCCGACTGCGTGTGGTTGAAGGCGACCGATCCGTTGTACATCCTCTACACCTCCGGGACAACCGGCATTCCGAAGGGCGTCGTGCGAGATAACGGCGGTCACGCGGTGGCGCTCAAGTGGTCCATGAAGCACATCTACGGGATCAACGCGGGCGATGTGTGGTGGGCCGCATCCGACGTAGGCTGGGTCGTGGGGCATTCCTACATCGTTTACGCCCCGCTTCTCATGGGGGCAACGACCATCCTGTACGAAGGAAAGCCCGTAGGAACGCCCGATCCCGGCGCCTTCTGGCGCATTATATCGCAGCACGGCGTCAAAGCGCTTTTTACGGCGCCGACGGCATTCCGCGCCATCAAGCGTGAAGACCCCAAGGGCGAGTTTCTGAAAAAGTACGACATATCCTGCTTTGACACGCTGTTCCTTGCTGGCGAGCGGACCGACCCCGACACGCTCCATTGGGCGGAAGACCTCCTCAAGGTCCCGGTGCTCGACCACTGGTGGCAGACGGAAACGGGCTGGGCCATCACCGCCAACTTCCGCGGCCTGGAGCTTTTTCCCGTAAGGGCAGGGTCGGCCAGCATGCCCGTTCCCGGCTACGACGTCAAAATCCTCCAGTCAGACAATGGCAAGGAGCTTGGGCCCAATGAACAGGGAATCATAGCCGTGAAGCTGCCCCTGCCTCCAGGGACCCTGCCGACGCTGTGGCAAAATGACGTAAAGTATAAGGAGTCGTACATGAGCGCCTATCCGGGGTATTACTTCACCGGCGACGGCGGCTACATGGATGAAGAGAATTATGTGTACGTCATGGGCCGGGTGGACGACGTCATCAACGTGGCGGGGCACAGGCTTTCCACCGGGTCGATGGAAGAAATCGTGGCGACGCACCCTGATGTTGCGGAATGCGCCGTCATTGGAGCGGAAGATCAGCTGAAGGGGCAGGTCCCCATTGGCTTCTTCGTGCTTAAGGCGGGCGTTGACCGTGACCCGAGCGAGATCAGCGCGGAGTTGGTGCAGATGGTGCGCAAGCAGTTGGGGCCGCTAGCGTGCTTCAAGAGCGCCATTGGGGTCGATCGGCTCCCCAAGACGCGCTCCGGGAAGATTTTGCGCGGGACGATGCGCAAGATCGCGGATGGACAGGAGTATAAGGTCCCGGCGACGATCGATGATCCGGTGTCGTTGGAAATCATACAGGATGCGGCATCCAAAATTGGATATGGCCAAAGGAAAGACGCGTAAGGAGAAGAGCAAATTGCCGCTAAAGCAGCGATAATTTGCTCTTGATGCAAGGAAGCCCCGGCTCAATCGGTCGGGGTTTTCTTATGTCGAGAGATTTCATTAAACGGTTGTGAGGACGGAAACTGTTTGCACGGGCGCCTCAATGGCGTTGATTTAAGCGCAATGCCGCTGACCAAAGCCTCCAACGTCACTTCGGCGAAAGCCGGAATCCAGGATCGATGCGGGTGCCTGGACCCTGGCTTTCGCTGGGGTGACGGTAAGCCAACACCATTGACGGGAGCTTCCTGATTTTCTCCCACTCCCTTATGGCTCCTCGCCTACTCCTCATATCCGTGGTCATCCTTCATTGTTTTGCCGCGAAAAACCCAATACTCATAAGACGTGTACAATAAGAGGATTGGGATAAGGATGAGTGCGACAACGAGCATGAAGGAGAGCGTCATGGGGGACGCCGCGGCCGCGTTGGTGGTGACGGCTTCTGAAATGACATGGGGAATCATGTAGGGATGCATGCCAATGGAAAGTCCCGCAAAAGAAAATATGATAATGGCCGCGTTCCAGAAGATCGGGGCCGCCTCATGACGCTTCCGAAGGCTGCGGAAGAGCATGAGGAATGCGCAGACGGCCAATGCGGGAAAGACCGCGATGAGTTCGTCGTCGGGAAAAGCTTCCCATTTTTCCGACATGAACGGGTACTTTTCCAGGCACCATGCGTAAGTCGCCACGGCAATAAAGAGAGTGAGGCAGGAAGAAATCCAGGCGCGGCGGTAGCTCCTGTCCTGCATTTTGCCCAAGGTCTTCATGATGAGGTAGTTGGACCCAAGCATCACATAGCCGCAAATCACGCCGATAGTCACGAACGCGGTGAACGGAGTTGCCCAAGCCCAGACATTTCCCGAGAACGCCCCACCCTTTATATCGAGCCCTCCGAGCAAGCCTCCGAGGGCGAAGCCCTGCGCGAGCGCTGCAAAGAGGCTTCCGAAGCCAAAAACTAGCCCCCACTTGCGCTTCGACTCCGAATGCGCCCTAAATTCAAACGCTGCGCCGCGCATTCCGAATCCGAACAACATCAAGACGATGGGGATGTAAAGGGTGGAGAGCACCACCCCGTAAAATAGCGGGAAGGCCCCGAACATCATGCCTCCAAGTATCACGAGCCAGGTCTGGTTGGCGTGCCACGTTTTTTCTATGGCAGCCATCAGCATGCCGCGCTCGGTTTCATCGGAGGCAAAGAGGGAGATGATTCCGACCCCAAGGTCGGAGCCGTCCGTTACAGCATAGTAGAGAAGAAAAAATGCTATCAGGAAAAGCCAAATATCGGGAAGATGCGGTTGAATTGCCTGCATGGAGCTTCTCTCCGGATTGCGGGGTTAATTTATCGTGTGCGAGGCGTCCAGTCAGGCGCCTCGTGGACGGGTCCGGCAAGGATAATGCGGCGGATAAACAGAACGGTCACGAAGAAGAGGATAGCGTAGAAGGCAATAAAAGCAATCAGCGAGCCTCCCACAACAGTTGCCGGAAGCGTCGTGGCGGACTCGTTCGTGCGCAGGAACCCGTAAATGATCCATGGCTGACGGCCAACCTCCCTTGTTATCCAGCCAGCCTCCATGGCGATGTAGCTAAGGGGAAAGGCGGTCATCCAGGCCTTTAGAAGCGTGCGCTGGCTCGTGATCCGGTCGACGGTGAGGCGTCCCTTCTTCCACGCCCAGACAGTCCAGAGCATCACTCCGAAGAGGAAAAAACCGACTCCCATCATGACGCGGAAGGAGTAGAACGTCGGCCATATCGGGGGCAGATCTTCCGGCGGAAATTCCTTCAAGCCTCTTACGGTCCCCGTGGGAGAGGACGTCGTAATGAGGCTTAATGCGTAAGGGACGTCCAATTGCCACACGTTTTCGCGCCGTGATTTATCCGGCCATGCGATGATGTGCCAGGGCGCGCCCTCTCCCGGTGCGTTGGTTTCCCAGTGGGCCTCCATGGCAGCGAGCTTGGCGGGCTGGTATTCATACACCGACTTGCCCGATCCGTCTCCCAGGAATATCTGGAGAGGCGTCGCTATTATGGATGCGACAACGGCCATCTTGAAAGACTTCAGAAAGAAGTCGACGTGGGTTCCTCTGCGGAGATGCCAAGCGCTCACGCCTCCGACGACAAACACTGTGATTTCAATGGCCGCGACCCACATGTGGGCGAAGGCCCAGCCCGCATCCGGATTGAATATGGAGTCGATATGGCTCGCGATGAGGAAAATGCCGTTTACGAAATGCCCTCCGGTGGGAGTCTGCATCCATCCGTTGGCGCTCATGATCCAGAATGCCGACACCGAAGCGGCGAAGGCGACCATGCATGTGGCAAAGAGGTGCATCGGGCGTGAAACCCTCTTCCAGCCGAAGGCCATGATGCCTATGAAGGCCGATTCCAACATGAAGGCCGTGGCGGCTTCAAATCCCAGGAGGTGTGAAGACGTCGCCCCCCGACCTGGAAAATGAGCCCCAATTGGTCCCGAACTGGAATTCCATCGGAATGCCGCTGACGACTCCCGCTGCGAAATTAAGAAGAAATATGTGCATCCAGAAGCGCAGATGCTTATAATATGCAGGGTCTTTCGTTTTCAGCCACATCGCCTCCATCGCAACCAGGAGCCAGCTCAAGCCGATCGACAACACCGGCCAGAGGATATGGAACATGGCCGTAAATGCGAACTGAATCCGGGACAACATCACATGATCGAAATGGCCATCCATCGGTGGGTTTCTCCTTCACTGCCTGTATACCTGCAATAATCGTTAACCATCCATGACCCGCTTCCGCAGGTTGGGCTGGAGGACCAGATGCGCGAACCATCGCTTTCCCGCAGTGCTCAAGTTATTGCTATTTTACAGGGGGGAGTACGCCAATCCAAATGAAAAAGAACCCGCCGCAAGATGTCCAATGCGCTGCATCAGGCTGGGGCTCCAGCATCCACGGCGAATTTCTGAACTCAGCGGCCGGCGATCGAGTCAACGATGCGTTGCAGGCTCTACGGGGTAAGCGGCGCGAGGGGGCGACCAGGATATGCCAGCGCGGAACGGCCGCTGTAGAGATTGGCCTATGCCTCAGCCAGAAGGAGACTCACCTTTTCAACCAACTCTCGGAAAAGAAACGGCTTTCTCAGCACTCTGCCCGCGTGGGCTGGGACGCCTCTGTCGTCCATTTCACTTTCCACTAATCCCGTGGATAGGATAAATTTTATGTAAGGATTCATTTCAAGGAGGCGCTCCAGGCACTCGCGCCCGCCCATTCTAGGCATCATTAGGTCCAGGATTACAAGGTCAAATGGGCGCTGGCGGTCCATAGACTGCTTATACAATGTGAGCGCCTCAGTCCCATCCGAGGCGCAAGCGACCTGATAGCCGTGCAACTCAAGCATTTCGCTCAACAATACGCGTAGATGCATTTCGTCGTCGACAATGAGTAAGGATTCTCCCTTCCCCTTCGGAAGCAGCTTCATAGGGGTGGCAGTCATACCCTATCCTTTCCGGTTTCGGGCGCGCATCCGAGGCGTCAGGAATGAATGCGCCAGAGATCGCTCAGTAGATTAAATATCACCGGATTGAATTCTGCCCAAGACGCGCATATTGGCGCAATGGCCCATCAGGCTCTTATGCATCGCACCGCCGCACCTGCCGTTTGAAACGCAATCCATCTTCCTTCGGAGGCATATTTTCGTCGCCAACCACACGTCTGTTTGCGGGCGCATGAACAGGCCAAAAGAGCGCGTCTTTGAGGAGCAACCAATGAACACATAAGCGATAAACAGAGCGAAAGCCACATCTCCACGCCCTTTGACGAGGGTATGGAAGCGCCTACGCAGTTCTTTTTTTTACCACCTTTTCACCAGGCTGTCACTATCGAATCTCATTATAAAACCTATGCGCATTCAATTGCTCCCACCCTCGACGCCACCTATGCGGCCTTCCGATTTCTTGCCATTTGCGCATCTTCTTGTCAGCGAGCTTGGACTTTTTAGACGAATCGGGTCTTTCTCCATTTGACGACGTTCATTCCTGAATTTATAAGATAGAGTCTGACGATTTTTGAATTTCCTAATATATCGAGCATAGAGAGGAACACCCGAAATGGATGAAAAGTTGACCGCGGTCTATCTGATGGTCCGTCTGAACGAGTTGAAGAACGAAGACAACGGCTCCTACGAGCGTCCGCTGGCCATCCAGAAAGAAGCATGCATGCGCTTTTTGGAATCGGCAATCAGTAAGGAAGAGGCGGAGTCCGTAGAAGTCTACACCAGCATTCGGCAGCTATTGATGGATGTTGAACGGGGCAGGATCAAGAGGCTTGTTGTGTATGATGTCAATCGTCTTGGGGCGACGGAGGAGGACGTGGAGGGAGTGCTTTTTGAATTCAAGTCCTCGGGAATTCCCGTTCTTTCGGTGAATAAGTGATAATGAGCCGCCGGTTGACATGGTCAACCGGCGCGCTGAGATTGCAATTTCCTGCGACCCCGCGGGGCTTACGGAGGCTGCTACTTTACGAGGTCTTTATCTCAATCTTGCGAGGTTTGGCAATGTCGGCCTTAGGGAGCGTGAGAGTGAGGACTCCGTCTTTAAGCGATGCTTCGATCTTACCTTGGTCGATGATCCTTCCAAGGGTGAATTCCCGATGATAATCTCCGACTGCGTATTCCTGCAAAAGGGCGCATTCCTCTTCTCCCTGCGCCGCGACGGCGCCATGGAGGATAAGCTGGTTCTCGCGAACATCTATGGTGACGCCTTCACGCTCCACACCCGGCATATCCGCCAGGACATACAACGCATCTTCTGATTCGTAGATATCCACCGGCGGCACAAAAGTGGGGAGACTCCGGGTGCTCTCGGCCTTGGCTGCAATTTCCTGTTTTTCCTGCACCTGAAGATCCTTCTCGGTCATGGCTAAATCTCCTTCGCCGTTCTGCGCCTTGTTTGGATGAATTTATCTATTCCGTCTTAATTGAGACCTGTCTCGGCTTCGCTTCTTCCGCCTTTGGCAGGGTCAACTTGAGAACGCCGCTTTTGAAGCTGGCGCCAGCTTTGTCAGCATCTATCTTGGTTGGAAAGGAAAGCACTCTGCGGAATCTGCCCATTTCGCGTTCGCGGCGGTGATAGCTCACCTTCCCGCCAGGCTCGGACGATTTCCTCTCTCCCCGAAGAGTGAGGGCGTCCCCTTCAATGGATATATCGAGGTCCTTGGGATCGACTCCGGGCAACTCCGCGCGGACGTAGATATTATTCTCGTCTTCAGTTACATTCAGTGCAGGAAAAACTGAAGATCGCCACACTCTCTCCCCTCTGCCGAGAAAACTATTGAACAGCTGGTTCATCTCACGCTGCAGCCTCTCCGCTTCAAATGTCGGCCGCGTAAATTCGGGTCTGTTAAGCCAACGGATGAGCGTCATTGCAATATCCTCCCTTGTAGTTATTTGTTGTTATTGAGAATATCACCAGAACCAATAAAAAATTAATACCCCCCAAAAAGGGTGTCAAGATATGCGAGTTTGAAAATTGTCATGCTTTGGTATATGTTCCATTCGTCGTTCCACTGGGCTGTAGTCACAAAGAGAAGAGCAAGGAAAGACCTGGGACGGGCTTGCACGGAATTGACTTCGGACGGATTCAAAGCACAATAGGAAAACGTCAATATATGCGGAGTCTTGGGGAGGATTGCGGCGACCTCGCCGGAATTCACTGGGTGAACGACGCCGGTGGATGCTCGGGAGTGTATGTGATGGAGGACGGTCGTACGCTCATTGATGCAGGCAATATGTACGGCCTGACAGATGAGTTGCGTGACTTTGGGCCGTTGGAGCGCCTGGAGCGCGTGTTGCTCACGCACGCCCATTTCGATCATGTTGGGGGGCTCGCGGAGATTTTCTCCGAGACGTCGCCAGACATATTCCTCCATGAGGCTGCAAGGGAGCCGCTGAGCCGCCTTAAGGAGCCTTTTCCCAGCTTTTTTGAAATATTGGAGAAGGATAAGAAAATCCACTTCCTGCGGGATGGAGACGTCATTCCATGCAACCCTTCGTTGCGCGCGCTCTATACACCTGGCCATACCGCCGGAGACCTTTGCTTCTTTGCCGAAGCCTTGGGGGGCTTGTTCTCAGGGGACGCCATCCCCTATAATAGCAGGGCGCGGGATAGTATGGGGCTTGCGAGGCCCGATGTTTTTTCAAGAGGATGCGTCGAGAACTGGATTCAAAGCTTGAGGAAGCTTCTTCGCCTGAACATCCGCCATCTTCTGCCTGGACATGGGGAGCCGGTTTTCCACACGGGAGCGGATAGGATCAAGCTGGGCTTGTTTTCTTTGTACAGCAGCGTCTGTGGAGAGCAAAAGGATCAAGCGTGGATCATGATGGGCTATGAAATGCTGGATGCGGGTTTCCTGGAGGAGGCAAGACAGTGCGCCGCAAAAGCGATGCGTCTGACCTCGGACTCCGTGGAGTTGAGGCTTTTATTGGAGCGCATGGAAGGGGAAGCAGCCAAGTGACAGACTCAGGATTGCATTTAGGAAGGCTTTCTCTCTGCGAGGCGTCGACATGACCGACTTTTCAAAAAACGCCCGCGCTCATACTGAAAGCGGTGCAAACAGAGGAGAGACGCACCTTGCGGACGCCGAGGAGCGCCGCCGGGCGCTTCACCCATCCGTCAGCTTCCACTTAGAGGCGCCGGCGGGGTCCGGCAAGACCTTCCTTCTCACCGCGCGGTATCTCCGGCTTCTCGGCATCGTAAAGCATCCTGGGCAGATTCTCGCGATGACGTTCACCAACAAAGCTGCCGCCGAGATGCAGCAAAGGGTGCTGAGCCGACTTGAGAGTGCATCCAACTCCGCTCCGCCCAAGGACGACCTTGAGGCCGAAATGCGGGAACTCGCGCGCCAGGCGATGGGGCGCCACCGCCAGAGGTGGGAACTGATTCGCTCGGGTGGCGCATTGCGCATACAAACATTCCATTCTTTTTGCTACGGGTTGGTGACTCAATCTCCCCTGGAGGCGGGAATCGCACCAGGGGCCACTCTTCTTGGGGAACTCGACCAAACCATTTTTATGCGGGATGCGATCAAACAGACGCTTGACGCCATAATGAAACGGGCGCCTAGCGACGCCTACCGCCAGGCGCTCGAGAATCGCCTTCTATTTCTCAATAATTCGTGGCCGCACCTCGTGCAGGAGTTGGAGGATCTACTCGGGCGCCGCGAACTGCTGGGGGACCTCATCCAGGTCATGGACCGGCAGCGCACGGAAGACTATGTCCTGGACGGCATCCGAAGCATGGTGGAGGCGGACCTTCGCATCCTTAGAAGGGGGTTCGAGTGTTCCAGCCTAGGGACCGCCTGGGGCAATTTTCTGGAGGACCTCGCATCCCACGGCGCTGACGCGGTCAACGTCCTTCCCACCGACATTCCATCAACCGAATGGGAAAGCGGACTGGCCAGCTGGCAGAACATGGCTTCCATCCTGCTCACGAAGGACGGAGGAGTGAGGAAGCAGGTAGGCCCCAAAACGGGATTTTATTCGGGTTTTTCAAAGTCGGAACACTTCGGACGCATGCAGGACCTGGATGCGTCAGCCGTGGCCGCCCTTGGGCGCATCCGCGCGCTTCCCGCCCCAGGGGCCGCGCTTCCCGACATGGAATCCCTGTGGGATCTCGTTCTGTTGCTGCACGCGTTGATGGAAGCCTACGAGGAGAAGCGCCGCCGTCATCGGGTGCTTGATTTCTGCGCGCTTGAAATTGCCGCGTTGCGCCTGCTCGATCAGATGGAGCCTTCGGACCTGCAGCTTCTTCTCGACCAGCAGCTCCAACACCTCCTGGTGGACGAATTCCAGGATACAAATCGCCAGCAATGGCTGCTTCTCCAACGACTTTGCGCTGAATGGACGCCTGGAGACGGGCGAAGCCTTTTCGTCGTGGGCGATCCAAAACAGTCCATATACGGCTTCCGCAAGGCGGAGGTGCGCCTCTTTCTGGAAGCGAGGGAGGGACTGCCGGTTGACGCCTTCCATCGAGTTCCGGTGGAGTCGCTGGTGTTGCGCACCAATTTCCGCTCTAGAGGGACTCTCATCGAGTGGTGCAACGAGGTTTTTTCAGAAACCGTCATGAGCGACCCGCGGCCGGACCTGGATGAAGTCCCGTTCACCTCGGCTGTCTGCTCGCCCGGCAATGATCCGGGTGCGGAGCATCAACCTATCGAGTTGGCGCTTTTCGGCGCCATTCCCGATGCGAGGACCGCGCGGCAAAGGGAAGCGGCATGGATTGCGTCACGGATAGCCAGCGAATGCGGGCAGAGTCGCGACGGAGAAGAATCGACGGGCATACTGCTTTACGCCAGGACGCACCTGCCCGTTTACCTGGATGCACTCTACCGCTACGGAATACCTGTCCAAGTCTCGGAAGGGTTGAAGCTGCTGGAGCGTCCCGAGGTTGAGTTTCTTTGGCAGCTTTGTCGGGCGCTTGCGCTTCCTCACGACGATCTTGCATGGGCCGCGCAGTTGCGGAGCCCCTGGCTTATGCTCGACTACGACGGGTTGTTGAGCGTCTCGGAGAGGGGACATGGAGGGTGGATTGAAAGGATTAGGGAGTCGACGCTTGAGAGCGGCAAAATAAGCGTCTTTTGGGAGAGCCTGCGCGAGGCGAGGCGGCACATAGGTCACGAACCACTAGCGGATGTGGTGGAGGATGCTTGGCTTGCGCTTGGCGGCGCCAAAGCGGCCGGAGCGCTCTGGGGGAGCAGGGGGATTGCTTCCTGTCGCCGATTTCTTGAATTGGCGCACGAGGCCGAAGTAAACGATCCGGTCGCTACAGTAGAGCGCCTGCGGCAACTGCTGGATGATGCCTACGAGCCGGTGGACCCGGAAACGTCCCATTCCAATGTCTTCATTATGACAGTGCATAGGGCGAAAGGGCTGGAATTCGACACAGTCTATCTTCCCTTCATGGACTGGAATCCCATTGCTCGGGAGCGAACGGCGCCGCCGCCCTATCTACTGGAGCAGACGCCGGGCGCGACTGACCGGCGCCTGCTCGCGGTCCGGCCGGACCGGCGAAGGGAAGGGTCCGACCCCATTTACGAGCGGCTGCGCGACCTACACCTCAGCCGCCGGTGGGGTGAAGCCAAGAGACTTTTTTATGTGGCCGCCACCCGCGCCCGCGGCCGACTCCGTATGAGCGCCGTGCTGCCGTGCGATAAGAACGGGAAGACCATGTGGCGGTCACGGGCCCCCGTAGGGTGGCTTAATGAACACTACGGCCTTGCGGAGGCCGCGGCCTTGAATGGCTGCGTCTCGTCCCAGGATTCCGCTGGAGAGAAGACATGGACGGATAAGAACGGACGCTTTCAAGTCGTCCTTGAGCCGGAAGCCACCTTGCCACAGGTTGCCGTGACGCCCGGAGGGGGTAGGGAAGTTGCTCTGCAGCCCGCCCTCTTTGAGCGCGAGCGATCCGCCCTACGAGTGAAGAGCCCATCCTCTGTTGAGGTGGGAGAGTTCGGCGCGGGGGGACTTCCCGCAGGTGAGAGGCCCGGGCTTTCCTTAATGTGGGAAAATCACCGCCTGTGGGGCGTTCTCGTTCACTACCTACTGGAATGCTGGGGGACGCGCAAAATGGCGCCTTCGGTCAAGTCGCTTTGCGGTTTCCTTGCGAGCCAGGGAGCAGGGGAAGAGGAAGCAGCCCGAATGGCCGAGGCTGCGCTGGGAGAAGTCTCGGCTTGTGTTAAAGACCCGTGGCTCGAGGAAATCTATAACCTTCCCGGAGGGCGGCGACGCATCGAATGGAGCGTCGAAGGCTCCCTTGCGCCGGGGAGCGTGCACGTTGGCGTGGTGGACCTAGCCGCTTTCGATGGCGCACGGTGGCGGCTGATCGATTTCAAAACCTCGCGGCCAGGAATGGGCGAGGATGCGGACGATTTCTTCCGGAGGGAGATCCGGACCTACAGAAGCCAGCTTGAAACGTACCGGGAGATGACATCAATGGCTTTCGGCGTCGCCAGGGAATCGGTCGAAGCCTGGCTATACTGGACGGCGCTCCGGGAGCGAAGGGCCGTGGAATAAATCTTTGCCTGCTCATTTCGCGGCGTCTAAAGACAACTAGAGGACCGAATGCAGAAAAGAAGCGCCTTTCTGGTGGCGGGAACGCAGAGCGGCTGCGGCAAGACCACGATCACCCTTAGCATCCTCGCCGCGTTGAGGGCGAGGGGCCTAAAAGTCCAGCCGTTCAAGGTTGGGCCGGATTTCATCGATCCCGGATTCCACACCCACGTAGCGGGAATGGAATCGAGAAACCTCGACGGCTGGATGCTTGGAGAAGATTACAACCGCAATCTTTTCCGGAGGCTGCTTTCCAGGGCGGATGCCGCGGTCGTTGAAGGCGTGATGGGGCTCTTTGATGGCTACGACGGGATGAGCGAGGCGGGAAGCAGCGCCCAGATGGCGAAATGGCTTGGGCTTCCCGTGGTGCTGATCGTGGACGCGCGCAGCATGGCTCGGAGCGCCGCCGCGCTTGTGTACGGTTTCAGCCGGTTCGATCCGGGAGTGAAGATGGCGGGCGTCCTATTCAACAGGGTGGCTGGACCGGGGCACTTTGAATACCTTAAAGAGGCCATGGCTGCCAACCTGCCGGACGTCCCAGTTTTGGGTGGAATATCGAGAGATGAGGGCATCGTCATTCCCGAACGGCACCTCGGCCTTGTGACGGCGGACGAAATCCGTCCGGGGGATGAATGGCAAGGCGCACTGGCGGAAGTGGCCGAGCGCAGCCTTGATCTTTCGCGGCTGCTGGCGAGAGCCTCCTGCGATCATATTGCGCGTCTGGATGAGGGTGGGAAGCCGGAGGGGCCGAGCGCCGGTGATGATGCTCCGGTCGTGATTGCGGTTGCCCGCGACGCGGCTTTTTGCTTCTATTATCCGGACAATCTGGAAATGCTGCGGTCCGCGGGGGCGGAGACGCGTTTTTTTTCGCCGCTTGCGGGGGAGCGCGTCCCTTTGAACGCTTCCGGGCTATACATTGGCGGAGGCTACCCTGAAGTGCACGCGGAGAAGCTTGCGGCGACGGGCGAAAACGGATTTCTCGCGGACGTCCGCCGGGCGGCCGAAGAGGGGATGCCCATCTACGCGGAGTGCGGGGGTCTTATGGCGCTTGGTCGTTTTATTGAAACACGGAGCGGCGAGCGCATCCCCATGGCGGGGGCGCTTCCGTTCGGAACGCGAATGCTTGCAAAACGCAAGGCGCTGGGATACACGGAAGTGGCTTTGACACGCCCGTGCCTCTTGGGAAATCCAGGCATGCGCATTCGAGGGCATGAGTTCCATTATTCGGAAATTGTAGATGAAGGGGGCAACCTCCCCAATATGGTGTACGAACTCCAGGCCAGGAAAAATGCCGCTGCGCGTCCGGAGGGCTACAGCGTGGGATCGGTGCTTGCCAGCTATGTGCACCAGCATTGGGGAAGCGCTCCGGAGGCCCCGGTGAATTTTGTCGAACGATGCAGGAAATGGAGCGAGGAGCAAAGGACAGGCAATGAGCAATAACGCCAGGACACTGATGTTTTTGGGAACGGGCTCCGATGTGGGCAAGAGCGTCCTGGCGGCTGCGTTCTGCCGCATTCTGAAGCAGGACGGCTACAAAGTGGCGCCCTTCAAGGCGCAGAACATGGCGCTCAATTCCTTTATCACCTCGGAAGGCGGGGAGATGGGGCGGGCGCAGGTGGTGCAGGCGGAGGCGGCGGGAATCGCGCCGCATGTCGATATGAACCCAATTCTCCTCAAGCCCACGTCGCAGATGGGCTCCCAGGTGATTGTCCGGGGGAAGTCGGTCGGAAACTACCTCGCGAGGGACTACTACGAGTATAAGAAGGAGCTTGCGCCTGTCGTAAAGGAGAGTTTCGAGCGGCTTTGCAGGCAGTACGACGTGGTGGTCCTTGAAGGGGCGGGCAGCGCCGTGGAGCTGAATCTCCGGGAGCACGACCTCGTGAATATGAATATGGCCGAAATGGCCGACGCGCCTTGCATCCTGGTGGGCGACATCGACCGGGGAGGGATATTCGCTTCGCTCATCGGGAGCGTCATGCTGATGTCGCCGAGCGAACAGCAGAGAATCATAGGGTTTATGGTGAATAAACTGCGTGGCGACCCGGCGCTTTTCACATCGGGAATCGACATCCTGGAAAAGAGGGGCGGCCGCCCGGTGCTTGGCGTTATTCCTCATTTCAACCATATCGCCATCCCCGAGGAGGATAGCGTGGCGCTCGGGAAACGCATGAAGACGGGGACGGAAGCGCCTTCGGGGGATAGGCTCTCCATTGGCGTCGTGCGGCTCCCGTTCGTGTCGAACTACACCGATTTCGATTGCTTCGAGCAGGACCCCGGCGTCGAACTGGCGTATTTCGACAAGCCGGGCTCCGTTTTTCATTTCGATGCGGTCATCATTCCGGGGAGCAAGAATACGATCGAGGACCTCGACGCGTTGAAGCGTTCGGGGATGGCGGATGCGCTCGTCGCCTATCACAAAGCAGGCGGCTCCGTAGTGGGGCTCTGCGGCGGCTACCAGATGCTCGGGAAGCGGATCGCCGATCCCCACGGCGTGGAGAGCAACCTGAAGGAGCTGCCGGGGCTTGGGTTTCTCGACATGGAAACGGAGATGTTCACCGAAAAGATTACGACGCAGGTCGAGGCCCATTTAATGGAGGGATCGCCTTTTGACGGTCGGATCGACGCAGCCTCAGAAGACGAGAAGCTGTATGGGTATGAAATCCATATGGGGCGGAGCCGGGCGCTTGGCGCGGGCGATGATCGCCCGCTTTTCCGCATCGTCAGCCGGAACGGTCAGGGTGTGGACGTGGTGGATGGTTTGATGAGTGCGGACGGCAGGGCCTGGGGGACGTACATCCACGGAATTTTCGATAATGATCGTTTCCGACGCGGCTTCCTGACGCACTTGATGCAGCGTTCCCGTAAGGGCGCCGGCGCCGCCCCGGGAAGCTTTTCGCACCGCCAGTGGAAGGAGGAGCAGTACGACCTGCTCGCGGACCACGTTCGGCGCTTCGCGGATGTGGAAAAGATATACCAGTTGGCCGGAATCGGGAGGAGGTAGGAGCGCTTTGGCATTTTCATCCTGGAGTCTGGCCGCCGCTTACGGGCTTGACCTGCTGCTCGGAGATCCGCAGGGGTGGCCGCACCCCATACGCTGGATTGGAAGCCTCATTTCTGTAATGGAGCGGGCGCTCCACCGCGAGGGCGCCGGGCCGGCGATGCAGCGCGCGGCGGGTTTTCTCTTCTGGCTCGCCGTGGTAGTGGTCGTCGCTGTCGCGACGTCTCTTTTGATATGGGCGGCCTCGTTTGTCTCCCACTTTATAGGAGTCGCCGTATCCGTGTGGATCGGTTACACTGCGCTCGCAACGCGGAGCCTCCATAGCGAGTCGCGGAAAGTCGCGGACGCATTGGCCGAGGGAGATCTTCCCAAAGCCAGGGAGCGTCTTTCGATGATTGTCAGCCGGGAGACTTCGGGCCTCGAAGAAAAAGACATCGTCAGGGCCCTTGTCGAGACCGTTTCCGAAAATCTCTCCGATGGCGTCGTCGCGCCGCTCCTGTGCCTTGCAGTGGGTGGTCCTGTGGGGGCAATGGTCTACAAAGCGATAAACACCATGGATTCCATGGTAGGATATATGAACGACCGCTATCGTGATTTCGGGTGGTTCGCGGCGAAAGCCGACGACGTCGTCAACTGGATTCCGGCGAGGCTTTCCGGGTTCGCCATTATCTGGGCTGCTCGGCTTCTTCAGTTGGACGCGTTGGAGGCGCGGCGGGTCATGATTCGGGACGCCGGGAAAATGAAAAGCCCCAACGCCGGGTTCCCCGAAGCCGCGGCAGCGGGGGCGCTGCGCGTGCAACTGGGTGGAGCCAATGTCTACTTCGGCGAAACGGTGGAGAAACCGACGCTTGGCGATCCCCACAGACCGCTCACGCTGGGAGTCTACCAGGAAATGGCGCGGCTCATGTACGCTGCATCGGCGCTTTCGCTTGTTGTCGCGCTCATCCTGCAAATGATTCTGTCTTAAGACCGCATACGGAAGCGCATTCAAAGCATCGGGCGTCTTGCCCGCACGAGGAAGGCGCAGTCCGAGAAGGAATATTGATATGTCCGTCGTTCATGGTGGCAACGTGTTTGAAATTGCCTTCCGTCTGGGATGCGCCCCGGAGGATATTCTGGATTACAGCGCGAGCATCAACCCTCTGGGACCTCCCGAAGGTCTGCTCGGAGAACTTGAACAATATTTTCATAGGGTGCGACACTATCCGGACATCCGGAACCTCGCCCTTGTGGAAGCGCTGGCCGATTTTCACGGCGTGTCTCCAGAACAGGTGGTCGTCGGGAACGGCTCCACGGAGCTGATCTACGCACTGCCACAGACGCTTGGCGTTTATAGGGCGGCGGCGGCGCTTCCGACGTTCGGTGAATATCGGAGGGCTTTCGAGATCCAGGGGGGGCGGGTCGAAAAGATCCTGACAAGCCCTGAGAACCTTTTCCAACCGACTGTTGCGCAGATCGACGCGGCGCTGGACGCAGCAGTCCCTCCGGATGCCATACTCGCCACCAGTCCGGGGAGCCCCTCCGGGTGCATTCTTCCGGAGGCGGTTCGAGACCGTTTGCTGGAAAGATGCAAGGCGGCGAATGTCTCGTGCATAGTGGACGAAGTCTTCATGGATTTCTGCGAAGATGCTTCGATGAAGGAATTCCTCGGCGATTATCCGAACCTCGTTCTGATCCGCTCCATGACGAAATTTTACGGTATTCCGGGTTTGCGCATCGGGTATCTCCTGACATCGGAAGCGACGGCTCGGCGCGTCCGTGAGCGCATTCCCCCATGGTCAGTGAATACGCTGGCCCAGATCGCCGGAGTCTACTGCCTGCGCCAAGAGGAATACCGCCAGGCAACCCTTCGGCTGGTGGAGGATGAGCGGAGCAGGATGCGGGCTGCGCTCGACGCGGTGGAGGGCTTCCGGGCTCTCCCTGGAAGGGCGAATTATCTTGTGATGGAGTTGGGAGAAGGGTTGCCTTCGGCGCGCACAATGCGGGATGACGTACTCGCTTCCGACAGAATCCTCATAAGGGACTGTTCTTCCTTTGAAGGGATGAACGACCGATATGTCAGACTTGCGGTCAGGCTTCCGGAGGAAAACGACAGGCTTCTATACGCCCTCATTCACTGGGCCGCCGCTAACGCCCGCTGAAGGATGCGCAAGATGCGCCAATGAAAATGGAACCGCTGCGACCGAGGATCATCGCGGTCAGGAAGGATGACGCCTTGGACGATGAAACGCTCAAGATCCTTCTCATCGAAGATGATGAGGACGACTATATCCTCACTCGCGACAAGCTCCTCGACTCGGGCGTCAGGAGAAAATTCCGCCTCGATTGGGAGCGGTCCTATGAACAGGGGCTTGCTGCTCTCAACCGAGGAGAGTTCGACGCCTGCCTCCTGGACTACAGGCTGGGGGAGAAAAATGGCCTGGAGCTTCTGCGGGAGGCTGTAGCCGGCGGTTGCGAAACGCCCATCATACTCCTCACCGGCCAGGGGGATTATGACGTCGACATGGAAACCATGAAAGCCGGAGGCGCGGACTACCTTACCAAGGGCCATATAACGGCTCCTCTCCTGGAGCGGGTCATCCGTTATTCCATGGAGCGAAAGCGTTCCGAATGCGAGCTTCGGGAATCGGAACAGAAGCTCCGCTCGCTTTCGAGGCTTTTGCTTACAACCCAGGAGAACGAACGGAAACGGATCGCGGGAGAGCTTCACGACAGCGTTGGCCAGTGCCTCAGCGCCATCAAATTCAGCGTGGAGAGCGCCATGCTGCAAATGGAGCAGGGCGTGCTTGATCCCGCAGCATTGCGTCCCGTCATTTCCCTTGTACAGCAAGCCATGGAGGAAGTGCGCAGCATGATTACGGACCTGCGTCCCTCCATATTGGACGATCTAGGAATTATAACAACCATCGGCTGGTTTTGCCGTGAATACAACCGCGTATATCCAGGCATCGCGCTGACCCGCAACCTCACGGTCGACGAAAGCGACGTGCCGGAAGCGCTCAAGATCGTTATCTTCCGGATCATACAGGAAGCCTTGCACAACGTGGCAAAGCACAGCAATGCAAGCGAAGCTGTTATTTCACTCAAGAAAACAGGTTCGCTACTGGATTTGGCCATCGAGGACAACGGCAAGGGCTTCGCCGCCGCCCGCATCCCGCGGCAGAACCAGGGCCGGTTTGGCCTGACCAATATGCGGGAGCGTGCAGAGCTTTCGGGCGGACGGTTCATTATCGAGGCAAGGGAGGCGAAGGGCGCAAGCATTCGCGCGTGCTGGCCGGTTCAGTCCCATGACAGGGAAAATCCGCCTCCAGAAGTCGGTTGAGAGGTCGCGGTTTCCACCGACGTTTGATTCAAACCTTAATGTTGAGCGTCTCCAGGATGTTGTCCATGAAGTGGATAATGTAATCCCTCTGTTCGGGAGTTGCATACGCAATACAAGAGCACCGGATGATTTGGCGGCTACGGATGAGGAGTTCAGCGGAGAGGCTGTTCTGGTCCAGGCTGAGCGCAAAATAATGCGGCTGACATTGAGCGTGCTCCAGTTGCAGATTGCTATAAAGGTTTTCTGGGAGCATGACCCAATAGATTCCTTCAAGGAGTGTGCGCTCGGTGCATGCATTGAGATGCTCCAAAATTTGTTCGTAATCCGTTTCCCGCAACTGGTCGATCACGTACTGCTTCATGAATCAATACTCCTCAAGTTGAAAATCAGCCAAAAGGCTGCATGCCAATATGACAAAATACCCTTCCATTTTTTCCGCATCGCGGGGCGCTATTCTAACACAAAACAGCCACATTAAAAGCGCGATAGAAAGCTCTGCGGAAGCATGCGCATTTCCCTTGGTTTTGGAGGCTTTGCCGCGCCCAATGCACCGGGAGGATTTCTCGGTCATCCATATCCTGATGCGACGTCTCAATGCGACCTGTGCAAACGTCCACAATGAGGCGGAGGATGGAATGATTCAAATGGAATCCTTTGATGCATCCGTACAAGAATGGATTCACCTCCAGCCATAATTGTAGTATATTATAAAACGTCCGTATGAATTATGGCGGACGGGACGCAAGAGCGACGACGATTCTGTCTTTGAAGATGGGTGGATTGTGGAAGGGGCCAAAGAAGTGAGGAGTTCTCAATGAAAAACGTTTCCGTTTTACTCCGCCAATGACGCCGCAACAGTTTGTTTTGCTCTAATGTTCCTGTGGACATCCTCGGATGCCCAGAGGAGATTGCTTTTCGCTTGTCAATTTGACCGTTTTGCATATTATTTCGGACTATGGGCTTGCAAGGAAGAGAAAAGCCCCGGGATTATTTTCATTCTCTTGATGAAATCGAGGAGATAGTGTAAATAGAAGTTTTCTGTGTAGTGGCGGCTCCATACGGCCCAGGGGCCGATCGGGAAGCACAGGCATGGGACTGATCGGGGCGCGATGACTGCCGGCATCTGGAAATCTGTTGGGGCGATGTGAGCGGAGCAGAAAGTATAAGAGGGTGAAAGGGCGATGCCGAAGGAGCGAAAGAGTGATCTTGGTGTTCCAGATGAAAAGTATGGTCTGAAAGTCTGTAGGGGATACTACAATGGCTCGGCTCAATATTTCCCGGAAGACTACAGTCTGAGAGCGGATTTGGACGCTCCTCAATGCTGTGCAGTCTCCCACATGAAAGCTCACGGCTCATGGCTCCGGAAACTGGAGACGGCCATTCGCAGGTCCTGCGAATTTCTCTTCGAGACCCAGCACCAGGAGGGATACTGGTGGGCGGAGCTGGAAGCCAATGTGACGATAACCAGCGAATACCTGATGTTCTTTCACATACTCGGCAGCATAGACCACGACCGCGAGGAGCGGATGGTCCGGCATCTGCTGCACGAACAACGGGAAAACGGCGCATGGGGGCTCTATTATGGAGACGGCGGAGACCTGAGCACTACGATCGAAGCGTATTTCGCCCTCAAACTGGCAGGGGTGAGCGCTGACTCTCCTCCGATGCAACGAGCGCGAAGATTCATACTCGCGCGGGGGGGGATAGAGTCGTCGAGGGTGTTCACGAAAATATGGCTGGCGCTTTTCTCTCAGTATCCCTGGAACAAAATCCCCTCAATGCCAGTAGAGCTGGTTCTGCTTCCGGCGCGTTTTCTTATAAGCATCTATGAATTTTCCAGTTGGGCGAGGAGCACGGTGGTTCCTCTATCGATCATCATGGCTATTCGCCCGCACCGCGAACCCGCCCCAGAATTCAGCGTAGCCGAATTGTACTCGGAAACGAACCTTGGTCCGGCTCACGCATCGGCGTCCATGGCGCTCTACAATGTATTTCGTCTCATAGACCGGGGCGTGAAGTGGGTCGAAAAACATCACCCCGCGCCGCGACTACGCGAGAAAGCCTTTCGGGCCGCAGAAGAATGGATACTGGACCACCAGGAAGAAACAGGCGATTGGGGCGGGATTCAGCCATGCATGATAAACTCCATAATGGCGTTGCATTTCCTCGGCTATGCACCGAGCCATCCGGTGATCGACAAGGGGCTGGCGGCGCTCAGAAGTTTCTGTTTTGAAGATGAAAACGGGCTTCGGCTTCAATCGTGCATCTCTCCCGTATGGGATACGGGGCTCAACTGCATCGCCTTGAAAGACGCCGGGATTCCGGTGGACGATCCCAGGCTTCACTCGGCGTTGTCCTGGCTCGTCCGGAACCAAATCCACATTGAAGGGGATTGGCAGGTCAAGAACGATCACCCACCTGGAGGGTGGGCCTTTGAATTCGCAAACACCCATTTCCCGGACGTGGACGATTCGGCGGTTGTCCTTATGGCTTTACACGGCTCACCACCAGTAGGCTCCGTGAAAGATCTGGATGCCAACATCAAGATTGGCCTCGACTGGTGTCTCAGCATGCAGTGTACGTCTGGAGGATGGGCTGCGTTTGATAAAAACAACACCATGACGGCCCTCAACCAGATTCCATTCGCCGACCACGAGGCGATGGTCGATTATCCGACGGCGGACATCACTGGGCGGATGCTCGAGGTGATGGGGACTTTCGGAATGGACCGATTCCATCCCAAGGCGAGGAAAGGGATAGAATTCATCCGGAAGAGTCAGGAGTCAGACGGGAGCTGGTGGGGGCGATGGGGGGTGAATTACATTTACGGCACATGGAGCGTGCTTCGCGGGCTTATCGCCATAGGGGAGGCTCCCGACCAGCCGTATATCCAAGCCGCTATCCGATGGTTGAAGTCTTGCCAGAATCCTGATGGGGGGTGGGGAGAAACCTGCGAATCGTATCGGAGGCCCGAATTGAGGGGGCAGGGGCCCAGCACCCCCTCTCAAACCGCTTGGGCGCTCTTGGGTCTTATCGCGGCAGGGGAGCATGACTCGCCAGAAGTGGAGCTGGGGATAAGACACCTGCTCCGCCATCAGAAGCAGGATGGATCATGGGAAGAAGCATATTTTACGGGAACGGGGTTTCCAAAGCATTTCTTCATCCGTTACCATAATTACAGAAACTGCTTTCCGCTTATGGCGATCGCGAGGTACAAGGAACTGCGCGCCAGGGAGCTAGTGGCTCTCTAGCTCGCGTTTTTTCCGAACATTCTTGCCTGTCACGGCGTAAATGCCGTTCAGAGTGCGCTAAGCGTCTTTCAGGCGGCGGCGCAAGCAGGGGCGGAAGCGCTCGCCTTGTCACGGCATCTTTTTTGTGAAATCGTATTGACAGTAGGGATGCTTTTGTTTTTTCAGGGAAATGTCTTTGCTATAAATAAATTGTTTGCTGGCTGTTTTCGATTGTGCATGGGTGCAAGAGAAAGGACGACGAGTGGTCAATATTCTTGCCATTTATGGCAGTCCTCGCCGCCAAGGAAACACGTCTCTTCTGCTCGCCGAGGCGGTTCGGGGGGCTAGGGAGGCTGGCGCGAATGTGGACGAGGTGGTGCTAAGAGACCTCCGCATAAGTCCCTGTCTCGAGATTTATGGCTGTAAGAACACAGGTCGATGCGTCATCCAAGATGATTTTCAGAACGTGTATGACCAGCTCCGCGCCTGTGACGGCCTGATGCTGGCCTCTCCCATATTTTTCTATACAGTCAGCGCTCATACGAAGATGCTGATGGACCGTTGCCAGTCTTTGTGGGTGAAGAAGTATTGGATCGATAACGCTCCCTTTGGTGGAAGAGACGAACGCCGAAAGGGGCTGTTCATATCCGTGGGAGCGACGAGCGGCAAAAAGCTCTTTGAGGGCGTCCTTCTTACGATTCGCTATTTTTTCGATGCGCTCGATATAGAACCATGGAGAAATCTATTATACCGAGGACTTGATCTGGAAGGCGACGTAAAGAAGCATCCGGAGCACCTTAATGAATCATATGAGGCAGGAAAGGACCTGACGCACGTATTGATGCGGCATGCCATCGATGAACGAGAATAAGATGCTCACTATTTTGTAGCATATTATTTTCTTTTCAATCAAGAACGCTTATCAATGAGCCTGCCCCTTTAGCAAGGGACTGGCGTCAGAGTTAAGAAATCGGTGGGCTGGAGCTTTGTTGGAATCGCGCCTGTAAATATTTCACTCGTTTACGCCTTATAATACATGCGCTTGAATATTTGCATTATTTGTCCTAATATTCATCATTGTCGATTGGCGGCATTTTTGAATAGCAGCGGATGAGAAACGTGGCGGGAAAGTTGCTTATGGAGAACGGATCGCCTATTAGCGTTGAAGACATGGCGCCGGGCATGGTGATCGCCGAAGACATCTTCGACTGCAACGGACGCTTTCTTCTTGGGAAAGGTGTAAAAATAACTCCCAATCATCTCCGCGTTCTAAAAATATGGGGGGTGACGGAAGCGCGGATCGAGGGTGTAACAGAAAGAGATGTCCACAGGGCGACCGCCTCACGGTTGAATCCCGCCTTACTGCAATCTGCTGCACAAAAGATGAAAATCCGCTTTCGCCATGCGAACGTGGAGCACGAGGCTATGCGTGAGTTGTTCAGACTCTGCGCATTCAGGGCTGCGCATCAAATGACGAATGGCGAGAGCCCTGCAGCCGCCTCCGATGAAGAATTTTCGTCTCCTTCCGATGGCAACAAGCTGGAACTTAAGCAGAAACCCTGGCCTACGGCCTGCGCTAGGGAACTGGTGCATAAAGATATCAAACTGCCAGCATTGCCAACCATATTTTTTCAGTTGAACGATGCGCTCAACGACCCCAGAAGCTCTGCCAAGGATATTGCTACAATAATCAAGAATGATACAAGCCTTTCCGCAAAACTCCTGAAGCTTGCCAATAGCCCCATTTACAGATATGCATCCAAGGTGGAAACCGTGTCGCGGGCGGTGACCTTGATAGGCACAAAAGAGATTGGCGTCCTGGCTCTCGGAATAACCGTAATGACGTGTTTCAGAGGGGTGTCGCAAGACCTCATTGATATGGCGTCATTCTGGAAACATAGCGTCGCCTGTGGCATAGCGGCCAGAATGATGGCCAGTTTCAAGCGAATATCCAATATCGAGCGCCTTTTCACTGCCGGACTTCTTCATGATATCGGGCGAATGGTTATCTACAAATATCTGCCCGATGAAGCGGAGGAAGCCCTAGTGCAAGCCAGATTCGAGGATGTTCCGCTGTACCGAACCGAGTTGCAGACCTTCGGCCTGAACCATGCGACCATGGGAGGACTGTTCCTCAAGGAATGGAGGTTCCCAGTATCTATTGAGAATTCGGTGAGATACCATCATTCTCCGATGAAATCCAGGGACCCTTTGGAACCTGCGATAATCAGCGTCGCCGATATAGTGGTAAACGCTCTTGGCCTAGGGTCCGGCGGGGAGATCTGCGTCCTTCCTTTAGACCCGGATGCATGGAAATTGTTAGGCTTTCCCAAAAGTATTTTCTCCACCTTGATCAAACAGGTGGATCGTCAGGTGGAAGAGACAACCAGGATATTCTCAGATGACTGACAGGATCCTCCCCAAGAGGGATGCCGACAATCTGACGGCTCGTCTGGAGCACCTCGAAGAGGTTAACCGCTATACCCTGGAAGTTCTGGAAATGGCGGCCTCGGTGGGTGATTTTCAACGGAGCATCAACCGGCTGGATGAACCGTCCTCCATTCTGAGCGAGACGCGACTCCGATTGCAGCGCCTGATTCCTTTCCAGTCCACCGCATTCTTTCTGGTGAATGAAGAAAGCTCCGATTTTCAACTTATTGAGTGCTTCCCTTTCAATCACGGCGGTTGGATTCAAGACGAGGTGGAATACCTGATCGAAGACGGGACGTTTGCTCGGGTGCTCCGGGCTAACAAGCCTGTTTTCGTATACCTGCGAGACAACGCGACGCAGATGCTCCTGCACGTGATGGCTACGGCGTCGAGAGTGCGAGGAATGTTTGCCGGGATTCCTGTGGCGGCGGCCAAGAATATAACCGACGTATCCCTGAGCCTGCTTTCGATCGTCTTACTGAACAGTGCAAATACACTGGAGAGTTTTGAACTCTATAAGAGAATCAAGGAGTTCAACGCAGAACTTGAAGACAAGGTGCACAAGCTTACGGAGTCGGAGCATGAACTGGTGCTCCACCGCACGAAACTTGAGCACCTTGTTGAGGAGCGAACGGATCAGCTCCGGCAAAGCATCTCCCAACTAAACGATGAAGTCGCCGAGAGAAGAAGGGCGGAAGAGCGGCTTAGAGATTCACAAAAACTCCTTCAGGACATTTTTTTTGCGATTCCGGACCTCCTCATGGTTCGCGACAGGAACTTGCGGATAGTCATGAGCAACTGTGAACTTCATGGGATGGGCGCGCCTTCGGAAGACAGATTCGGACCGCATTGCCAGGAAGCGTACAAGGGCAGCAGGACGCCATGCGATCCCTGTCCGGTGAAGGAGGTGTTCGCCTCGGGCCAAGTGCGGCAGGTGGAGATCGCGGAGGCCCATGGGGCGGTGAAGGAGGTCCGGGCTTTCCCGATACGAAACGATGCCGGCGAAGTTGTCATGGTCGCTGAGCATATCCGGGACATCACGGACAGGAAGAAGATGGAGGAAGAAGTCCTCCGGGCGCAAAAGCTGGAGTCGATCGGAGTCCTGGCAGGGGGTATAGCTCATGATTTCAATAACTTATTGACTATTATCCTTGGGAATATTTCTCTTGCCAAAATGGACAGGGGCTCGTTCGAAAAGACGCTAGAGCGATTGGAGGACACGGAGCGCGCGTGTCTGCGAGCGAGGGACCTCACCAAACAGCTGCTAACGTTCGCGAGGGGCGGTGTGCCCGTGAAGAGGACCGTGCTCATAGGGCAGGTGCTTCGTGATGCGTCGATTTTCGCCTTGAGGGGCTCCGGCGTGAAGTGCGAATTCAATATCGCGGACGATATCTGGTCCGCCGAAGTGGATGAAGCGCAGATCAACCAAGTCATTAGCAACCTGATCATCAACGCGTGCCAGGCGATGCCCGGGGGGGGCAGAATCAAGATTTCAGCCCAGAACGTCTGCATCCGGGAGGATAGTCCGCTACCGCTTGAAAAAAGGGATTATGTCCAGGTTTCATTCTCCGACAACGGGACCGGGATTCCCGAGGATAATCTGGGCAAGATTTTTGATCCCTACTTCACCACAAAGGCCAAAGGGAGCGGGTTGGGGCTGGCGACGGTTTATTCGATCATCCAGCGGCACGGCGGCTCGATAAGCGTAGAATCGAAGCAAGGAAACGGCGCTACATTTACGTTCCATCTTCCGGCGTCTCCGGATAAATCTCCATCGTCTCAAAGCGAGAGCGCCACGCATTTCACCACCAAGAGAAGGGTGCTTCTCATGGACGACGAGGAACTGGTGCGGGATATCGCCGCCAAGATGCTCGCCTATCTCGGCTATGAAGTCGAAACGGCTCAGGATGGGGTGGAGGCGGTGAAGATGCATCAGGAGGCGCTCGAAGCAAAACAGCCCTTTGACGCTATCATCCTGGACCTGACGGTGCCGGGGGGGATGGGCGGCAAGGATGCTATCGGCAAACTGCTCGAAATCGATCCGAACGTTAGGGCCATCGCTTCCAGCGGATATTCCGATGATCCAGTGATGTCCGATTACGCCGCTTACGGCTATAAGGGAATAGTGGCTAAGCCCTACAAGGTGCAGGAACTGAGCGAGGCGTTGCACGCGGTTTTATCGGGGCCGGAGGATGCTGACGAGGAAGAGGCGTCCTGACGGCGGACCGTGGTCGCAGAAATGTTCAATGCGCCATTCGGGCGGCCTACGCTTTTCCCTTAGATGCAAGTAATCCGCCGATCGAGAGAAGGCATGCATCTTACATCTTCCATTCATCGCGACGAGTTGTTTCAGATCACCGACAGGTGGTTGAGGGGAATTCTTGAGCCCAACGATGCTCTGCGCCTAACGGAAATCCTTATCTGCGACGGCTTCGTCATCGGCGAAACGCTTGAAACCGTGAGCAACCTCCTGTTTAAGAAAACCTGCGGGAAACCTTTCCACCGAAAGGTCATTCACATGAAGGGCGAACTCCGGGACGCCATGTGCCGCGGCTCGCGCCCTCTCACCCCCAGGATCGAGGAGTTATTTGGCCGGTACCAAAGCAACCCTGATTTTTACTATCGGGAAGCTCCCATCAATGGCGTCGTCTACCTCGACGACAATAATGACATTGTCGGGCTCTACAGGGTGAAACGCCTTCGGAGAATCGCCGAGAAGGCCAATCGCCGCATCGCCAACTGGATCTACGGCATGGTGCGGGCAAAGGCCCAGGAAATGGCGGAAACGCGCGCCAAGGAGTCCGGCGTTCCGCTGGAGCGTCTGTATACCCCGGAAGACGTGATGATCGAGGAATTCATTGAGGCCGAGGAGTCCGTTGCGATGGCCATCCGAAACGGGGATATTTCGCTCGACATGAAGGCAATGGCTATCAACGACGTCGGGGGGATCAAAGTGGTGATCGATCCCGAACGGCTTCCGGAACTGGAACGCGTCCTCATTGCCCATCCCCTGGTCAGGATAGTGAGCAAGAAGAGTTATGACGGCAAATACAAGGCGATCAGGTGGATCGTGGAAACGCCTTGGGACAGAGAGCACGTGCGCCGCCGTTTTAGGGAAAGCAATGGATGGAGGCGATACCTCCAGCGCGGGATCTCCGAGGAAAAACTGAGGGAAGGGTTGGAGCCGCTTCTCGAAGGGGCGCATCCCACTCTTTGCCTGGAACTCATGTTCTCCAATTTCGAGAATTTTGTAGAGTCCGAGATGGGGGACAGCATCCACGAGGAAAGAATCATCGCCCAACGGGAAAATAAGGAGTATCGGGGATATATTCCGATCAACGTGGAGTTCCTGGTCCAATACCTCTTTGAAGTGGCATTCTGTCCGTTAGTGCGCATCGAGAGGTTGCCGATAAAGCTATGGGGGCGCTACCTGCCGGATACGCTCATATCACAGATCCGTTCACTATATAACCTCCCGAGACGGGAGCTGTACTGACTCCGCAAACTATGGCAAACCCAATGAAGGAAGAGTCGCTTCGGAGGGGCAGCGCGCAAACACCGCCTATCCCGGATGTTTTCTGCAAGAGTAGTTAAGACATAATAGTTTTCATAACGTATCGGAATACTAAAATGATATATTATGAAAATGATTTCGCCGTGACATATTTGCACATTATCGATCCGGTTTCCATTGTATTCATGAAATATCGGAGTTAGGGGAAGGGGACGTCAATGTCTATGATCCGGGTTGAGAAAATCACGGGCAAACCCATCGCGCTTCAAACGGGGGAAGTGGTTCGGGCGGAGGTGATCGACGTATATCCGTCGGGAGGGGTGACGCTCGAAATCGCCGGTGCGTTTATTACCGCGCGGTCCGAAGTTTCGATCGAAAAGGGCGACAGAGTTTTTTTTAAGGTCCTCAGCCTTTCGGATTCTGGGGAGGGCAGGGAGCTGAAGCTCAAGTTTTTGGGAGACTCCGCAACGGAGGCGCCGCCGTCAGGAGCGGGATCTTCGATAAACGTGAAAGCGTAGCCCTTGGAGAGCGCCGGCGCAGAGCGATGCTCATGGCGTCGATGGTTCTCAGCGTCTCCGAAGCTCCCTGGCCTGCGCCTCGGCGTGATAGGAGCTTCTCACGAACGGTCCGGATTCCACCCATGCGAACTCTTTTTCCAAAGCGACTTTCCTGAGCGCGCAAAACTCATCGGGAGTGTAGTAACGCCGCACGGGCAGACTCTGTTTGCCGGGGCGGAGGTACTGGCCGATGGTCAGGATATCGCATTCGACCGCTCGAAGATCGTCGAACGTTTCCAGAAGGTCATCCCAATTTTCGCCAAGGCCCGCCATGACGCCCGACTTGGTCAGGACATTGGGCCGGATTTTTCTTGCGGTTCGGAGCAATTCGAGAGACCTTTCATATTGGGCCTGATGGCGAACCCTGCCATAGAGCCGCGGGACGGTTTCGACGTTGTGGCCGAGGACGTCCGGCCCTGCGTCGAGCACTGCTTCGAGGGCGTTCCAGTTCCCTTGGAAATCCGGGATAAGCACTTCAACGGTGCATGCTGGCCGCTGTTCCCGGAGCAGGCGGATGCATGCGGCGAAAAGCGAGGCCCCGCCGTCCGGGAGGTCGTCGCGCGTGACCGATGTTATCACCACGTGCCGCAGTTGCATGGCGGAGGCAGCTTCGATCAGCCTTTCGGCCTCCCGAGAGTCCGGTGGGGGAAGCGCGATGCCGGGACTCGCCTTCTTCACGGCGCAAAAGGCGCAATTCCGGGTGCACGCATCGCCAAGGATCATGAAGGTGGCCGCTCCGCGTCTCCAACATTCCGCAAGGTTGGGGCAAAGCGCGTGCTCGCACACGGTGTTGAGGGCCTTGGAGCGCATCAGCTTTTTCAGCCGATCGTAGGATTCCCCCCAAGGCTGCGAAACGCGAATCCATGGCGGCTTGGGCTGACGCTCGCCGCCAGATGCGACCAGAGATGCGGCGCATTGTGGGACATCGGACTTCTCGCCGGATTCATTGCTATCCACAGCCATCACTACTCCTCCACCATTTCCCTGTTGAATACGCACTCGAAAGCCGCAACTACGGCATCCATGACGTCCCCCATAGAGACGGCGCGCCCGAGAAGGCGCTCCATGCTTGTCACGCCCTTGTCACGAATGCCGCAGGGGATTATTCTCGCAAAGCAATCGAGGTCGGTCGCCACGTTGAGGGCGAAGCCGTGGTGCGTTATCCCTCGAACGTCGACTTTGACCCCGATAGCCGCAATTTTTTTGTTTCCCACCCATACGCCCCTGTATCCGGGAAGGCGGGCGCCATCCACATGAAACGCCGCGAGTGCGCGGAGGATCATTTCTTCCAGGTCGCGAACGTAGCCAGAGGCGCCACCACCCCTTTCGGCGAGGGAGATAACGGGATATCCCACGAGCTGGCCGGGGCCGTGGAACGTGACGTCGCCTCCCCGGTCCGAACGGTGCACGGCGGCCCCCATGCGGTCCAGTTCGGTGGGGGAGGCGAGGATGTGCGCAACGTTCCCGCGCCGTCCCAGGGTGTATGTCGGCGGATGCTCCAGCAGAAGCAGCACGTCCGGGCAACGCCCAGCGGCCCGTTCGACAGCCATGGCCGATTGCAGCTCTCGCGCTTTGAGATATTCCATAAGCCCGAGTCTTTTGACCCGGCACACCGAACGGCCCTGCACATTAGCTCTCGTCATCGCCTATTTTTACTTGCGTTGCGAGAGAATGTGCGTTGCGCTCCCCATAAAAACTTCGGCGGCCTCTCCCTCGGTTTCGGAGAGCGTCGGGTGGGGATGCATCGTGAGGGCGAGGTCTTCCGCAAGCGCCCCCATTTCGATCGCGAGGACGCCTTCCGCGATCATCTCACCTGCCCCCCGACCAACGATTCCGACCCCGAGCACGCGGCCCGTCGCGGGGTCGATCAGCATCTTCGTGGCTCCTTCCGGGGCGTCGAGCGTGGCGGCCCTGCCGGAGGCGCTCCACGGGAACCGGGCAACCTTGACGGGGATATTGTTTTTGCGAGCCCGTTCTTCCGTGAGGCCGCACCAGGCTATTTGCGGATCGGTGTAGACGACGGCGGGGATTGCCCGGACGTCGAAAGCCGAGGCCCGTCCCGCGATGACTTCCGCGGCTACCTTGCCTTCGCGCATGGCCTTGTGGGCCAGCATAGCCCCGCCAACCACATCGCCGATCGCGAAAATCCTGGGGTCGGACGTCCGACGTTGCTCATCGACGATGACATAGCCCCGTTCATCGAGTTTCACAGCGGTGTTTTCGAGGCCGATATCCTTTGAAGCGGGACGCCTGCCGATGGCGACAAGCACCCGGCTAAAGGTTTTCTTCTCCTGCTCAAGGCCGATCTTGACCGTCGCATCCACGCAATCGGCGCGTCCTTCGAGAGAAATCACTCCGCTGTTGAGATGGATTGCCTCGAAAACGTTGGCGACGCGGCGCGCGAGAGGCTCCACGAGATCGCGGTCGGCCCCCGGCAGCAGCCTGTCGCCCGCCTCCACCAGCGTGACGCGGCTCCCGAGGTGCGCATACACGGACCCGAGTTCCAATCCCACATAGCCGCCGCCCACTATCAGGAGCGATTCCGGGATGTCGGCAAGCTCCAGTGCGCCGGTCGAATCCATGATCCGGCCGCCCTCGACGAAATCCAGGCCGGGCAAGGGAACGGGTTGAGAGCCGACCGCGAGAATGGCATTCTTGAACTTGACGTGGCTGAGGTCTGAGCCCACCAGCCGCAGATGGTCCGGGCTTTCAAAGCTGGCGAGCGCCCGCACAAGTTGGACTCCCCGCTTCTTGCAAAGCGTCATCAGCCCGTCCGCCAGCTTGTCCGTCACCCTGGTTTTCCAGGCGCGCAGGCCTGGCAGGTCGATCCTGGGGTCCCCGAACGAAACGCCCATAACCTCCCCGGAATGGCGTGCATCGTGGATTAGCTCCGTTACGTGCAGAAGCGTTTTCGATGGAATGCAGCCTCTGAAAAGGCACACGCCTCCGGGGCGATCTTCCGTGTCTATCATCATTACATCGAGCCCGAGGTCCGCCGCGCGGAAAGCCGCTGCGTATCCGCCGGGACCTGCCCCAATAACGACTAGTTCGACTTCTTGTGTGAGCTCACCCATTACCATGAGAATGCATGGCCTCCGAAATGTTAGGGGACCGCTCCAAACCTCGAGGTCTCAGAGCGCCATCATCAGTTTCTCCGGATCTTCGAGGAGCGCCATCACCATCCGCAGAAAGCGGGCGGCTTCCGCGCCATCCACCACGCGGTGGTCGAACGCAATTACGAGCGGCATCATGAGGCGAGGAATGATTTCATACGATTCTATGTCCCCTATGACCTTCGGCTGGAGCCGCGCCATGCCCATTCCGAGAATCGCAGCCTCCGGGTGGTTGATTATGGGAGAAAACCCTGTCCCGCCAATGGCTCCTACATTCGTTATGGTGAAGGTTCCGCCGCGCATGTCGTCGACGGACGCCTTGCCTTCACGGGTCCGTTGCACGAGCGCGGTCAATTCGACGGCGATTTCGGTGACGTTCTTGCGGTCTACATCTTGAAGAACGGGAACCACTAGCCCTTTCTCCGTATCCGTCGCAACGCCGACGTTGTAGTAGCGCTTGAGGATTATCTCCTCCGCCTGGACATCGATGGAGGCATTGAAGAAGGGATGCTTCTTGAGCGCCGCTACGGCGGCCTTGATGGCAAAAACGGTGAGGGTGAGCTTTCCGCCTTGCGCCTCGACCTCTGGAGCGCGCCTACGGCGGAGAGCCTCCAACTCTGTCACATCCACTTCGTCGTGGTGGCTGACGTGGGGAATTTGGGACCATGAAATGGCCATCTGCTTTGCGATGGCCCGGCGGATCGACCTCAGAGGCTGACGCTGCACCACGCCCCACCTGTCGGCTCCGGACGGAAGCGTTGGAAAAGAAGGAGGCGCTGCTTGGGAAGGAGTGGGTGATGGCGAGGGCTCTTGAGGGGGCTTGGGGGAGGGCGCCGGCGCTTCCACTGCAGAAGCGGGCTTTGCGCCTTCCGCGAACCGGCGGACGTCGTCCGCAGTCACGAGACCAGCGGCGCCGGTTGGAGGAACGGCGCGGAGATCGACGCCAAGCTCACGGGCCAGGCGACGGGTCGCGGGAGAAGCGGGAATGGGCCCCTTTGGCCTGTCCTTTAAGGGGGGGGGCGCCAAGGGGGGCGGGGCCTGCGGAGAAAAGGTCAATTCGGGTCTGGCCTTAGGCTCCGAGGCAGGTGCGGGCGTCAGCGTTGCACCCATCCGTGCTCCGGCCTCAAAGACCATGAGGACCTCGCCCACCTTCACCATGTCGCCGGACTTCACTCTGATTTCCTTCACCGTTCCGGTGAAAGGGGAGGGCATTTCAACGGTGGCCTTGTCCGTCTCGATTGTCAGGATCGGGTTGCCTTCCTCCACGGAGTCGCCCACCGCCACGAGCACATCGATAATTTCACCTTCATGAACGCCTTCGCCCAGATCGGGCAGTTTAAATTCCTGCATCATGTCATTCGGCTCCTTTGGGGACGGATCAGGCGCTTAGCGCCTCGCGGGCAGCGCGCGCAATACGGGCGGCGCCGGGAAGGTAGTCGCCCTCCCTGGCAAAAAGGGGAAAGATAACGTCGTAGCCCGTGACCCTGCGGATAGGGGCTTCCAGGCTCCAGAAAGATTTTTCGACGATCCTCGCCACGACTTCCGCGCCGGGGCCGAAAGAGCGCGGAGCTTCGTGAACCAGCACGGCGCGCCCGGTCTTGCGCACAGACTGTGTGAAAAGAGAGTCGTCTAAAGGCGAAACGGTGAGAAGATCAATGACTTCCGCTTCCACGCCGTCTTTTTCCTTCAATTCGTCGGCGGCGGCAAGCGTCGGGTGCATCATCGCCCCGTAGGAGATGAGCGTTATGTCATCGCCTTCCCTCACGACCTGAGAACGACCCAGCGGCAAGACTTCTTCCTCTTCGGGGACCTCTTCGCGGAAGGCCCGGTAGACGGCTTTGGGCTCGAAGAATACGACGGGGTCCGGGTCTCGGATGGCTGCGACCAAAAGCGCCCGCGCATTGCGCGGCCCGGAAGGCATGACCATCTTGAGGCCCGGAATGTGGGCGAAGAGAGCTTCCCGGCTTTCCGAGTGATGCTCCAGGGCGCGTACGCCGCCGCCGTACGGGGCGCGCAGCACCATGGGGACGCTGTAGCGCCCCTGGCTTCTATGCCTGAGGCGGGATGCGTGGGCTTCGAGCTGATGTATGGCATAGTAGCTGAATCCGGAAAATTGCATTTCGCAGATCGGTCTCAGTCCGTAAAGCGCCATTCCTATGGAGAAGCCTGCGATCATCGATTCCGCAAGGGGGGTGTCGAGGACCCGCTGGTCCCCGAACTGCTGCTGAAGTCCTTCGGTGACGCGAAAGACCCCGCCGTTCACGCCCACGTCTTCGCCAAGAACGACCACCCGGTCGTCTTTCTCCATTTCCTGGCGGAGCGCCATATTGAGCGCCTGGACCATCGTCATTTTAGCCATGGCTGAGATCCCCCTTTCCGGCTGCAAGTTCGCGGCTCAATTCGTCCCTTTGCTCCTCAAGCGCCGGGGTGCGCTCCGCGTACATATGCTCGAACATGTGGAGCGGGTCTACGGGTTCTTTCATACGCGTCTCCGCACGGTCGACGGCCTCCTGGATTTCGGTTTTTATCGCCTCCTCCGTCTCCGCGAGTTTGCTCTCCGTGAGGATTCCTTTTGCGAGAAGGTAGTTCTGAAAGCGGGGCAGAGGGTCGCGTTTCATCCATATCGCTACTTCTGCATCGTCCCTGTAGCGCTTGGGGTCATCCGCGGTGGTATGGAGGGAAAGACGATACGTCACGCACTCGATGAGGGTGGGGCCGCCGCCAGTGCGCGCACGTTCCACGGCCTCGACCGCCGCCGCGTGGACGGCGAGCACGTCGTTGCCATCCACCTGAATGCCCGGAATGTCGTAGGCCAAGGCCTTTTGCGCCAAGGTCCTCGAATGCGACTGCCGGGAGCGCGGGACCGAAATAGCCCACTGGTTGTTCTGGCAGATAAATACCACGGGAGTCTGGTAAACGCCCGCGAAGTTCATGGCTTCATGAAAATCACCCTGCGAAGTGGCTCCGTCTCCGAAGTACACCATGACGACCTCGTCGCTTCCACGGCTTCGGATCGCCCAGCCCAACCCGACGGCGTGCTGCGTCTGGGAGCCAACAGGGATGGAGATGGGCAGATTTTTTACGTCTTCCGGAACCCAGCCCGCTTCGTCATATCCCCCGAAGTAGAGGAGGAAGTTCTCAAGAGAGCCGCCCCGCCACAAAATCGCGGCGGCTTCCCGGTAGGAGGGGACCAGCCAATCCGAGGAGCGCAGCGCCGCAACCGAGCCTACAAACGTCGCTTCGTGTCCGGTCGTCAGAGCGAATGTGCCGATGCGCCCCTGGCGTTGCAAGTGAAGCATGCGCTCATCGAAACGCCGGTTGAGAAGCATGACCCGGTGCATTCTGAGGAGCAGATCCTCCGGGAGGGCGGGTTCAAGGGTCTTGTCCACGCTTCCGTCCGCATCCAGGATAGAAAGATAATCTACACTGTATGGGAGATCGATCTTTTCTCTTGGCATTGGTTTTCCCTTTTATAACATTGGGTTGGCTTCGGTTGTGAGCCGAGCGGGCGGCTCGGGTGGGAGGCTCGGACGGGAGACTGCGTCGCATGTCGCCTTCGCGCCCCTCGTCATGCCGGGATAGATGGTTTTTATTCTAACCCACTTACACCTGATGGGAAATCGCATAATGCTCAGCGACAGCAAGAGAGGCGCAAAGCATATGGAAATGCTTGCCATATGGCCGCAGGTGGAGTAACCTTGCCTGTTTTTTGTTCTGTGCGCGTTGGAGATGAAGATTTCTAAATCTTCGGACCGATAACACTGTCTCAGAAAGGAAAAGCTGGCTATGGCCGAGATCGCCCCATTTTGTGGGCTGCGTTACAACCTTGCCAAGATCCCGGATTTGAGCAAGGTTGTGACCCCACCTTACGACGTGATTTCACCGGACGAGCAGAAGGCGCACCACGCCGCCAGCCCATACAATATGGTCCATCTGGAGCTGGGAATGGCCGCGCCGGGGGATTCCGAGGAGGATAACCCACACACGCGCGCCGCGCGGAGCCTCAAAAAGTGGCAGGAGGAGGGGGCGCTCGTCCACGATGCGGAACCCGCCATCTACTATTATGAGGTGGATTACCCTCTGCCGGGGGGAGACCGCCGGAAGCGCTACGGATTCATCAGCCTCCTGAAGCTAGAGGAGTTCCGGGCAGGAGGCGTGCGGCCCCACGAAAAGACCTTCCAGGCGGTGAAAGACGAGCGGCTCCGCCTGATGCTCGCCTGCGACGCCAACCTGAGTCCTGTTTTTGCGCTTTATCCCGACCCGGAGCAGGTTGTAGACCGGTGGATGGAGCCGGTGATGCAATTCGGACCCGCATTGCATTTCGTGGACGAGCGCGGTATGGAGCATAAGTTGTGGCCTGTTAGGGATAGGAGCATTGTGGAGCAGGTGAGGGACTTCCTCCTCGACAAGTCGCTGTTCATTGCGGATGGACACCACAGATACGAAACCGCGCTCAACTACAGGAACATCCAGCGGGCGCGCCATCCGGAGCTTGGTCCAAAGGCGCATTATGAATACATAATGGTCTACCTCGCGAACATGAACCAGGGGGGGCTTACGATTCTGCCGACGCACCGCCTGCTGCGCGGTCTCGAGGAAGAGGCGCTGCGGGGCTTCCTCAAGAAAGCGGAAGCCTTCTTCAATGTCTCGAGCTATGATGCGGACGGCGCGGGCGAGAGTGCGTGGCGGAGGGACCTCGATGCGGCGGGAGCGCGCAAGGAGGCGACGATCGGTTATTGCCGTCGCGGTGAAAGGTCGCTCCACCTGCTGATAGCCCGAAAAGAGGAAGTTTCGTCCCATCTGCGGGAGCGCGGGTTCGCGGATGCCGTTCACCAGCTCGATGTGGTGGTGCTCGACCAGTTGATCCTCCGTGGATTCCTGAACCTCTCGGAATCATTCCTCGCCGACCACGGAAACATCACTTTCGAGCGTGGGATGGACGAGTCGCTCGCGCAGGTGCGCTCGGGGGCCTTCGATGCAGGGTTCATCCTCAACCCGACGCGCATCGAACAGGTGCAGGAAGTGGCGGGGGCCGGACTTGTCATGCCGCACAAATCCACTTACTTCTATCCGAAGGTCCTGAGCGGCATGGCGATACACCACCCGCTCACGTCGAAGGACGAGACGATTTGGTGGTAGAGGCGCCTGCACTGACGGAAGACTCTCTTTTTGGCGGGAAGGTGGTCATCCACCAACAGCGCGACGGCTACCGCTTTTCCATAGACGCCGTGCTGCTGGCAGGGCTCACGCGCGTGAAGCCGGGCGAGAAAGTGATCGACCTCGGAACGGGCTGCGGCGCAGCGGCGCTAATTATGGCCGCCCAGACGCCCGGTCTCGAAATTACAGGCGTCGAAATCCAAGAAGAGTTGGCGGAACTCGCGGAAAGAAACGTTGCCGTCAATAGTCTCTCAGGGCGAATAGCAATCGTTGGGATGGATTTTAGGAAGATTTCGGAGCGTTTTTCGCCCGAGAGTTATGATCTTGTGGTCAGCAACCCCCCTTACCGGAAGCTGGATGCGGGAAGAACAAACCCGCACAGACAACGCGCCATCGCCCGGCACGAAATCTGTGCATCCGTGGAGGACGTCGCCGCCGCCGGGAAGCACCTGCTGCCCCGCGGGGGGCGCCTCGCGGTCATCTATCCGGCCGCCAGACTGGATCATCTTTTGGCGACGGTTCGTCAATACGGTTTCCGTCCAAAGCGCCTAACCGTCATCTATTCGAGCGTCGAATCTCCCGCCCGGCTCGTCCATGTGGAATGCCGGAAGGGCGGGGGGGAAGAGCTAACCGTCGCGCCTGCCTTCTTCATCTACGGTGGGCGGAATGAGTACTCGGAGGCGATGCGGGAATTATATCGCCTGCGGGGCGGGGATCTCGAAGGGGCTCCCGATTAATCTTTGATTACAATTGCCACTTTACATGGGAGGTGTGGAGTATGGATCTAGGACTCAAGGGAAAGGTCGCGTTTGTCGCCGGTGGAAGTCAGGGACTTGGCAAGGCGGTCGCCACGGAAATGGGGCGCGAAGGCGCCAAGGTGGTGATCTGCGCCCTCGACGATCCGGAGCTTCCCGCCGCGGTCGAAGAGATCAAAGCCGCCACAAATTGTGAGGTCATAGGCGTCCCGGCTGACGTGACGAAATCCGATGAAGCCCGCAATTTCATACGCAAGGGGATCGAGCACTTCGGGACGATCGACGTCCTGGTCAACAACGCCGGTGGACCGCCCTCGAAGACCTTTCTCGAAATCGAGGACGACCTTTGGCTCCACGGTTTCAAACTGAACCTTTTAAGCACTATCATCATGACGCGCGAAGCCATTCCGGAAATGATGAAAAAACGTTGGGGGCGCGTCATAAACATGACGTCCATATCCGTAAAGCAACCCATAGATGGCCTGATCCTCTCCAACACTGTTCGCTCAGGGGTTGTGGGACTCGCCAAGACCCTTTCCAACGAACTGGCTTCCTACAACATCACCGTCAACAACGTCTGCCCCGGCTACACTATGACGGAGAGAGTGCGGTCCTTGGCCGTTGTGACGGCGGAGAAGGAAGGATCGACCCCCGAAGCCGTCATCAAGCGTTGGGAATCCAGCATCCCCATGGGACGTTTGGGGACGCCGGAAGAATTTGCCGCTCTGGTCACTTTTTTGGCGTCCGAGCGCGCAGGATACATCACGGGAGATTCCATTCAGATAGATGGCGGATGGTTTAAGGGAGCTATGTAAGTAATTGAAAGGATGTAGATAATTATGACGACCCGGACAGCGTGTATTCGTTCAGTGGGGCGATTCCTACCCGAGCGACGACTTACCAACAAGGAATTTGAAAAAACGCTGGACACCAGCGACGAATGGATTTTCTCCCGAACCGGGATCCGTGAGCGACGCATCCTGGACCAGGGGCTCGGCAATTCTCAGATGGCCGTCAAGGCCGCAAAGGAATGCCTGGACCGCGCGGGCGTAGGCGCCGAGGAAGTGGACGCAATCATCCTTGGCACCGTCACCCCGGATATGTTCTTTCCCTCGACGGCCTGCCTAGTGCAAATGGAACTCGGGGCGAGCCGCGCGTGGGGTTTCGATTTGTCGGCAGGATGCTCCGGGTTCGTCTTTTCCCTAACGACCGGCGCCCAGATGGTGGAATCGGGGCGCTATGACAAGGTGCTCGTTATAGGCAGCGATGTGATGAGCACCGTCATCGACTATCAGGACCGCAACACGTGCGTGCTTTTTGGCGACGGCGCCGGGGCGGTGCTCCTTGAGGCATGCCCAGAGCCGGGGTACGGAATCATAGATTTCATCCAACGCGTTGACGGCTCGGGAGGAAAGCATCTGCTCATGCCGGGGGGAGGAAGCCTCCAGCCCGCGACTGTCGAGAGCGTCGAGGCAAGGAAGCATTTCTTGACCCAGGACGGGCCGCAGGTGTTCAAGAGCGCGGTGAGGGAGATGTCTGCAATATCCGCCGAGGTGGTGGAGCGAAACGGACTTACGGGGGATGACATCGCCCTGTATGTTCCCCATCAGGCGAATATTCGCATCATCGAAGCGGCGGCGAAACGGATTGGGATCGGCATGGACAAGGTTGTCACCAACATCGACCGGTACGCGAACACCACAGCGGGCACAGTGCCCATCTGTCTCTATGATGCATTGGTAGAACAGCAGCGCATCAAGAGAGGCGACTATATCGTGATGGCAGCCTTCGGGGCTGGGTTCACCTGGGGAAGCGTTCTGATACGCTGGTGGTAGACAGAAAAAGGCGAGGCCGGAAGGTGCGGTTGACGCCGCTCCTCCGGGCTCTTTCATTTCAAAAATGCATTTAAAGGGGTGAAGTGAGAAAATATTGACTTAGATGTTGGTTCGGCTCAGAATCTGCTCCCACCGATCGTCCACCTGCTGCTGGAAGGCTTCGTGCTGCTCTGGCGTCATTTTTTTGAAACGCCCCTGAAGTTTGAGATACTCCTCGACGGGACGCTTCCGTCCGCTCCGTGCTATGCTGAGGCTTTTCCCTGTGAGTTGCAAGATGCCATTCTCGACTTCGTACAGAACCACGACGCATGTTTCCACCGCGAGACGACCGATCTTAACGGTGTCTCTGGTCGGGTAGCTCCAACCGGCCGGGCACGGGATGGCGAGGTAGATAAAGCGGGTTCCCTTGATCCCCTTTGCTTTCACAAATTTGTTGTACAGGTCCCCCGGATAGGAAGAACAGGTGGTGGCGAGATACGCGGGGTTGTGCGCCTCCATGATTTTGATGAAGTCTTTCTTCGGTTGGCTCTTCGGCTCAACGGGAGTAGTGGTGGTTATTGCGCCCGTAGGGGTGGCGCTCGAGCGCTGGCTGCCCGTGTTCATGTAGGCTTCGTTGTCGTAGCAGACATATATGAAATCCGTCTCTCGCTCGGCGGCGCCGCTCAGAGCCTGGATTCCCATATCAAACGTCCCGCCGTCGCCCGCCATGGCGAGTACGGTGTAATCGTCGCGTCCGGTGGCCTTCAGACCGGCTACCAGTCCCGAGGCGGAGGAAGCCGTGCCAGCAAAGACGCTGTTGACGGCGTTTATGCCGATCGGCGTTTTGGGATAGATGCCGTGGAGCACCGTGAGGCAGGACGCCGGGAGGGTGACGATGGTCTTCGGCCCGAGGGCTTTCAAAATATAGCGGTACGCTATCGGCAAGCCGCAGCCCGCGCACGTGCGGGTCCCCGGCATGATGAATTCTTCTTCGGGTAGATCCATAATGGCGGTCGACATATGTGACTTCCTCGCTAAAGCTGGTTCAAAAATTCCGGCTGGACCGGATCAAGAAATCAGGAATCGGCTCCGATCCATCGGGGTCTGTCCTGCCGCTTTCCTTCATCCATGAGCTTCACCGTCTCATGGGCGCATTCGAGGAGATCGAGGGGTCTCACATCCTTGCCGCCCAATCCGACGATATAATTGGTGACGGTTGGAAGCGCAGCGCCCCGGCCGCCGTTGGAGGCGAAGGCGCTGAAGAGGGCGGCCTTGAACTCCGTTGCAAGAGCGCCTTCATATCCGTAACTAATGGCCTTTTCGACCACGGCGACGCAGCGTGCGCCTGCCACTGCTTCCGCCAGAGCCCCCCCGGGGAAGGGACGAAAGACCCGCACGCCCACGACGCCGGCCTTCACGCCTTCATCTCGCAGCATGTCTGCTGTTTCGCATGCTTCGCTCGTGAGGGACCCCATGGTGAGGAAAAGGAAATCGGCGTCTTCCGCGCGATGCCGAAAGAGGGGGGCGGCATAGGAGCGCCCGAAGGCTTCCTCGAAACTCCCGCCGGCTTCGGCTATCAGAGGGAGAGCGGATTCCAGGGACTCCTGGAGACGATGGCGGAAGCCCATATACCCAGGGCATACGACCCCTTCGGCGTCGGCGAGCGCGTCGCTCATGACGACGGGATTCACATTGACGGGCCTGTCCGCCTCGAGTTGGTACGGGGGATCGTAGGGAGGCAGGAAGGCGTCAATCTCTTCCTGCGTCGGGATGGCGACAGGCATCATCGTGTGAGAGAGCCTGAAACCGTCGAAGCAAACCATCACCGGAATAAGGAGTTGCTCCGCGATCTTGTATCCAAGGATGACCTGGTCCAGGATCTCCTGGTTGTTCATGCAGTAAAATTGCATCCACCCCGTGTCTCGCTGGGAGATAGTGTCCTGCATGTCGTTCAGGATCGTCCACGGAGCGCCCACTCCACGATTCGCCACCGGCATCACAATGGGAAGGCGGGCGCCAGCCGCCCAGTGCAACTGCTCGTGCATATAGGCGAGGCCGTTGGCTGAGGTGGCCGTGAACACCCTCGCTCCGACAATTGACGCGGAGATGCATACGCCCATGGCGGAATGTTCGCTTTCCACCCGGACGAATTCGGCCTTCAATTCCTTGCGTTCCACATATTCCGATAAGACTTCAGGTATCTTGGACTGGGGCGTGATCGGATAGGCAGCAACAACCTGCACCCGGCACAACTTGGCGCCCAATGCAGCGGCTTGGTTGCCTGTCAAAATGCGTGTTTCATTCACGGCTGCAATATCCTTATGTTAGGCTGACGCATCGTTGCGCAGACTAGAATAACCGAAGGCTGGCCGCCTTCCCGTATAATGAATAACGATTCAGTTTAAAGTGGAGAAAAACCCCGCGTCAATCGCCCACGGGCATACCACCCATAACTATCGCGAACGAAGAAGTCAAATAAAAAGCGCATTTCTGAAATCGGGTGATCTTCCTGCCTGTGTGGAGAGGGGGATTGAGAAGGAAAGGGGCGGAAACTCTTTTGTGTCGGAGAATCCGAGCCGGCGCCCGCTGTCGGAATGTGTGAGCAGGAGGTTGAAAAGAAGGCTTCCCACCAGTCCGCCTGCTCCCGCATGACGGCTGTAGTCTATTTCCCCTTTGAGCCTCGATTGGAAGCCTTGAGACAGTAGGCTGACGGCATCCGTCGTTGAAGCCGCACTCGAAGCCCGATTTTACAGTGGCGCAGATCATTGGAAAAATCTCCGGATCATACTTCTGACGATGAACTACCGCGTATTCTATAAGCTGGAGCGATAGTAGCCAGGAATTCTCCGGGGTCAAGTTTTTTTAGGCGGGACCGGCTGAAAAATTGTGGGTTGAAAGTATTTTCTTTTTTTGAATCTGCAAAGAACTTGCACGAGCATTGCATTAGCAGGATTGATCTAGAGTGGGCGAAAACGGCTGATCGTGAAATTCCGGAGACTCGATGAACGAATCCATGAAAGGCGGGGCGCAAGCGAAATGATGCAGCTGTCAAGCCACCCGGCTAATAGGAGTCTAGATTAATGACCAGGATTGGCGAACTCTTGGTCCAAGAGGGATGGATAACCGTTGAGCAACTCAACCAGGCCCTCGACGACCAGCGCACGAGCGGCGAACGCATCGGAGCCATCCTCATCCGGATGGGGCTTATCGACGAGGACGTACTGGTTGAATTCCTCGGAAAGCAATATAGAGCGCCGACGGTGGACCCTTCCAAACTGAACGTATCTAAAGAAGTTCTGGGTCTTATTCCTATAACCACCGCGCAAAAGTATCAGGCGATACCTTTTAGTCTGGTGAACGGCGTTCTAAACGTGGCGATGTCGGACCCTGGCAACCTGTTCATGTTGGACGACATCCGATTCATGACGCAGCGCAATGTCAGGGGCCACGTCGCATCAGAGAGCAGCATCAAGAAGGTCATCAGCAGCCTCTTCTCGGACGATGAAGGCATAGACGAGGTGATGGACAAGCTCCGCGAGGAGGTGGACGTCAGCGTCGTCGAATCCGAAGAAGAATTTGACATGACCCGCCTGGAGGATGTCGCCGACACGGCCCCGGTCGTAAAACTGGTGAATCTCATCCTCATGGACGCTATTCGCAAGGGGGCGAGCGATATACATATAGAGCCTTATGAAAAGGTTATGCGCGTCAGGTTCCGCATCGACGGCGTGCTTTACGAAATCATGCGCCCCCCGCTGCAACTGAAGAACGCAATGACTTCCCGGTTGAAAATCATGAGCCGCCTCGACATAGCGGAACGGCGTCTGCCGCAGGACGGGCGTATCAAGCTCAAGGCCAAGGGGAAGGAGATAGACTTTCGTATTTCCATACTGCCGACCCTCTTTGGAGAGAAGGTCGTGCTCCGCATCCTGGATAAATCCAACCTCCAGATGGACATGACCAAACTCGGTTTTGAGGAGGAGCAGCTGAGAGCGTTCCGGGAGTCGATCTACGCCCCTTACGGGATGGTGCTGGTGACCGGGCCGACGGGAAGCGGCAAGACGACAACGCTTTACAGCGCGCTTTCGGATTTGAACAAGATCAGCCACAATATCTCCACCGTGGAGGACCCTGTCGAATACAACCTCACAGGCGTCAACCAGGTGCAGATCATTGAGTCTATCGGACTCAATTTTGCGGCGGGTCTGCGGTCCTTCCTACGTCAGGACCCCGATATCATCATGGTGGGTGAAATTCGCGATTTTGAAACAGCCGAGGTTGCGACCAAGGCGGCGCTTACAGGCCACTTGGTGTTGAGCACTTTGCACACCAACGACGCGCCGAGCACGATCAACCGACTGCTTAACATGGGGGTGGAGTCCTTTTTGGTGGCCTCTGCAACAAATCTTATTCTGGCGCAACGACTTGCGCGCCGCGTGTGCCGCCAGTGCCGGACCGAAGAGGATGCACCGCCCGAAGTGCTGCTCAATCTCGGCGTCGCGGAGCAGGACCTCGGCTCCTTCACATGCTACCGGGGTAGGGGCTGCCCGGCGTGCAACCATACCGGCTATCGTGGACGCGTGGCCCTCTACGAGGTCATGCCGATGCATGAGGAACTCCGAGAGCTTGTGCTGGTCGGCAGTTCGGCGGCGGAGATAAAACGATCCGCCATGCGCCTTGGGATGCTGAGTCTTCGGCAGTCCGGCATCCGAAGGCTTAAGGATGGAACGACGTCGGTGGAAGAGGTTCTCCGGTGCTCCGTTAAGGATTAAAGAACGCAAGGGCGTAGAAGAGGCGGACTCCACTCCGCCCTCCCTGAAGACATATTGCAACAACCTTCATTGGGAAAGGTCTGAGAATGCCTATTTTCGTATGGAAAGGAACAGATCGTAGAGGAGCCAAGCAGCAAGGCGAAATTGACTCTGACAGCATCGCGATGGCCAAACAGGTTCTTCTTCGCAAGGGTGTGACGGTGTCTTCCCTGAAGCCGAAGCCGAAGGACCTTCTGGAGTTCATTCCGTTTTTCCAGGCGCGAGTCAAGGAAAAAGACCTGGTTATCTTTATTCGCCAATTGGCGACTATGATCGATGCGGGCGTGCCGCTCATACAGTGCCTGGAGATTCTTGAAGAACAACAGGGCGACAAGCTCTTTAAAAGGATCATCGGCCGCATACAGCGAGATGTGGAGGAGGGCTCCACCTTTTCGGAGGCGCTCAGGAGGCACCCCAAGACGTTCGACTCGCTCTTCGTCTCGCTTGTAGCGGCAGGAGAGGTGGGCGGCATCCTCGATGTGATCCTGAACCGCCTCGCCACTTACATTGAAAAGGCCGCGAAGCTGAAACGGGAGATAAAAGGCGCGATGACCTACCCGGCGGTGGTTATCAGCATCGCGATCCTTGTCGTCATCGTCATCCTGGTCTACGTCATTCCCGTTTTCTCCCAGATCTTCAGCAGCGTCGGCAAGGCCCTGCCCGCACCGACGGTCTTTGTCATGAACCTGAGCAAGTTCTTTCAGGATTACATCCACTGGATCTTTCTGGGGGGATTCTTAACGGCGGTGCTAGCCAAGCGATTTCGGAACACCAAGAGGGGGCGGGAGATAACGGACAAACTATTCCTCAACCTTCCCGTGTTCGGCATACTGCTCAAAAAGGTTGCCGTTGCCCGCTTCACCCGAACCCTGGGCACCTTGTTGGCTAGCGGCATCCCCATCCTCGACAGCCTGGACATCGTTGCGGCCACTGCGGGGAACACAGTCATAGAGAAGGCCATCGTCAAGGCGAGGGTCTCCATCTCCGAAGGACGCACGGTAGCCGAGCCTCTTCATGAGACAAAGATTTTTCCCAGCATGGTGGTTCAGATGATCGCCGTCGGCGAATCCACCGGGGCGCTGGATGCGATGTTGTCGAAGATCGCCGATTTCTATGACGAAGAGGTTGACGTGGCGGTTGCGTCTCTCAAGTCCCTCATCGAACCCTTGCTCATCCTCTTCCTTGGCGTTACTATCGGAGGGTTGCTGGTTGCTATGTACCTGCCGATATTCCAGTTGTCCGACGCTGTTGGAAGAGGCTAGTGGATACTACAAAACCATTGCCGCAATCCGGCTGTGAGATTGAGAAGCGTGAAGATCCGCAGAAAAGGAGCCTGCAAGGGCTCCTTCTATTTCGTCTTTTGCTGGCGATTTTTTTTCTTGTTCTCACGCTCCTCGTTCAAAGCAGACGATCGACGGATCTTCTTGCCGCCCACCTGCAGCCTCTTTACTTCTTTTGCTGCGCACTATTCACATTCACAGTGGTTGCGGCCCTTAGCCTCAAGCATGTCAAGAACATCAGACGCTTCGCCTATATTCAATTGCTTTTCGACGTGGAGGCGGTGACAGGTCTCATTTTCTTATCGGGGGGCGTCGAAAGTCTTTTCTCCTTCCTCTACATGCCCGTAATCATCAGCGCTGCGCTACTCCTGCTCCGGCGTGGAAGCATTTGGGTCGCATCCGTGTGCACGCTCTCCTATGGGACGTTGCTCGATCTACAGTACTTCGACGTAATCTCACCTCTTCGCATTGTCGTGGGGAGTCCCGGGGTAACGGATAGCGGCGTTTATTTCCACAGTCTGCTCATGAACATTGCTGCGTTTTACATCGTTGCGGGCCTCAGCGGCTATCTGGCGGAAGGGCTTCGGGAGTCTCACGCTCAGTTGCGCAAGCAGAAAGAAGACCTCGACCAACTGGAGATGCTGCATCGAAACATCGTTCAGAGCATTGGCAGCGGGTTGCTGACAGTCGACTTGCAGGGGGACGTCGTTTTCCACAATCGCTCCGTCCAGGAGATTTTGGGACTTGAATCCGAAAAGATAGCTGGGCGGAGCATCTCCGAGGTTATTCCCGGCCTCCACACCCCCACCCGTCATTCTCCCGTGCAACCAAACAACCGGCTTGAGCGGTTGGAATTGACTTATGCACATCCGTCCGGGGGGAACATATGCCTCGGTTATTCCATTTCGACCCTTGAGGAAGCCGATAGAAATCCCTACGGTTGGATTATAATTTTCCAGGATCTCACACAATTGAGGACAATGGAAGATCACATGCGCCGCATGGAGCATCTAGCGTTCGCCGGGAGAATCGCTGCGGAAATCGCCCACGAAATCAAAAACCCTCTTGCCGCGATGAGCGGCGCCGTTCAGTTGCTCCAGAACGAATCCAGCGCGCCTGTCTCCTTGAAGACTCGCCTTTTGGAGATTGTTCATCGGGAGATCGGTCGCATCAATGAGCTTGTCGTTGACTTCTTGTGGTTGTCGAAGGGCGTTCAGAAGCCTGGGAAGCACGATTCTATTCCGGTATCCGGTGCAATACGGGAAATCATATCTCTTCTTCAGACGCAGGGACGAGCTGCTGTGTCGCATTCCATAAAGGCGCAGTTCGATTGCGAGCCCACGATCGAAATGGACTCCCACCACTTCCGACAGATCCTCTGGAACCTTCTCGAGAATGCCCTGGAGGCCATGCCGGATGGGGGCCTCCTCAGCGTTCGCGTAGGGTGGTCGAGTATGAATCGCGAAGTAAACGAGGAGGAAGTGCGCATCGACATTGAAGATAGCGGCCCCGGCATAGCAGATGAGGTTCGGGTCAAGCTGTTCGAACCATTCCTTACGACGAAAGAAAAGGGAATGGGGCTTGGACTCAGCATTGTTTATCAGTTGGTGAAGGGCGCAGGCGGGCGCATCGAAGCGCACCGTTCCGAACTGGGTGGAGCTATGTTTTCCATTTTTTTTCCAGTTTCGCCAGCGATGCCTCTTGTCAAGAATGGGGTGAGTGATTATACTAGCACTCACTGAAGGAGAGTGCTAGTAGTTCGTTGCCTGGGTTCGGCGGCGGGTGCTTGCGTTGCAGCTGATAAACTGAAACAAAGGAGTTGAACCGATGAAGCTTAAGCCGCTCAATGACCGAGTCGTGGTCAAGCGAATGGACGAAGAACAGAAAACCGCGGGGGGCATCATCATCCCCGACAGCGCAAAGGAAAAGCCCATCCAGGGTGAAATCATCGCGGCGGGCGCCGGAAAAGTGCAGGAAGACGGCTCCCGGAAGCCTTTGGATGTCAAAGCCGGCGACCGCGTTCTCTTCGGCAAATATTCGGGAACGGAAGTCAAGATCGAAGGCGAAGAAGTGCTCATTATGCGCGAGGACGACATTCTGGCCGTCATCGAATAACGGTTCAGGATCGGGCGAATCGACGCCGCTTCATGCTTTTCGCGCTGAATCAACAGATTGATCGAGAGATCCACTCTTTTTGATATCTAAGGAGATGTTTTCCATGGCTAAGCAACTCGTATATGATGTAAAGGCTCGCGAAGCCTTGCTCACCGGAATCAACACCCTTGCGGACGCCGTCAAGGTCACCCTTGGCCCCAAAGGGCGCAATGTCGTGATTGAGAAGAGCTTCGGCGGTCCTAACGTCACGAAGGACGGCGTGACCGTGGCGAAGGAAGTCGAGCTTGAAGGTAAGTTCGAGAACATGGGCGCGCAGATGGTGCGTGAAGTCGCGAGCAAGACCAGCGACGTCGCGGGCGACGGCACGACGACTGCGACCATCCTGGCTCAGGCGATCTATTTTGAAGGCTCCAAGCTGGTCGCGGCGGGCGCGAACCCGATGGCATTGAAGCGTGGCATCGAGAAGAGCGTCCAGGCCGTTATCGAAGAACTCAAGAAGATCAGCAAGCCCACCAAGGACCAGAAGGAAATCGCGCAGGTCGGAACGATTTCCGCCAACAATGACGCCACGATCGGAAATATTATCGCGGAAGCCATGAACAAGGTCGGCAAGGAAGGCGTCATCACGGTCGAGGAAGCCAAGGGCATGGAAACCACCCTGGAAGTGGTGGAAGGAATGCAGTTCGATCGCGGTTACATCTCCCCTTACTTCGTAACCGACCCCGAGAAGATGGAAGTCCTCCTGAGCGATCCGCTCATCCTCATCAACGAGAAGAAAATCAGCAGCATGAAGGACCTTCTCCCTATTCTGGAGCAGGTCGCCAAGATGGGCCGTCCGCTGCTCATCATCGCCGAGGACATCGAGGGGGAGGCGCTTGCCACCCTGGTGGTCAATAAGCTGCGTGGAACGCTCCAGGTGAGCGCGGTGAAGGCCCCCGGCTTCGGCGACCGCCGCAAGGCCATGCTGGAAGACATCGCGGTCCTGACGGGCGGCACGGTCATCAGCGAAGAGAAGGGCATCCGCCTGGAAACCGCGAGTCTGGGCGACCTCGGAAGAGCCAAGACGATCCGGATCGACAAGGACAACACGACGATCGTGGACGGCGCCGGCGACCGCAAGGCGCTTGAAGGCCGCGTGCGTCAGATTCGCGCCCAGATCGAGGAAACCACGAGCGACTACGACCGCGAGAAGCTCCAGGAGCGTCTGGCGAAGCTGGTCGGCGGCGTGGCCGTCATCAGCGTCGGCGCGGCGACCGAGACCGAGATGAAGGAAAAGAAGGCTCGCGTCGAAGACGCACTGAACGCGACGCGCGCCGCGGTGGAAGAGGGCATAGTGCCTGGGGGCGGAGTGGCTTATCTGCGCTGCGTATCCGTTCTCGATGGTTTTAAGCTGGAAGGCGACGAGCAACTCGGCGTCAACATCGTTAGGCGCGCCCTTGAAGAGCCTGCTCGCCAGATCGCCAACAACGCCGGCGAAGAGGGCTCGGTGGTGGTGCAAAAGGTGAAGAGCGGCCAAGGCTCCTTCGGTTTCAACGCCGACACCTGCACCTACAGCGACCTTATTGAGGACGGCGTCATTGATCCGACGAAGGTCACCCGCTCCGCGCTTCAGAATGCGGCCAGCGTTTCGGCCCTGATGCTCACGACGGAATGCATGATCGCCGAGCTTCCGAGGGATAAGGACAAGATGCCGCCCATGGGCGGAATGCCTCCCGGAGGCGACATGTACTAGGAGAGGGTAGTCGCTGGGGCGACCGGCGATCTTCCCTGATGCATGATCCGACGCCGGAATAGGCGAATACACCATAAAACCCCCTTGGTCCGCCGCGACTGCGGACCAAGGGGGTTTTTTATTTCGTGGGGTGTGCTATGTTTAACAGCTTGACATGAAGCCGCCATATGTTAGAAGAGAGCGTTTAATTTTTAGGCTTTCAGTCCGCGCCTTGCTCTGTACACTGTCCAACCGCGCGCAAAGATGCGCCCGGCGCGGACTCTACGCCCAAGAATTGAAACCCGAGAGGAGCATGCAATATGGATTATAAGGACACGCTGAATCTACCGCAAACCGCTTTTCCCATGAAGGCCAACCTCGCCAAACGGGAGCCCGAGCTCCTCGCCAAGTGGGAGGAAATGAAGCTATACGAGCAGCTGAGGATCCAGAGCGAAACCCGCGAACCCTACATTCTTCACGACGGCCCTCCATACGCCAATGGAAACATCCACCTCGGAACGGCCCTCAACAAAATCCTCAAGGACATGATTATTAAGAGCCGTCAGATGAGTGGTTTCAATTCGATGTATGTTCCTGGATGGGATTGCCACGGACTGCCGATCGAACACCATGTGGACAAAGAACTCGGACCGCGCAAGAAATCCATGAGCAAAGTGGAAATCCGTGGTTATTGTCGTGAATACGCTAAGCGGTACATTGATATTCAGCGTGCGGAATTCAAGCGGCTCGGGGTGCTCGGAGAATGGGAGAATCCATACCTGACGATGTCCTACGACTACGAGGCGACCATCGCGAGAGAGCTGGGGCGTTTCTTCAAGGCTGGCAGCGTCGTCAAGAGCAAGAAGCCCATCTATTGGTGTTCGAGCTGCGGAACCGCGTTGGCGGAGGCGGAGGTTGAATACCACAATCATGCCTCGCCTTCGATCTATGTGAAATTTCCCTTGAAGGCGGATGGGCGCGCCAAGTTCCCGGAACTTGGAGACGGCCCTGTGCACGTCATTATATGGACCACCACCCCATGGACGCTCCCGGCGAACCTCGCCATCACGCTCCATCCCGACTTTGAATACGTCGCCGTGAAGGTGGGGGATGAAACCTGGATAATGGCGGAGGGTCTTCTTGAAAGCTGCATGAAGACCTTCAAGGTGGACGACTGGTCCATCGTGCGGTCCTTCCGCTCGGAGGAGCTGAAGGGGCTCAAGTGCGAGCATCCTTTCCTCGACCGCGAGTCGGTCATCGTACTCGGAGGCCATGTGACGCTCGAGGCTGGTACGGGGTGCGTCCACACAGCTCCTGGCCATGGGCGCGAAGACTATGAGATGGCCCTCGAGTATGGTCTGGAGGTCTATTCGCCAGTTGATGACGAGGGTAAGTTCACCTCGGACGTGGAGTTTTTCGCGGGCCAGCCTGTCTTTGCCGCGAACAAGGCGGTTATTGCCAAGCTAGAGGAGAAGGGCAAACTGATCATTGAAAAGGGCGTCGAACACAGCTATCCTCACTGCTGGCGCTGCAAGAAACCTGTTATTTTCCGGGCGACGGAGCAATGGTTCATATCGATGGACAAAACGGGGCTCCGCAAGAGCGCGCTGGAGTGGATAGAGCGGGTCGAGTGGATTCCCAGTTGGGGGCGGGATCGCATCCACAACATGATCGCCAACCGCCCCGACTGGTGCATCTCGCGGCAACGCTCTTGGGGTGTTCCGATAACCGTCTTTTTTTGCAAGGACTGCGGGGAGATGCTGGCTTCCGAGGAAGCTTTCGAGCGCATCGTGGCCCTCTTCGAGCAGGAAGGGGCGGATTGCTGGTTCAGTAAGACCCCGGAGGAAATTCTGCCAGCGGGGACCGTGTGCGACAAATGCGGCGGAAGCTCCTTCAAAAAGGAAATGGACATCCTGGACGTGTGGTTTGATTCGGGAGTGTCGCACGCGGCGGTTCTTGAGAAGCGACCCCACTTCCGGAGCCCGGCCGACCTTTATCTCGAAGGCAGCGACCAGCATAGGGGCTGGTTCCATTCCTCGCTTCTGACAGCTGTTGGAACGCGGGGCGTCGCCCCTTATAAGGCTGTTTTGACGCATGGCTTCGTTGTCGACGGTCAGGGATACAAGATGTCGAAGTCCCTCGGGAACGTCATCGCCCCTGAGGAGATCATCCGGCAGTTCGGCGCCGAGATCCTGAGGCTCTGGGTCTCCGGGGAAGACTACCGCGATGACATCCGCATTTCTCAGGACATCCTGAAACGCCTGAGCGAAGCCTACCGGCGGATCAGAAACACGTGCCGGTTCATCCTGGGAAACATCAGCGACTTTGATCCGGCGAAGGACGCAATGCCTTACCAGCAGATGGAAGAGTTGGACCGTTTCGCGCTCTTCCAATTGCAGGACCTTATAGAGAAGATCCGCAAGGCCTATGAACGTTTCGAGTTTCACCGAGTGCACCACGCAATCTACAATTATTGCGTGGTGGATCTCAGCGCATTCTATCTGGACATCCTGAAGGACCGGCTATACATATCGACGACGGACGGTCCGGCGCGGCGATCCGCCCAAACGGCGCTCTACACGATCCTGACCGCGCTCCTCAAACTCATGGCGCCCATACTTTCGTTTACGGCCGAGGAGGCCTGGTGGTGCATGCCCCACCGAAAAAGCGAAAGCGTGCATATGGAAAGCTTCCCCGAGGTCGATCCCGCGTGTCGTGATGAGGCGTTGGGGGGCCGCTGGCAGGTGATCCTCAACTTGAGAGGCGAAGTCACGAAGGCTCTGGAGGAAGCGCGGAAGGCAAAAGTAATAGGGCATCCCCTCGACGCCATGGTGCGGCTCGCGCTTCCGGCGGACATGCAGGCGGTTTCTTTCGCGGATTTGGAGCTTCTTCGATCCGTATTCATCGTATCGAAAGTGACTCTTGAGGCTCCTGGCGACCTCTTGAACGCCGTGGAATCGATTGAGATCCCGGGGGTTAAAATTCAAGTGGAATCGTCCTCTGCTCCCAAGTGTGAACGCTGCTGGGTGCGGGACGAAAGCGTGGGAAGCCATGAAGACCATCCGACCCTCTGCAACCGCTGCTATGATGTTTTGACCGCCGGTGCAAGGATCTAAAGGAAAACACGCGGAAGCAGCGGGTTCCGTGAGGCTGCGAAAAGACGACGGGATGCGGGAGACGGAATAAACCATGGGGTTCTTGCTGGTAATTGGTGGGATCGTCGTTTTGCTGGATCAGTTCAGCAAGTTCCTGGTGCTTCGGTTTATGGAGATCCATAGCGTAATTGAGATTATTCCGGGGTTCTTTAATCTGGCCCACGTCCACAACACGGGCGCGGCTTTTAGTCTCCTCGCCGGGGCCGATCCCGCTTGGCGGCGGCTATTTTTCATCTGCATGAGCTTTGCGGGGCTTGGGATCATTTCTTACGCTTACAGGAAGGCGCCAGCAGGAGATTTCTGGCAGAAATCGGCCCTGGCGCTCCTCTTTGGCGGGGCTTTAGGAAACCTGATCGACCGGTTGCGGTTTGGCGAGGTGGTGGATTTCCTGGACGTTTATGTGGGCGCGCACCACTGGCCCACCTTTAATGTGGCTGACAGTGCGATAACGGCGGGGGCGGTCCTTTTGCTTTTCGCCATTCTTAGAGGCAAATGAAAACCGGGTGAAAAATGAGACGCGCTTTGTGGAGAGATGGAGTCTGGGTCTCTCTCCACAAAGCGTTGGTTTGGATGACGCCGAGGGTTTGGATGTGGAAATTTCCTGACGCTCTCAGCTGTTCTCTTTTTTGCTGAGCCGTATCATAACGTTGTGTGGTTCATACTTCTTGGTGTTCTTGTCCCAAGTCTCTTCCTGGATGAGGAGACGGTCGTCGAAGATTTCCGCGACAAAGCCGTTGTTGCCCCCCACGAGAGTTCCTACGCTTACGATATATCCTTTACCCGCGCTATCCTCAATTATGGCGCGTCTTCCCATGTCGCCCCATAGAATGGCCTTCAGGCCCCTTTCAATCTCTCCCTGGCTCATGCGTTGTAGAGGGGTGAGCGGTTTCGGGGGTTCGGGAGGGAGGTCGTCGCCGAGGTTCATTTCGGGCTGGGCGACCTTCACCGGAACAATAAAGGATACGAAAGGATCGTTCAACATATCAGGGGCGTAGGTGAAGGACTCCTTTTGCAGGGCCAGAAGCATTTCCTTCCTCTTGAGGGATGCGGAAGCGGAAAGAGGGGGAGGCGTTAGTTCTTCGCCTGCCTGAAGCTCCTGCAAGGTCGCTTCGGGAATAGCCGAATCGCCCGTCGCCTGCGCTGGGGGCTCCGTAGCGGGCGCGACCGCTGGGGCTTCGGTCGCCGCAGCCCCCGGCGGAGGCGCGGCCTCCTGCTGCGCAATGCTCACCGTTGCGCTCACCGCCAGGATGATCCATATCGCGGAAAGCATCCCTGGAATCAAACCAACACCCCTCTTGCACGCCTCCATAGCCTGGACTCCTCGCATAGGTGGTTCGCTTATAACCCGGTCGGAACGCTGTCCGGCGGGCGTCTAATGAGTATAAGATTGCATGACCCGCAAAAAACTGCAATATGAGAAATTCACGACAGGAGTCGCCAAACGTCTGACGCTTGGCCTTCCCGCCTTGCTGGTGTAAGATGCTTGACCGAATCAGGCAAATGGTGATCCATCCGGTCCAGCAGCAGAGCCGGACGACACGGGACTTGCCCGCTGGAGACGCGGTCCCGGACTCTGACGGAAACAGCATGCGAAAAAAACAGAAGATTCTCCTTATTGACGATGAAGCTCCATTCCGGACGGCTCTCCACAGGTTTCTGGAAAAGGATTACGCCGTTTTTGACGCGGAAACCGGCGCCAAAGGGATGGAACTGGCAATCCGGGAAGAGCCGGATCTCATCCTGCTCGACATCGGGCTCCCGGATGTCAGCGGGCTGGAGCTGCTGCCGCGCATCAAGGCGTTGCGTCCTTCACCCACCGTCGTAATGGTTACGGCCTACGAACAGGTCAGGGATGTGGTGCTCTCCATTAAGCAGGGCGCCTTCGATTACCTGGTGAAACCGATAGACATCGACGAATTCGATCTGACTGTTCAGAATGCCCTCGAGTATGCGGGTCTGAAGAACGAAGTAGATCGTTTGCGCAACGAAGTGCAAAGGTTGCAAAAAGTCGGCCATCTTGTCGGCAGAAACGCGCTTTTTCTCGACGCCCAGATGCTTGCCATCAAAAGCGCTCAGAGTCGCGACGCCTGCGTGCTGCTCCAGGGGGAAAGCGGGGCGGGAAAGGAGCTTTTCGCACGGCTCATCCACGCGAATAGTCCCCGGTCTGACCACCCATTCGTCGCATTGAATTGCGCGGCATTCAGCGCCGAGATCATAGAAAGCGAGTTGTTCGGCTATGAAAGGGGCGCCTTCACCGGCGCCAGAGCAGATGGAAAGGAAGGACTTCTCGAAGTCGCCAATGGCGGCACGCTCTTTCTTGACGAAGTGGCGGACCTTCATCCGGAAATTCAGGCCAAGCTGTTGCGCGTGCTGGAAGAAAAGGAATTTTTCCCTCTTGGAGGAACCCGCAAGCGGCAGGTGGATGTGCGCATCGTATCTGCATGCAACCAGGATTTATGGCATCGGGCGGAGCGGGGAGGCTTTCGCAAGGATCTCTATTTCCGTCTGGCGACAGTGCAGATTGAGTTGCCTCCGCTGCGACGGCGCCCTGAAGACATACTACCCTTGGCGCAGTTTTTCATGGAACAGTTCAACGACAAATACGGGAAACGCTTTCGCTCCATAAGTCCTGAAGCAAAGCGCGTGCTTCAGCAACATTCCTGGCAGGGGAATGCGCGCGAACTACGAAACGCCATCGAGCGGGTGGTGCTTTTGGAAAACGAGGAGACTATCCTGGAGTCTCATTTGCGTTTCCTGACGCCTCAGCAGCAGGAGCCGGGGACTATGGCCATATTCAGCGGCAACTTGCGTATAGAGCTGCCGGAAGAGGGAATCGGGCTTGAAGATGTCGAGAGGGAGGTCATCCGGCAGGCCTATGGGAAATGCGGCAGGAACAAATCCAAGACCGCGCGTTTCCTGAAAATTGAAAGGCATATTTTGACCTACAGATTGAAGAAGCTTGGTTTGGAGGGGTCAACAAAATAATCCAGAAAAAGCGGAATTGAATAATATTATTTATAATTATAATATTTTGATATATATTGCTAAATAGGTATTTCACGCAATTTTTATCGGATTTCCGTCTCTTTTTTCAATAATATTACACAAGAACAAGGCTGTTCGATTGGCGAATATGCGTATTTCTCCATGGATTCTGTGGATGAGGCGAGGTGGCACGCCCATTGCATTACTAGAAACTCGAAAGAAGAGCAAGATAGGATGCGAGCGTGGAAAATCGAGTGCTGTTAGTTGAAGATCAAGGTCCATTGCGACGCTCTTTGGAAGGTTTTTTGGAACGGGGCGGATACGCCTACGATAGCTGCGCCACTGCTCAGGAAGCTCTAGTGCTTGCGGAAGCTCAACGTCACGATGTAGCGATAGTTGATTATCATCTTCCTGATGCGAGCGGTTTCACCCTGTTGAAGCGATTGACTCAAGTTGCGCCTGGCATTCCCGTTGTGATGATTTCTGCGTATGATTATCAGGCGGTGGCGAAAGAGCTGTTGTGTAGCGGAATCCATTCTTACCTGAAGAAGCCATTCGATCCTGTTGATCTTGAGATTGCGCTTTCATCTGCGTGTGGTGAAATGCGAATGGCTTATCAGAGTGGAAATGGCGAAGCGAAGCGCAATAGTCGCTCTCAAAAGGTGCGCCTGTCCTGTTCCGGCTTGGAGAGGGGGTTATCGGAAACCCAAGACTCGTGTGGAACGCATGCGGAGACTGTAAGAATCTCGACCAAACTTCGAGTGAGATCTCTTTGTTGCGGTGGATCGTTGTAATGTGAGCTTTACTGTTGCCATGCAATTAAGGTTCCTTTTCCTTCGTCTGTAGTAGCTGTAGCTGAAATCCCGTTGTAGTGGAAGTTGGAATGCGGTTGGCCTGAGCCTGACAGTCCAATCGGTGGTAGACCTCATAACCCCCCTTCTTTCAACGGCAAACGGCCGCGAGAGTTAGTTCTCGCGGCCGTTTGTCGTTTTATCCCCTGTATCTATCCGTGCGCGTCTTAAGTACAGCTCCACATAAGAAGGTGAACAAATGCATCCGAGGGAAGCCCACCCAATCCCGACCTAATTCTCTGGAGCTGCACTTAGAGTGTATTTTCTGCGAAGCGCGAGAGCGTCTCGGGGAATCGCTCGAATTGCTTTTTTCACAATAACTTACATACTTTTCAACCATTGACTTGCCCTCTCTCCAGTGCTAGGTTAAAAACCGGTGCGGGCATCGAGTCGCTGGATTTGCTGTTGCGATGCATCCCCTCTGCTGAAAAAATCCCTTTTAAATGCGAATCCGCCACAATGCTTTGCGACCGGTATAGCGCGAAACCCTGGAAAGAGGCCTCCGCCGATGCGCTTCCTCTAAGGCGGCGCCCCTTGTCGCGCTGGTTTTCTTGCACCCGATTGGGCGCAAGTGAGCGGGAGTTCATTGATGTATCATTTAGAGAATGCAAGGGCTGGCTATCCGAATAATTTGAACATGAATCACTTGTGGAGGAGCCGATGAGAACAAAGGATTTCTTCTATGAAGAGCTGGAGGAACAGGGAGTTTCACGAAGGGACTTCTTAAAGTTCTGTACGATGGTTACGGCTGCAATGGGGCTTGGGCCATCTCTTGCGCCCAAGGTGGCGGAGGCGCTCGTTGCGCAAAATCGTCCGCCCGTCGTGTGGCTTGCATTCTCTGAGTGTACGGGATGCGCCGAGTCGTTGTTGAGAACGTCATACCCTTGGATTGACCAACTCGTTTTGGACATTATTTCTCTAGACTATCATGAAACGATAATGGCGGCCGCCGGAACTCAGGCGGAGGATGCGCTTGCAGCGACGGTCAAGAAACACGAAGGCAAGTTCATATGTATAGTTGACGGTGCGATTCCGATGGCGGACGGCGGGGCCTGGGGCATGGTGGGTGGAAAGCCCATGCTTGAGATCGCCAAGGAAGTGTGTCCCAAGGCATTGGCCAACATCTGCATTGGAACATGCTCGTCATTTGGCGGAGTGGCGCACGCTGCTCCGAACCCCTCCGGCGCGGTCTCGTTGGAAGAGGCGCTTGGGGATGCGCTGAAGACGCCTGTGGTGAAAATTCCGGGTTGTCCTCCCAATCCCATAAATCTTGTCGGAACCGTAGTGAATTTTCTCCTCTTTGGTAAGCTGCCGGAGCTTGACTCCTTGAAACGCCCGCTTTTCGCTTACGGGCAGACGGTTCATGACCAGTGCCCTCGGCGCTCCCATTTCGAGAATGGCGAGTTTGTCGAGTCGTTTGACTCCGATGAAGCGCGACAGGGGTATTGCCTGTACAATATGGGGTGCAAGGGGCCCGAGACTTACAACAATTGTCCTTCGGTGAGATTCAACGATCGCCAGAGTTGGCCCGTGCAGGCCGGGCATCCGTGCATCGGGTGCAGCGAGCCGGATTTCTGGGACAAGATGTCGCCATTTTACAAATCTCTGTAGACAGGAGAGCGATTAATGACGCAACGAGTTGTGATCGACCCGATAACCCGCATCGAGGGGCACCTGAGGATAGAAGTAGAAGTAGCCAATGGGAAGGTCAAGAACGCATGGAGCAGTTCGACGCTTTTCCGTGGGCTGGAGTTGATATTACAAGGCCGCGACCCGAGAGACGCATGGCTTTTCACTCAGCGCGCCTGTGGCGTTTGCACTTATGTGCACGGTCTTGCCTCTGTTCGCTGCGTCGACGACGCCGTGAAGGTGACGATCCCTCCCAATGCCCGCCTGATTAGAAATCTTCTCCTTGGCTCTCAGTTCCTGCACGATCATATCGTCCACTTCTATCATTTGCACGCCCTCGATTGGGTGGACATCGTGAGCGCGCTGAAGGCGGATGTGAAGAAAACCGCGGACATTGCCAACAAGACCTCACAGGCGCCCAACAGCGGTGTGAGCGATTTCGCGGCGGTGCAAGGGAGGCTTAAGAAGTTTGTTGATAGCGGCCAACTCGGCATTTTCTCTAACGGCTACTGGGGACACCCGGCGTACAAGCTTCCGCCGGAAGTGAACCTTCTTGCGGCGGCTCATTACCTTCAGGCCCTGCGGCAGCAGGCGCGCACCGCTCAATTGCACGCTATTTTCGGAGGCAAGAACCCGCACGTTCAAAGCCTGGTCGTGGGAGGCGTCACCTGCGCCACGGATCTCAATGCCGCCCGGATCGCGGAATTTAAGTACCTTTGGGAAGAAACCAAGCAGTTCATTGACAACGTCTACCTTCCGGACGTGGTTGCGGTGGCTGGCTTCTACAAGGATTGGGCTAAGATCGGCGGTACGACCAATTTTCTCACCTATGGAGATTTTCCGCAGAGCGACAAGGAGCCGGAAAGCCTGTTCTTTCCGCGCGGGGCCGTCTTCAAGCGCGCTGTCAACCAGATTCAGGACGTCGATATTTCGCAGATCAGCGAGCATGTGAAGCATAGTTGGTACGAAGGCGATGGGGCGTTGCCTCCGTCCAAGGGCGAAACGAAGCCGAAGTATGAAAAACTTAACGTGGAGACTCGCTACAGCTGGATGAAGGCGCCGCGTTACAAGGATGAGCCCATGGAAGTGGGACCGCTTGCGCGAGTGCTGATAGCATATGGCAAGGGCCACGAGGCGACGAAGAAATCTGTCGATGGTCTTCTGAAGGCTCTGGGGGCGCCGGTGGACGCGCTTTTCTCGACGCTTGGCAGGACAGCGGCGCGCGCACTCGAGACCAAAATTATCGCGGACGCGATGGAAGGCTGGATCGGCGAACTGGTGGAAAACCTAAAGAAAGGCGATTCCAAGATTTATCAGACCTACGAAATGCCGGAATCTGGCGCTGGGGCGGGGTTGAATGACGTGCCGCGCGGCGCCCTTGGCCACTGGATCGACATCAAGGACAAGAAGATCGCAAACTACCAATTGGTGGTGCCGTCGACATGGAATCTTGGCCCCAGGTGCGGCAAGGATAAGCTGAGTCCGGTAGAGGAGGCGCTTATAGGAACGCCCGTGGCCGACCCCAAGAGGCCCCTGGAAGTCCTGCGCACGGTGCATTCGTTTGATCCCTGCATTGCGTGCGGCGTTCACGTAATAGATCCTCAAACGAACGAGGTGTACAAGTTCAAGGTGCTTTAATGCGGCCATGGTTTTGCCGCTATTAAGCAACTATTTTTTGCGGGTTTGATACTTAGAGGCGGGAGGCGCCTCGAACGAGGGCTCCCGCCAAACTTTCTATTGTTCTCTCGGGTTAAGAGCCATTCTCATGGAACACAAGCGCATACTGGTGCTGGGGGTGGGGAATATACTGCTGCGCGATGAGGGCGTCGGGGTGCGAGTGGTGGAGGCCTTGCAGCAGCGCTTCAGCTTTTCTCCAAACGTGGAGCTTATGGACGGCGGCGCCTTAGGGCTGCGACTTCTTGACCCCATTTTTTCGGCGGATTATGTGATCGTGGTCGACGCCGTTCAGTACGGTTCGTCTCCAGGGACGCTGTACAGACTGCCAGCCGAAGCGCTGAATGCTCGCGTGACGTTCAAAAATTCGATTCATCAACTGGATATGCTTGAAACCCTCGCGTATGCTGAACTCCTCGGGAACCGACCGGAAACGGTTGTCATTGGAGTGGAGCCCGAAGACATATCGCCGTGGGGGGATGAGTTGACTGCTGTCATTCGGTCGAAAATGTCAGAGTTGATAGATGCGGTTTTAAATGAAATAGAGATTGCGGGCGGATCGTACAAGAAGTTGGAAGGCGGAGCCTGATAAGCCCGCGCTGCGATGTGAGAAAGGCGGAGTGACATGTGCTTGGCAATACCCGCTGAAGTAATTAAAATCGATGAGGATATGGCTGACGTACGAGTTGGAGGAGCCATCCGGAGGGCGTCGCTCATGCTGCTGCCTCCCGGAGACGTGCAGGTGGGGGATTTTGTTATTCTGCACGCCGGCTTTGCCCTCCATAGATTGGATCCCAATGACGCGCGTGAATCCCTGCGACTTCTTCGGGAAATGGCTCAAGGCGGGGAAACCGTTTGACGAGGCGCGGGAATCCATGAACGGCCGGGAAGGCGAATGCCCTTGCAACCGGCCGCACACCGTGTTGCTTCAACCGACGAAGAGCCTTGCGCTCCTACGCGGCGTAAGCTAGAAGTCGGCATGCCCCGGAGTCCTGGGGAAAGGAATGACATCACGAATATTGGAGAGGCCGGTTGCAAACTGCACCATGCGCTCCAGCCCTAAACCGAATCCAGCATGCGGAGCCGAACCGAATTCCCTGAGTTCTACATACCACCTGTAGTCGTCAGCGGAAACACCCTTCAATCGCATTTGTTCGAGGAGCACGTCCAGGCGTTCTTCCCTTTGTGAACCTCCAATGATCTCTCCGATTCGTGGGGCCAGGATGTCCATGGCTGCCACTGTTTTTTCGTCGTCGTTCACCCGCATATAAAATGGTTTGAGAGATCTCGGAAAATCCGTCACCACAACCGGCTTTCGGAAAGTCTTTTCCGTAAGGAACCGTTCGTGCTCGGCCTGAAGATCATGGCCCCACTCGACTGGAAAAGCAAACGTTTCGCCCGACTCTTTCAGCAACCGAACCGCTTCCGTATACGTGATAACCTCGAAAGGATTCACAACGACCGATTCCAGGGCGTTTATCAGATCGGGTTCGATAAAGCGTTGGAAAAAATCTAGGTCTTCCTGGCAATCCGTTAAGACCGTTTGGACAAGCGATTTAACGAAGCTCTCTGCAAGCGCCAGGTCGTCGGCAAGGTCCGCGAAAGCCATTTCCGGCTCGATCATCCAGAACTCCGCGAGGTGTCTGCTGGTATTGGAGTTCTCAGCCCGAAAGGTGGGACCAAACGTATACACCCTGCCGAGCGCAAGAGCATATATTTCTGCCTGCAATTGGCCGCTGACGGTCAGATAGGCGGGTTTGCCGAAAAAATCCTTCTGATCCGAAACCTCCGCTCCGCTGGCGGCGCCCGCCCCCGGCGGAAGCGTCGTTATGCGAAAAACCTCGCCCGCCCCTTCACAGTCGCTCGAAGTGATGATGGGAGTGTTGAGATAGACAAAACCCCGCTCATCGAAGAATCGGTGCACCGCCTGGCTGAGACGGCTTCTGACCCTGGCCGCGGCCCCGATGGTGTTCGTCCTGGGGCGAAGATGGCCGATTTCCCGCAAGAATTCAAAGGAATGCTTCTTCTTCTGTAGAGGATATCTGGCGGGATCGGCTCCCCCATACATCACTATGCGTTCGGCGCGCAACTCTATGTTCTGCCCCTTGCCTGGCGATGAACTTACCATTCCCTCAACGCATATGCTGCTTCCGGTTGTTATTCCTTTAAGTATGCTGGCATAACCGGCATGGCCTTGGTCGGCGACAACCTGGAGACTGCGAAGGCAGGAGCCGTCGTTCAGCTCAATGAAGCTGACGCCAGCCTTGGATTCCCGCATGGTTCGCACCCATCCCTTCGCTTCAATGGACTTGCCGAGGCACTCGGCTTCTCTGGCAAATAGATCGGCAATACGCATTGTTTCTTCCATTTGGCGCGGTTTCCGTTAAACGCAGAGAGGCGCTCCGCAGGCCGTTTGCCGGCGGCTCCCTGTTAATACTTGAATCCTGCAACACTCGAATGTTAATTATATACGATTCGGAAACGTAGTAAATCCATTGCGTCTCCGAAGAGTTGCTTTTATGCACCGCACGATAAGGAGCCCTCTGTTTATCCGTCAATACTCTTGATCTTTACATTCAGGAAGAGTACATAGTTGCCCGCAGTCAGACGTGACCGAGGGGTGGTTTACACTGCTGAAACACCTTGACATGGCTGTGTGGGGCATCTAGGATAATGGGGACTTAAGACATTAGAAATTCAAAGCTTTTCGGAGGGGTATGGAAAAAATTTTTGAGGCGGCTGTCCGGTTAGTCCAGAGTCGCTATGCAGTAGCCCTTACAGGAGCGGGCATTTCGGTTGAGAGCGGAATTCCTGACTTTCGGAGCGCCGGAGGACTTTGGTCCCGCTACGACCCCACAGAGTACGCCGATATTGACTCCTTCAAGGCGAACCCGGCGAAGGTGTGGAAGATGCTGTTCGAGATGGACGAAATGTTGACGCGCGCGCAAGCCAATCCCGCGCACCTCGTCCTTGCGGAGCTTGAAAGGCGCGGCATTATAAAAGCGGTCATTACGCAGAACGTGGATAGCCTGCATCAGAGAGCCGGAAGCAGCACTGTGATAGAATTCCATGGTCACAATCGCACGCTGCGGTGCGAGGGGTGTGGAAGGCGGGTCAAGAGGGAGGATATCGCCTTCGACGCTCTTGCTGGCAGTTTTCCGAAGTGCCCGTGTGGAGGACCCATGCGGCCCGAAGTGGTTTTTTTTGGAGAAGGCATACCGTCGCAAGCCCACACTGCCGCCATCAGCGAAATAGAGAAATGCGATCTTGTGCTGGTCGTAGGCACATCCGCGACGGTGGCTCCCGCATCTTACCTGCCTGTGATAGCCAAGAAGCAGGGAGCCTTCATTCTGGAGATCAATCCGACGCCCACATTGCTCACCGATCAAATGACGGACCTTCACATCGCCGAGTCGGCGGGAAGGGCTTTGGCCTCCATTCTCGCCGTTATGGATGAGAAGGCGTCCTTGCAGAGGAACTAGAGATGCTTTTGAACACCCTGGTGGGGGCGGCATACGCCGCCTCCGAAACTGTGGCGGCCCCTTACCAGAGAGGAGGGGACGGGGTCCTCGACATGATTCATCATGCGGGCCCCATGGTAAAGTGCATTCTTGCGGCGCTAATGCTCCTTTCGCTTGGATGCTGGGCGGTCACGTTCATCAAGCTTCGTCTGCTACACCGCGTGCAGAAGGAATCGGAACAGTTCATTAACTACTTCCGTCAGAGAAAGAACCTCTCTGCTCTGTACAGAGACACTCAGTCGTTTCAGGATAGCCATGTGGCCGAAATTTTTCGCATAGGTTATACGGAGCTAAATCGCCTGAACAAGTCGGTCGACGCAAAGAACATCCAGGATGTGAAGCTGCATCCCGAGGAGCTTCTGGAAAGCGTGGACCGGGCAATGAGGGGCGGCATCGTCACCGAGGCGCAGCATTTGGAGAGCTTTCTGCCGCTGCTTGCCACGACAGGCAGCACCGCGCCCTTCATTGGCCTGTTCGGAACGGTGTGGGGCATTATGACCAGTTTTCAGGAAATTGGCGTAAAGGGATCGGCCAACCTCGCCGTCGTGGCGCCCGGCATCTCAGAGGCGCTGGTGGCCACGGCGATAGGTCTTGCCGCGGCCATTCCGGCTGTTGTTGCTTACAACTATTTTACTAACCGCATTCGTGTAATGGAAAACGAAATGAATTATTTCGCCGCGGATTTCATGAACCTTCTGAAGCGCGACCTGATGCGACGCATCAAGCAGGAAGGCTCCGGGGGCGATTCTCAGTCGAACGTCGACTGAGTGCGGCGAACAATTCGCAACATCATATAAGCAGGAATTATCGCGATGCAGACAAACGGATCCAAGGGGCGCATGCTCGCCGAAATAAATGTAACTCCGTTTGTGGACGTAATGTTGGTGCTTCTGATTATCTTCATGGTGACGGCCCCCATGATGACACAGGGCATAGACGTGAATCTGCCGCAAACCGAGGGCCCAGCCATTCCCACGGAAGACGAGCGCCTCGTGGTGACTGTTGCGCAGGACCGCAAGATCTACATCAACGAAAACGAAGTGGACGAAGGGAGCCTGGGGGCGAAGCTTGCGGCGCTCACCCATAACTTGCAGTCGTCCAATCAGGGGGTTTTCCTGAGGGCGGATGAGAACGTCCCGTATGGGGTGGTGGTTGGGGTTATGGCCACCATCCGTCAGGCGGGAATCAGTCAGATCGGAATGGTTACGGAGCCGCTCAACGGTTCGGGCAGAAAAGCCGCTCAGTAAGGAGGTTGCTGCCATGGACGCATGGATGTTCTCTCACCGGAAAACTGGCAGGGGGGATATGGCGTTCGGAATGGGGGCGTCCATTCTCACGCATGTGACAGTCCTCTGTCTGGCGATCTTTCTTCCCGGAATGCAGCCATCACCGAAGAGCCTCCCGCTGGCGTCAACCACGGTCAATCTCGTGGGAGCGGAAGATCTTGGCGGAGGCGCCCCGATGAAAGCCAAGAAGGAAGGTGCGGGAAAAAAGGCTCCTGAGCCCGCGAAAGGCGCGAAGAGCAAAGAACCCGCGGGGGGGGGGACTCCGGACAAAACTGCGTCGAGCGCCAAGGCGTCCGACGTAGTTCCCGTTAAGCGACTGAAGATGGATGAGCCAAATGCTGATGCCAAGATAGAGAAATATGCGGCTGCCGATGTTCCTGTGGCATCGAAAAAATCGGCGCCTTCGGTGGAAGACAGCGTAGACAGGATGATTCCCAAGCCGAAACCGGAGCCTAAGCCAAAGCCCGCTCCTCCTCCGAAACCGGAGCCGGTTAAAAAGCAGCCCCAGGAAAAGCCCAAGCCCGTAGAACAGACGGAGAAGAAGGAAGCGCCGCCAACACGAACCGAGGCGTCCGTGAAGGCATCCGAGGCAAAACAGGCCAAGGAAGTTGCCGCGAAGGAAGCTGCTGCCAAGGAAGCTGCTGCCAAGGAGGCTGCCGCCAAGGAAGCTGCCGCCAAGGAGGCTGCCGCCAAGGAAGCTGCCGCCAAAGAGGCTGCCGCCAAGGAGGCTGCCGCCAAAGAAGCTGCGGCCAAAGAGGCTGCCGCCAAGGAAGCTGCGGCCAAAGAGGCTGCCGCCAAGGAAGCTAAAGGGGCGAAAGCATCCTCCGACGGGAAAGGGTCCGCTGATGGCAAAGCCACCGGCGGGAAGTCGGACGCCTCCGCGAAGGATGGCAAGGCTGGAGGCAAAGGCGTCGCCGGCGAGAATGGAGGCAAGGATGCCAAGGCAACCGGAGACGGCGCATCAGGAGGAGGGGGCAAGGGCTCGTCCGCAGCTGCCAAGGGAGCCGGTGAGTCCGGCGCGGGCGCCGAGGGCGGAGCAGGAACGGCCGGCAAGGGGGCAGGCTCGGGCGGCTCGGAAGGAGGATCGCCTGCGGCGGGCTCTGGCGAGGATAACAGCGCCCAAATCGGACTTGCGCGGCAGATGTACTATAAATCGATATACAACATCATACGAAAGCAGTGGAGGTTGCCCGAATCCGCGAAGACGGACAGCTTGGAAGCTATCTTGATAGTTGTAGTCCGCAGGGACGGGAAAGTGTTGGATATCCGGTTCGAGAAGAAATCCGGCGACGCTCTTTTTGATGAATCGGTGATCCGGGCTGTAAGAAAATCCGACCCGTTGCCGCCGTTTCCGCAAGTCTATTCTGCTCCTCAGGAGGAAATCGGTCTACGATTCCGCCCGGAAGATATGGCGTAGGACCAGGGTCATTTTGCGTCAATTATAGAGGCCTTCGATGTTGCGCTGAGGCGTTGTAAAATAACGTCCCATTTTGGGAGAAACGGTTCTCCTCGGCGCAGCGGCGGTTCCGCCGGTTCAAGAGTGAACCCCATTCACCGGAGCAATTGCCCGGTAAGAGGATTGTTTGTCACTATGCGGCTTAGAATAGACGCCCGGAGTAGGCATGCTGGCCTTTTGCTGGCCTGCTTTCTTTGTTGTTGCGCGTGGCCCCCGGCGGCGAACGCCCAGCGTGTTTACATCGACATCAATCAACCCATTTTCGCGAAGATCCCCATCGCCGTTCCGGACATAAAGCGCCAGTCTAGCGCTGAAGCCCAAGTGGCGCACGATGCTGCCGATACGCTCAATAAAGATCTGGATTTCTCAGGCCTTTTTCGCACCTTGGACCCGACGGGTTTTCCGGGAGATCCCCAGAGCATTGGCGTCGCGCAAGGAGAAATCGATTTTCCGGCCTGGCGAAGGTTGGGGTCGGAATTCCTTGTGCGAGGCAGCTACACCATCCAGGGCGGCAATATACAGATGGAAATGTATCTGTATGATGTTGTCGGGGGCCGACAAGTGCTTGGCAAAGCGTACGACGGACGCATCGGCGACTGGAAGGGCATGGTGCATCGTTTTGCCGACGAAATCATCATGGCGCTTACGGGAGAGCGCGGTGTGTTTGGAACGAAAATCGCTTTTGTGGAGGTGCAGGGGCAAACCAAGGAAATATATGTCGTGGATTTCGATGGCGGCAATCCGATGCCAGTGACGCAAAACAAGAGCATCAACCTGTCCCCTGCCTGGAGCAAGGACGGAGGGCAACTCGCCTTTTGCAGCTATAAGAACGACACGCCCCAGCTTTTCGTGGTGAATGTGTTCGACGGTTCTCAGCGGCTCCTTTCGGGATTTCCAGGGCTCAATATCACGCCCGCGTGGCGGCCCGGTGGAAGCGAACTGGCCGCGACGCTTTCCAAGGACGGCAATCCCAATATATATCTTTTGTCATCGTCCGGAGCGGTAATATCAAAGCTGGTAGATCGGGAGCACACGTCTGAACTCCAGTCACGAGTGGATATCTCGTATGCCGTC